>NC_014960.1:1284501-1605626 GCF_000199675.1 Anaerolinea thermophila UNI-1
GGGATGGAAACGATGAGCCGGGTTTTGGAACGCATAGAGTCATCCTGGCTGGGGAAAGCAAGTGTTTTTCTGATTGCCCTGGCGGTACGTTTATTGGGCATTCATTCCCGACCTTTTCATTATGACGATGTGTTCAGCATTTTCCTGGCGCAGCGTTCCCTGCCAGAAATCATTCAGGGTACTGCCGCCGATACCATGCCGCCGCTGTATTATTTCCTGCTCCATTATTGGGTACAAATTTCCGATACAGATTGGTTTATCCGCTTACTCAGTATACTCTTGTCTCTGCTGGCAATCGGGTTGCTGATGAACTGGGTGCAGGAAATGAGCGATTCTCGCACGGCTTTGGTGGCGGGCTTTCTGGCAGCGATTTCTCCATTCCACTACTATCATGCTCAAGACGTTCGCAATTATGCGCTTTTACTGTCTGCCCAAACTGCCTTTTTATGGTTTTTTGTTCGTTTATGGAAAAGCCAGGATCAACCCTTTTCTCGCCGGGCAGGCGATTGGATTGGATTAGCCCTTAGCGGTACTGTTGCCATGTACACTCACAACGTGGCAATTTTGGGGTTAGCACCTGCCCCTTTGTATCTTTTATTCCGGCGAAAGTGGAATTTCTTGCTTCAGGTGGTTGTAGCATTTCTGCTCATTGCCATCTTCTCTGTGCCGTGGTTAGCCATTCTGCCCACTCAACTGGCAAAGATTCAATATGATTGGTGGTTGTGGCGTCCCGGGGTGGTGGACTGGTTGCAGGTGCCGCTGGTTTGGGTAACCGGACTTCCCCTGACCGGCATCTGGCTTTGGATTGGAGCGCTGGTTGCTCTGGAAACTTTCGTGCTGGTAACTTGGGAATTTTCACGGCGGCATGTTGCCGGTGAGTGGACAGGCTTCCTCTGGGTGGTGATGCTGGTTATTCCGGTATTATTTTTTACGGCGTCTTACCTGTTCAAACCCGTCTTTGTGCCTCGTGGTTTCATCCTCTCCTCATTTGCTTTTCTGGCAATGGCAGCACATGGAATCGTTCAACGGTGGCAACAGGGAGGCGGGAAAATCATTCTGGCTGGCTTTGTACTGGGGGCATTGATTGGCATTCCTGTCCAGGCAAATTTCCTGGATTTCCCGCGAGCGCCTTTTCGGCAGGTAGCGCATGAACTGGCAGCCCGCATCACTCCCGGCGATTTAATTGTCCACGAAAACAAGTTAAGTTACTTTCCGGTCAAGTATTACCGTCCAGATTTACCTCAGGTGTTTCTTGCTGATATTCCCGGGAGCGGCAATGATACCTTTGCACGAGGTTCGCAGGAAGCCATGCAAATTTTCCCCCAGCCGGATATTCAGCGGGCGGTGCAGGGAGCCAGACGGGTGTATTTTGTGGTCTTCCAGCAAGCCGTGGAGGATTATCAGCGCTTGGGATTTGGGGAGCATCCCGTGCTGGTGTGGTTGCGTAGCCATGCCGTAGAAGAAAACCGTATGAACTATCGGGATTTGTGGGTGTATGTCTTTCGTTTCCCGTAATCATCTTTGGGGTGGACTGATTCTGTACATCCTGGCTTTGCTGATTTTGCTCCCCGCCGGGTGGTTGGAACGTGTTCCCGGATACATGGATGCAGAGTACTATGCTGTCATGGGGCGGGAACTTGCCGAGGGCAAAGGCTGGTCACAACCTTTCCTGTGGAATTATCTGGATAACCCTGAAACGCTTCCACAACCTGCCTTTACCTACTGGATGCCGCTGATTTCAATCCTTTCTGCCTTGGGTTGGAGATTGACAGGCAGCTTCCGTGGGGTACAGGTAATTTTCTGTCTTCTGGCGGCTCTGGTGCCGGTTTTAACTTATGCGATGGCAATTCGCTTGCATGGAGATTCGCGTAAGGCGTGGCTCAGTGGTTTGTTCGCGCTCTTCCCGGTTTTTTATTTGCCTTATCTGCCCACCACAGATGCTTTTGCGGTGGTCATGCTTCTGGGAGGGGGAGCGATTCTTCTGGTAACCCTTGAGCACTGGTTCGCTAGGCTGGCTTTTGGCATCCTTGCAGGGGCTCTTCACTTCACCCGTGCCGATGGCATTCTTTGGCTGTTGGGAGGACTGATCTGGTGGAATGGTAGAGCATGGTTTACACGTTCTTCCTTCCGCCAGTTAGGGACTCAAATGCTCAAACGTTCTGCCTTGTTGCTGGTGGGCTATACCCTGGTGATGGGAAGTTGGTATCTCCGTAACGTGGAGGTGTTTGGACGCATTTTCCCGCCGGGTAATGGGCTGACCCTGTGGGTAACCCGCTACGAGGATTTGTATCTCCATCCTGCCAGCCAATTGACCTTTCAGCGCTGGTTGGAGGCTGGCTGGCAGGCGCATCTGGAAGGTCGATGGCAGGCGTTCCTGGCAAATCTTCAGACCACCATTGCCGTGCAGGGGATGATAGTTCTCTTTCCTTTTATTCTGATTGGCATGGGGTGCTTGAGAAAACAGAGTGCTGTCCGTTTTGCTTTGGGAATATGGACGGCGATTTTTCTCGTTTTCACACTGGTGTTCCCTTACGCAGGCATCAATGGATCGTTTTTCCACGCCGGCGCAGGCATTCAAACCCTGCTTTGGGCATTAGCCCCGGTTGGAATTGAACAGGTGGTCAGGAAAGTGTCCGAATGGCGCAAATGGGAGCGTGGGCATCATGTTCTGCGGTTTGTGTATGGATTGCTCTTGGCAACTTCTTTCCTGCTCTCCTGGGGGATATATGCAAGTACCGTGATTGGCACAGAGTCTGGCAGGGAGATTCGCTGGGAGCAGTCTTACCAGCAGGCGCTTCGCCTGGAAACCTGGTTGCGGCAACGATTGGCTCAGCCTGAAGATGTGGTGATGGTGAACAATCCGCCCGGTTATACTTATGCAACGGGAAGGCCGGCAATTGTTATTCCCTTTGGACATGAGCAGGATGTACTTGCTACAGGGCGGCGTTACGGAGCGCGTTTCTTGCTCTTGGATGAAAACAATTCTGGATACTTATCGGAATGGTATCTTCATCCGGTAACCACGAGGGATTTGAATTATTTTGGAACGGTTGAAGGGGTGCGCATCTATGAGTTTATTCCGTGAACGTGGGCGTTGGTCGAATATTGTGGCACTCCTTCTTGTGGGAGCAGGTGTTTTCCTTTACCTCTGGATGAGTTATCGGACGTACCGCATCGGTTTTCCTCTGGATGATGCATGGATTCATCAAACCTACGCTCGCAATTTAGCAAAAATTGGGGAGTGGGCTTTTGTGCCTGGGCAACCTTCGGCAGGCTCCACTGCGCCCTTGTGGTCACTTTTGCTGGCACTGGGGCATTTCTTGTCCTCTGGCATACCATATACGTGGACGTTTTCCCTGGGGGTTTGCTCTCTGATTGGATTGATGATTCTCGGACAGAGATGGTTTGAACGGGAAACGGGTGTTTTTTTTCCTTTCGCGGCTATTTTTCTTGGGCTTGAGTGGCATTTGCTCTGGGCGGCGCTTTCGGGGATGGAAACAGCGTTCATGGCGTGTTTGGTGCTTGCGGTTTTATGGCTCGTCGGAGAATCGCGTTCCCGCTGGGGCTGGATGGGGATTCTTATCGGCGGGGGGATCTGGGTTCGCCCGGATGCTATCACCCTGATTGCTCCGGTTTTTCTGATGTGGCTATGGAGATTTTCTCGTGGGGAAACCTGCTGGAGAGATGCGGTGAAATTCCTGACCGGTTTTCTACTGCTGTTTACCCTGTACATGGGATTTAATCTTCTGCTTTCAGGAAGCATTTTCCCTAATACCTTCTATGCCAAACAGGCTGAATACGCTGTTTTATATGAGCGCCCACTGCTCTTGCGTTTTCTGCGCTCTTTTGGCGTTATGCTGGTAGGGGGGAGCGGTTTGTTGCTTCCCGGTTTTCTCTGGGGAATCTACCAGGCTTGGAAAAACAAAAACGTTGCTTTTCTTCTGGCTTCCGTCTGGGTTCTTGGATACGTTGCTCTGTATGCTTTGCGTCTTCCGGTGACCTATCAACATGGACGTTACCTCATGCCAGCCATGCCAGTCTATTTTGTTCTGGGATTGATCGGTACGGCACAGGTGGTTAGAAGTCTCAATCAGAGCCGCTGGGGATGGGTGCTCAGCCGGGTGTGGCTGGGCAGTATGCTGGGGGTCACCCTTGGATTTGTCCTGCTTGGAGCGCAAGCCTACGCCACCGATGTAGCGATTATTGAAAGCGAGATGGTTGAAACGGCATACTGGTTGGCGGCGAATACTCCCCCCAATGCCCTGATTGCGGTTCACGATATTGGGGCTGTGGGCTATTTCGCTCAGCGCCGGCTGGTCGATCTGGCTGGATTGGTCTCCCCTGAAGTGATTCCCTTCATTCGGGACGAAAGCCGTTTACGGGCTTACCTGGACCAGCAACAGGTGGATTACCTGGTTACCTTTCCGGGATGGTATCAATACCTTGCTGAGGGAAAACCACTGGTTTATCAGAGCCGGGGAAAGTTTTCTCCCAGGGCGGGGGGTGAAAATATGTGTGTGTATCGCTGGCGCTAGGGGGTGAGTGGAATCAGCCAGTAATATCCACCAGCCAGTGGCTGTGCGGAGGGGAGCATTTTCAGAAGATCCTCGAAGGCTTTCCAATCCCCGGGCAACATGGCGCGGTCAGCACCCCGCATAAATTCCATGCCGGTCTTGTGGATGAGAAGATGGGTAAAGCCCTGGTTTTTCCATGCTTCCAGGACTTTTCGAGGGCTTGCCAATTGATGATAATCTGCCCTCCAGCGGTCAATCCATGGGTCGGCAGTGCAGAAATCCGGCGCATAAAAACTGCGGGCTTCCCACAGAAAGAGCACTCTGGAACCTTCAGGCAGGGTTTTGAGTTCCTGCATGGCAAGAAAATAAACGCCGGTTTGATTTTCCAGATACTCTTGTGGGGAAATTGTGCCCAGTACAACGGGAATGGCTTGAGACCGTACCAGCATGAAACTGTCCTGCCAGAGAGCCAGCCCGCTGACCAGAAGGACAAGGACGGCGCCAAGTCTGGATAACCGCACTTCCCGCCAGCGGACTTCCTGTAACCATTCCCATCCTATCCCTGCGTTGAGGGCAATCAGCGGGAGCAGGGCAAAGTAGAGACGAGTCTGCTGAAGGTGTTCATAACGGGCACCTGCCAATCCCACAATTAGCCATAGGAGGAGAAAGGACCATCCGCTGAGTTTACCGAGTGGTGTACGGCGAATTGCCCACCATCCCGGCAGAGCAAACAACACCAGCAAGGGCCCAATATCCGTTGCTGAACCAGCCGCACCGTCCACGCCCATCCAGGTGAAGGTGATGGGCGCAAAAAGACGCACCAGCCAGTTCACAGACTCGGGGGGTTGATTCGCAGCGCTTAACCGCCAGGCAGAAAATTCTGCTGTGGGAAAAAGATAAGGGTAAAGGGGGTTACCGGTCAAAGTCCAGTTTTTCAGCATCCAGGGCAGGAAGGTTGCCAGTGCAATGATCCCTCCCAAAACGAAAGTCCCCATGAAGCGCCGCTTTTCCGTTGAGAAGAACCAAACTGCCGGGAAGAGCGCCAGGGCAAGAATCCCAGAGGTGTATTTCACACCGACAGCCAGCCCAATAAACACACTCATCCAGAAATACCAGCGAATCTGTCGGTTTTTCAACCATGTCCAGAACATGCTGAATGCGGCAAATCCAAACAGTGCCGAAAACAGGTCGGTATATGCCCAGGCGCTCATCCAGCGGGTGGATGCGCCGCTGAGAACGGCTATAAGGGCAATGATCCCCCCCGCTTGATTGGATGAAGTAGGGAACAATTCTTTGAGGATTTCTTTGCTCCATCCCCACAAACCCAGCCAGAATACCACAGCCATCATCCACGAGAACACCGTTGCGCTTTGGGGATTAAACAATTCCATTGCCCAGGTGTACAGCATCTCGGCCAGTTGCGGATGTCCCCAGTACGGGTTCTCGGGTACAACCAGAAGTTTTCCGGATCTTAAATATTGTTGAGGGAGTGCTAGATGATAGGTTAAAGCGTCATATTTTGCCGGGGAGGCCAGAGCAATCCAGAGTTGAACAAGAACTAATAGAAGAGCAATACCTCCGAGCACTTTTTCAAATCGAGAAGTAAGTTTCCAACTGTCGTTCCACTTTAAGGACGCAAACCATTCCCGTGTCCACTTATGAAGAGGAAAAAAAAGAAGAAAGGGTATCCAGAAAAGCCAGGTGGAATACCCTATGGTTAACCCGATGCCAAGCCAGAATATTCCCCAAATTCCTGCTCCCAGTGCTGTTTCAATAGCCCAGTGAGACAGTCCTCCAGACGTAGAGCGGGGAAGAAGAAGGGCACCGCTTGTGCCGCACAATGCGATCATGCCACCAGCGGTAAGAATGGCGAAAACAGCCTGAAAGATACTCCGGATTTCATCAGGGGACACGGGCTTATGAAAAAGATAATATCCACCAAGGACAAGTAGAAACCAAAGAAAGGTGACCCAAAATCGCTTCATGGTATAGAATTGGAGCAGAGCAGAACAGTTTGAGCGAGAAGAGAATGATTTGCCTGTATAAACCACTCATAGTATACTATGAACGTTTGAACGTGCCCTTATATCAAGAGCAGGAGAAATACCTATGGCACTTCAGGTCCCCAATGCCGGAGTAGAAGAAAATCCGTGGGAAGCCTTCTTAAAGGAACTTGACAATGAGTATGAACAGGCTCAGCGTACCTTGAAAGAGGTTTCCCTTATGTTAACTCAGAGCCAGGCAGAACTGGCGAAATTGACGCAGCGCAATGCCAGCATCACGGCGCATCTCCAACAGGTACAGGCGCAATTTGACACCATGCCCCGTAGCGACATCAAAATGGCATACAATGCCGCCCTGGATGCGCAACAGCGTCTGCTGGTGATGCGCGGTCAACTGGATAAACTTCAGAACGATGAAGAAGCACTCCGGCGGTATGTCACGTTAATTGAAAAGGTTCGTCAAATACTTCCGATGGCGGGCAGGGGGGGCAAAATTTCCGGAAAAGGGTATTCTGGAAGCGGTTCTGCCATGCTGGAGATGGTAATTAATGCCCAGGAGGCAGAGCGTCAACGCCTCTCCCGCCAGATGCACGATGGGCCTGCTCAGGCGCTTTCCAATTTCATCGTCCAGACGGAAATTGTTGCCCGCTTGCTGGATATTGACCAGGCTCGCGCTAAAGAAGAGATGGCAAGCCTGAAAGACGCCGCAACCAGTACCTTCAAGCAGGTGCGTACGTTCATTTTTGAGTTACGTCCGATGATGCTGGACGACTTGGGATTGTTCCCAACCATCAAACGATATCTGGAAAGTCTCAAAGAACAGACTGGCTGTGATATTAACATCAATATCAAGGGCAGTGAGCGGCGCTACCAATCCTTCCTTGAGGTGATGATTTTCCGTGCCATTCAGGAACTGGTTGGCAATGCATACCGTCACAATCAGGAGTCGCCGCGCGTGCAGATTACGGTAAGTCTTGTGGCTGATGATACCACTTTGCGCGTTTCGGTAAGTGATAACGGCAAAGGCTTTGACCCGGAGGCTGTGGAAAAATCGAGTTCTTTAGGGCTGAAACTTATCCGCGAACGAGTTGAACTTTTGGGAGGCTACATGGAAATTGATGCAGGTATTGGACGTGGGGCGCGCATCACCTTCCAGGTGCCTATTCTCGAAGCGGAGGCATAATTTTTCTCATCATTACCATCACAGGAGGACTGCATGACAAAAACGATTGGTATCTTAACAGGCGGTGGGGATGTCCCTGGATTGAACCCTGCCATTAAGTCCGTGGCGATGGGCGCATTTGAAATGGGCTATCGTGTCCTTGGAATTCGCCGCGGTTGGGGTGGTCTGTTAAATTACAATCTGGATGAGCCTTCCACCCATGATTATTACATTAAGGAATTGACGCGCGACTCGGTTCGTACGATTGACCGTACAGGCGGTACCTTCCTGCATACCTCGCGCACCAATCCTCAGAAAGTTTCACCAAAAAGCACCCCTGATTTCCTGAAAAATTCAAAATGGGGAAAGCCTATCAAAGACTCTGAGGATATGGATTACACCGATTATGTTATGAAGGTCATTTCTCATCTGGGAATTGACGTGCTGGTGCCCATTGGTGGCGATGATACGCTGTCATTCGCGGTGCGTTTGCACCGTGAAGGGGTTCCGGTGGTTGCCATTCCTAAAACTATGGACAACGATGTTTTCGGCACCGATTACTGTATCGGATTCTCCACAGCGGTTACCCGTTCAGTCGAGTTCATTACCAACATGCGCACCAGTGTTGGTTCCCATGAACGAATTGGCGTAATTGAACTGTTTGGACGTAATTCTGGTGAAACCAGTTTGATCAGTGCCTACCTTGCTTATGTGGATCGAGCGATAATCAGTGAAGTGCCCTTCAATATCGAGAAACTGGCGAATTTCCTGCTGGAAGATAAGCGCAATAATCCCTCGAATTATGCCATCATGACCATTTCCGAAGGTGCAATCATGGAAGGTGGCGAGATTATCGAATCCGGTGAAGCCGATGCCTATGGACATCGCAAACTGGGTGGTATTGGTCTGATTACCGCTGAGATGATTAAGAAGATCACCGGGCAAAACATCATGTACCAGCAGTTGGGTTACCTGATGCGCTCCGGCGCGCCCGATTCACTCGACCGTATGGTTGCGATGTCCTTCGGCAATCTGGCAATTCAGTTGATTCGCCGAAATGAGACCGGCAAGATGGTGGCTCTCCATGGCGGTAAGTACACCACTGTTCCGGTGGAAATGGTGCTGGCGGGAAAGAAACGAGTGGATGTCGCTTCGTTCTATGATATTGAACAGTACCGTCCGCGTGTCAAGGATTTCATGGGCGTGCCCATGTTCTTGAGTTGACCTTTAGAAGGAGTAGAGAGATGATTGTTACCACGAAAAAATTATTCGAAGCCGCCTACGGTAAATATGCCATTGGCGCATACAACATCAATAACCTGGAACAATGCATGGGGCTTTTCCGGGGCAATCTTGAAAGTCAGGCTCCGTTCATTATCCAGATCAGCAAGGGAGCGCGCAAATACACCGATAAGCGCATGCTCGAAGCCATTATCCGCGCAGCCGATGAGATTTTCCCTGATGCTATCTTTGCAGTGCATCTTGATCATGGCGATGAAGAGACCTGCATGGATGCTATCGAGAGCGGTTTTTATTCCTCGGTAATGATTGATGCCAGCCATGAGGATTTCGAAACCAATATTGCCATTACCCGCCGGGTGGTTGAAGCCGCCCATGCCCGTGGCATTGTGGTGGAAGCCGAACTTGGGCAGTTAGGGGGTGTGGAAGAGCATGTGAGCGTGGATGAATCCAATGCTAAACTCACCGACCCCGACAACGCCAAAGAGTTTGTTGAGCGCACCGGGTGCGATTCTCTGGCAGTAGCTATTGGCACCAGCCACGGCGCTTTCAAGTTCACAGGTAATCAAACTTTGCGTTTCGATGTGCTGGCGGAAATCCAGAAGCGCCTGCCGGGCTTCCCTCTGGTCATGCATGGGTCTTCTTCGGTGCCCCAGGAAGAAGTGGAGCGAATTAACCGCGCGGGTGGCAACCTGAAAGGCGCCAAAGGGGTGGATGAGAATCAGTTCCGACGCGCGGCTGAATTGGGTGTCACCAAGGTGAATATTGACACTGATGGACGTCTGGTGTGGACGCGCGTCCATCGTGAATACTTCCGCGATCATCCCGAAGAAATTGACATGCGTCCGATTGGCAAGATTTTCATGGCAGAGTACGCCAAGTTCATTGCCCACAAGAATGAAAAACTCGGCAGCGCCGGACGCTTACCGGAAGTGCGTGCTCTGTTAGGGAAATAACCTTGTTTCAGCAAGTCACGACACAGCCCGGGAATTTTACCGGGCTGTGTTAATCTTTGGAGGTGAAGAATGCCTGCTTCAGATCAGGGAGTCCATTTGCCTCGCTATAAAGTCATCCCGCGTACACTCATTTTCCTGGTGCATGGTGAGGAAATATTGCTCATCAGAGGTGCGCCGACCAAGCGTTTGTGGGCAAATCGTTACAATGGTTTGGGAGGTCATGTTGAGCATGGAGAAGATCCATTGTCGGCGGCAAAAAGAGAGTTAAGGGAAGAAGCCGGTGTGGAAAATGTACGACTTCATGGCATAGGGGTGCTTATGGTGGACGTTCAGGCAGATACGGGGGTGTGTATTTTTGTCTTTCGTGGCGAGGTCAGAGAAAAATTTTCCTGGCAGTCTGAAGAAGGAACTCTGGAATGGGTGTCCTGGAAAGATGTGCAAAAACTCCCTCTGGTAGAGGACCTTCCCCAAATCCTGCCCCGTGTTCTGGCATGGCAACAGGGGGATCCTCCATTTTGGGCAATCTCGCGTTATGAAAATGAGCAATTAATGGTGCATTTTCATTCGGAAGAAGGGGATTCTTCACTTTTGCGTTCGTAGAAGATCAGCAGCGTGTTCCCATACCGCCGTTGTTCGAATTCCTCCAGGTGTTGGAGGGACTGAGGCGAATATTCTACGGGGTCGATTTGGACAATTACCCAGCCGTCTTCGGAAAGCCATTCGACGTGATTGTCCACTGTAGCGAGAGCTTTTTCCCATAACCCTTTGTATTGGGGTGGAGCGATGAAAATATAGTCAAATTGCCGGTCTGCAGGACGACTCAGCAGCGTGAAAGCATCTCCCTGTAGTACCTGAGCGCGTTCCTGCAAACGGGTCAGCTCCAGATTAGTGCGGATGGTTTGGACAGCCACGCGGTGTAAATCAATAAAACGGCAGAAATTCGCGCCGCGGCTGAGGGCTTCAATGCCGACGCTTCCTGTTCCACCAAACATATCCAGAAACGTTGCGCCGTAAATATCCCCGCCGAGGATATTGAACAGTGCCTCTTTCACCATGTCGGTGATCGGGCGGGTGATATCTCCCGGCACACTCTTCAGACGCGTTCCACGCGCTTTACCACTGATAATTCTCGGATTGCTCACAAGCCACACCTCATGGGGGAGAGATTTGCTCGACTGCCTGCCGCACTGCCAGAATATTCCCATTAGGGGCTATCACGGGCAACACGCAACCTGTACCCAGGATGAAGCGCTCCCCTTCGGTGGACAGAATAGCCTCGCGGGCTTCTTCGAATACTGCTTCGGGTGTACCCAGTACCAGGGTTTCCCATTGACGCAAGCCTCCACAAATCACCCCGGAATACGTTTGTTTGGCTTCGCTGAGCGATGGAGACGTTTGACGATCATGCCAGTTGAGCACTGTGCATGGATAGTCTGCCACTTTGTTGAACATTACCTCATTCCCATGCAGGTGGATGATATTCAACCACCATCCTTTGACGGCTTCCAGAACGCGCAAGTCGTAATACCGCCCAAATGTCTCAAACTCTTCTTCAGAAAGAAGCCCGTATTGGGCGTGTTGAACGGCATAAAAAATCCCGTCAATGGCAGTTTTACGCAGTTCTTCGATGAAGCGAATGGTTACCTGAGTGATGCGCTCCAAGCCGGCGTGTAAGGCTTCGGGGTAACGACGCAGGTGAATCAGCAGGTTCTCTTGCCCAATCAGATTTTTGGCTTGCGCCAAAGGGCTGAAGATGGTCTGCACCACCGGGGTATGCGGGGCAAATTCGGCGGTCAGGATGCGCACACAATGAATCTGGTCTCCCAAATGCCCGCTGGTTGGATCCAACAAGGGGAGTTTAGCCCAGTCTTCAGGTTGTTGAATAACCCGGCGGGTGTACTCCCGTGTGCCTTCCGGATGACCGCGCCATTCGTCTTCTGCGCCCCAATCTTTCAGGCAGAACGATGAGGCAGGGGTTACTTTGATGAAGTCGAAGTCATACAACCGTTGGAAAGCCGCCGTTGCCGCCGCAAGCCCTTCGGGGGTCTGATCGTCAACAGGAAAGTGACGCCACAGGGCTACCGGCACACGGTCAGGAATCTCGCCGGATAGACAGGTTTCAAGGCGCTCACGATGGCTGATGGTTGTGCGAGACATAGGTTTTTACCGATCCAGATTCCAGTTACCCGTGCGGATGCGGTTGATGTGTCCCTTGATCAGACGTTGAATCATTGATGCGCGCACGTGGTCATCAATGGCACCTGCCGCGTTTGAGGCTTTCTCAAATATCTCAACGGCTTCCTGAGAGCGTCCTGCGGCAAGCAGATTCAATCCCAGCGCATACAAGGCTTCCGGATCGTTCGCATTGGTCTCCAGTGCCTTTCGGAAGTCTTCCTCAGCGGCTTTGTAATTTCCACGGGCGTAGTATAACCATCCTCGTGTTAAGAACTCTGCCGGTGTAGCAGGGGTTAACGTGTCCGGATTCAGGGCAACAGGTTGAGAAGCGGATTTTGCCATACATGCACCTCCCGTGCCAAACTCAGGATAATGTATCGAGAATTTTTCGCATTTCTTCTTCTTCGCGGGATTGCTCCCGGAAGTATTGTATCATGAAGGCAGAGCGTCTCAGGCGCAAAGCCATGGGCGCCACCATCTTGATGTCTTCCATGGTTACAGTGGTTCTTCCATCCGCGGCGGCATAGGCGCGGGCGGCTTCAAACAGGGTAATCTCTGCTCGGAGGGACTCCACCTGAAATTGTCTTACCAGTTCTGAACCCGCGCGGGCGACCTCGGTAGGAATCTCTACTTTGGACAAGAGGGAACGCGCTACCTGAATCTCGGCTCGTGCCTGGGCAGTTTCTTCAGCATACTGGGCAACGGTTGCGCGGGGATTCAGCCGGTACGCGCGAGCGCGGCGGTAGGCTTCCAATCGCTCGTCAAGGTTATCTAACCCGTGTACGACCACCCGTAGCCCGAAACGATCCATGATTTGAGGCCTGAGGTTGCCTTCTTCAGGGTTCATCGAACCTACCAGAGTGAATCGCGAGCGGTAGGTTGCAGCCACCAGATTGCGCCGCAGAGTATAGGTTCCCGAAGATGCCGCATCCAGAATGGCGTTGATGATGTCATCGCTTAGCAGGTTGACTTCATCCACATACAGCACATTCTGGTCAGCCTGAGCCAGAATGCCCCGGCGAATGCGCATGCGCAGGTGTCCGGGAGCGTGTTCATCCAGGGCGCCCACCACATCTTCCAGTTTGGCGTTTAGAGGCAATTCAATCAGGCGAACTCGGTCCGTCCGAGTGAGAGGGATGCCTTCGGCGTATTTCTTGGCGCAATCAGGACAAACCGCATCCATTCCACCCTGTTCAATATCTTCTGGCAGACATCCGTAAAAACAGGTGCTGCGCTGCACCTCCGGGAGCAGGTCTATCAAACTGCGGGCAGTGGTGGTCTTTCCCGTTCCGCGCGGTCCAATAAGCAACACCCCATTCACCAGGGGGTTGATGATAGCAAGCAAAAGTGCCAGTTTCATTTCCTGCTGACCGACCAGTGCCAGGAATGGAAACGGCATGATCTCTGCCAGTCCAGCGTCTTCGCGGTTGACTTCGGACTGGAAGGCTTTGCCGCTAACCAGATCGACCAGTTCTTTGAGCGATTTGACTGTACGGGTCAGCAGGTAATCTTTTGGCTCAGGAATCTCGAATGAAGGATGCTCGGACATATCTTTAGTTTACATCATTATATGTCCAGAAGCGATTGGCAAAGAAGTTCCACATCATCACTACCAGCACGGCAATTGCCAAGGTGACATTGTGTCCCGCAAAAGTGGGGGTAAAAATGAAGGAACGTGGCAAAATGCGGGTAAACAGGTTGATCATTGGGATTTCCAGTGTCGCTACCATGGGGATGCGAATTCCCAATCCAATTGCGCTGACCAGAGCGAATTGTGCCAGTTGTTGTGAGAGTTGCTTGCTTCGAGAGTCCGGGTATGTCCAGAAACGGTTCCAGGTAAAGTTGCTGATGACAGCAGCAGTGAATGAAAGCGCGCTTGCCCAGACGGCCGGCATCCCCAGAAAAGCAATAGAGAGGTTGAACAGCCCAAAATCCACGATCGCGCCGATAACGCCCACGACGGCAAACTTGAGAAAACGCTCACGTTCTCGTGGATTGGACAAAATCATGAAGAAAGCCCCATCTTTTGACTGAAATATGGAATGGTTCGCTGAATGCCTTCGGCTAAAGATATTTTCGGTTCCCATTTTAAAATCTGCCTTGCACGAGTAATATCAGGTTGACGTCGCTGTGGGTCATCCCCTAACCGCGAGGCAGGTTGGAAAACAACCCCTGCCGGGTTTCCTACAATTTGGTTGATAGTTTGCGCAAATTCAAGAATAGTCGTCTCGGTGGGATTCCCAATATTGACGGGGTTGTGCTCATCAGAGAGAAGTAAACGGTAGATCCCCTCAATCAGGTCATCCACGTAACAGAAACTGCGCGTTTGTGAGCCGTCGCCGTAAATGGTCAGCGGTTCGTGGCGCAGGGCTTGCTGGATGAAATTTGGCACGACCCGTCCATCATCCAGGCGCATTCGGGGCCCATAAGTGTTAAAAATGCGCACAATGCGGGTATCAATGCCGTGGTAGCGGTGATATGCCATGGTTAAGGCTTCGGCAAAGCGTTTGGCTTCATCATACACGGAACGCACCCCAATCGGATCCACGTGCCCCCAGTAACTTTCTTTTTGAGGGTGCTCCAGAGGATCGCCGTAAATTTCGCTGGTAGAAGCCAGCAGATATTTAGCCCGATGAGCGCGTGCCACTCCCAACGTATTATGGGTTCCCAGTGCGCCAGCTTTCATAGTCTGAATAGGCAGATTGGTGTACCCATAGGGGGAATTGGGATTCGGACTCGCGGGTGAGGCAAAATGAAGCACCGCATCGACCTTGCCGGGCACAAAAATGAAATTTGATACGTCATGGCGAATGAACAAAAAATTCGGGTTTCCAGCCAGGTGAGCCAGGTTGTCCGGGCTGCCCGTGATGAAGTTGTCCATTCCGATGACAAAATGCCCCTCCTTAATTAGACGATCACATAAGTGAGAACCAAGGAATCCGGCGGCGCCGGTAACTAAAATGCGCATCATTACCAATCCACCTTTTCTATTAATCCATCTCCGGTGATTTGAAGGGCTTCACCGGTTTGAGGGTGCACGAGGAACAGGTTCTTCTGGTAGATGACCGCCAGACGATACGTTCCATCTTCAAATGGTTCTGGAGACCAGACCACTTCCTGAGGATCCAGCCCAAGTTTCCCTTCTTCCGGGAAAACTTGCTGGTTGTTGGAGCCATCTCGATCCATAACAGCCAGGCGGTAACGTCCACTGTCTCCCTGTTCGCTGGAGATGTTGTTCAGATAAGCCACCTGATAACTTCCGTCTGTATTGCGTGGCGAGACCACAGGATAAGAGAACATTCCGGATTTTTCCACAATCTTGATGAGTGTACCACTATTGACTATATAAGCGCTTAAGTCAAAATACGGGGAAGTTTCGGCATTATCCTGCCCTGGGCGTGGTGCGTGTGTCAGCGTGTACAGCACCTGATGATTGGGTGACCAGGCAAGTGCAGGCACCCATGCCCAGTCCGAACGTGTTTGATAGGGGGTAATTTTTATCAGTGGAGTGAGTTCCCCGGTTTCCAGATTTACCAGCCCAACGACGTTGGGTTGAGCATATGCCAGCAAAGCCCCATCCGGAGACCAGGCAAACTGGGTGCCCCACCAACCAAAAGCCCCCCCGTAGTTTGCTTCTACCAGCGTGGTGGTTTCCAGAATGATTCCGCTGGGGCTGTAACGGGTTAGGACCAGGTCATTATTGGCTTGCCATCCCGGCGCGGTGGTGCGCGGCTCTACGGTTGAGTAAGTGATGCTCAGCCCCTGTCCTGGAACCCAATCGGCAAAGTGAATGATGTTCTTTGCCCTCAAGTTGACCGGTTGGGCTTCAGAGTCGGTCAGGTTAAGCATCCACAAGGTGTTAATTTCCTTTCCCGGTTCTGTGGAAGAACGCCGCGTAAAGAGCAACCATTCTTTGTTGGGAGAAAGAGAAAAGATGCGTCCGTCTAAATCGCCACTGGTGACCAACGGACGCCGGTTGCCGGTGTTTCCTTCCATAAGCCAGGCATTGCCGCCCGAAAGGTACACCAACCGTCCCGGAATGCTGGTGGGTGTGAAGGGACGCTGAACCCCTACCATCTTGATTTCGGGGCGCGGCTCAACAATGCGTACTTCTTTCACCACACTGCGCGAAACTTCCTGTCCATCTTCGTAGAGGATACGAATCGTGCGCTCCAGTTTTCCATTGCTCCCTGCCTGAATGATCATCGTGCGGTTTTCCGGAAGCGACTCATTCTGTACTGTTTGACTGTCAAAGGGAATAGTGATTTCCTCCACCTTCAATTCTTCGCGCACGCGAATGACTCGCACGCTTTCCCCATTTTTCAGCACAGTATAGCCTGGCGGTTCCAGCCGATCCAGCGCTTCGAGAGCAACGCCGGCTTTCTCTATGGCATTTTGTACGGTTGTTCCTGCGGGCACTTGCAAAGATAGAGCCTGTCCATCCACCACAATCTGCACGGTGTAATTCTCAACCGGGGTACCGGGATTGAGAGAACAGGCGCTTAAAATCCATCCAAACAGCAGGACTATCCATCCCATCAGATTGATGCGCAGAGTAGAGCGGAAAGATGTCAAGAACCTCATAATCAGGTATAATCCTGCCTCGAAGGAATTACTGTAGGGAGCCTGTGATAGAAAGTTGTCCATCTTCTACCCGGACTTCCTCGATGTTCAACGGCTTACCCTGGATAGTGGTTAGTTGTTGGATGCGTTCGTTGACAACCTGGCTGATGGCGTTGACGGTCTTTTCAGGAAGCGGCAGAGACCCAATCTTGGCGGAGACTACTTGCATTTGCAGGGCACCTGCCGAGACATAGGGTTCAAAAATCACCTCTACCTGTGAATTCATAATACCCGTAGAGGTTGTGCCGGTAAGTCGAATGCGATTTTCCTGAAAGTCAACCTGAAGATTTTGCAGGTTGTTTTCAGAAGTTGAAGATTGCTGGCGGACAAAAGCGGCGATTTGTTCTTCCGTAATGGTTAAGGTGACCTTGCCAGTGGTTGCCAATTCATTCAGGGCTTGAGCCAGTTGGCCTTCCAGCGAAGTAGAGGGAGTGGATACAGAGGATAGAGTGGGTTGAACGCGTTGAGGAAGGTTGCAAGCCAGGCTCAACGTAATACACAAGCCAAAAAACAGAAGGATTTTTTTCATCGCTTTGCTCATAACATAACCATAAATTGATGACAACCAATTATAGCATGAGTGAAAAACAGACTCTTAACAATCCTGTAAGCCCAATCCTGCCGATGGTGGAAGCCCTGCTTTTTGTCGCTCCCGGTCCGGTTACTTCAACGCAACTGGCTCAGGCGCTGGAAGTGCCGGTAGAAATGGTGGAAGAAGCCTTGCAGGCACTGCAGCAAACTTATCAGCAGGGGCGTGGGCTAAGCCTGCAATGGCATTCTGGTAGAGTGCAGTTGACTACTGCCCCGCATACAGCAGAGGCAGTAGAGCGTTTCCTTGGACTGGAAGCCACAGCCCGCCTGAGCCGTGCGGCGCTGGAGACCCTGGCAATTATTGCCTATCGTCAGCCGATTACTCGCCCGGCAATTGACGCCATTCGCGGCGTCAACAGTGATGGAGTCTTAAAGAGTCTGTTAAACAAGGGGCTGGTGGAAGAAGTTGGTCGGGCAGAGGCTCCCGGACGTCCCATTCTGTATGGGACGACCAGCGAGTTTCTCCAACATTTTGGATTATCTTCCTTGAAGGACTTACCCCCTTACGATCAGCAAGAAGAAGAAACTTCCAAACAGGAAAATTTGATTTTGAAGGACTGAAGACCATATGGCAGAAGAACGGGTACAGAAAATCCTTGCACGTGCAGGTTACGGCTCACGTCGTGCCTGTGAGGAATTGATTCTGGCGGGTAGGGTAAAAATCAACGGACAAACAGCAGTGTTGGGTTCGAAAGCCGACCCCAGCCGGGATCAGATTCTTGTGGATGGACAGAAAATCCCTCTCCAACCCCCACCGGTATATATCATGTTGCATAAACCCCAGGGGGTCCTTTCGGATGTGGAAGTACATAAAGACCCCCGACCGACCGTGCGCGATTTAGTGCCGGTGGAAGGACATTTATTCTCGGTGGGCAGGCTGGACTACGAAAGCGAAGGATTGATTTTACTCACCAATGACGGCGAACTGGCGAATCGCCTCACTCACCCGCGTTACGGGCACGAGAAAGAGTACCGTGTGCTGGTTGGCACACGCCCGGATGAGCGTCAGTTGGAAGCCTGGCGACATGGGGTGGTCCTGGAAGATGGCTATCGTACGGCGCCAGCGCAGGTACGGGTGGAAGGTGTTGCTGGAAAAGGGGCATGGTTACGGGTGATTCTGCGAGAAGGGCGAAAGCGCCAGATCCGCGAGATGGGACGGTTGACCGGTTTACCGGTTTTGCGGATCATTCGTATTCGAATTGGAAGTTTGCTCTTGGGCGATTTGAAACCGGGTGAGTGGCGCTACCTTACCCCTCAGGAAGTACGTTTGCTCAAAGCCGGTGTATCTTCCTCTGCGCGTTCATAGTCCTATAAGGGTTTCCGTGAAAGCATGCCTCCCGCTTTCAAAAGCGGGAGGCATCTGTTTTATTCAGATGGCAAGACCTCAATAATTTTTTGTATCTGTTCTGGCGGGAACACCTGCTGTTTAGCCCGCTTTCTTACAAAGTCCTTCAATTTCTCTACATGCACAGCAGGATAGGGGGCATTGTCCATTCGATCCAGTTGCACATCGGGGTGGGTGAACACCAGGACTACATTGGCTTGGGGCAATTGTTCATCAGACAGGGTTTTCTTGACAAACTTGTCCCAGTCCATCAGCGCGGCTTCAGCATCCAGTTCAGGCCTTCCTATACTTTCCTGACCAAATAGTCGGGCTAACCATGAGACACCATGCTGGCGGTAACGGTTTTTCTCAAAGGTGATGAATCCTTTCTGGTAAAAAGGAACCAGCAACCAGATACCCGAAGGGCCAATCAGCAAATGTGATACAGGCCCTTGATAGTGGTAAAGATGATAGCGGTCATCCAGCCCTTTGAGACTGGAAGTAATCGCCTCATCCAGAGGAATTTTGCCAAACCGGTTGCCAAAGTAAAGACTGATTTGGGTCAGAATCAGCCCAACAAACATTGCGCCATAGGAAAGGGTAAGATATCTCTCGCTCTCTGGTGTTGTCATGATGGCTGGGTCTTTGAAAGAAGCAATGATCTGGTTCAAAGCCAGCACAAACCCGCCGACCAGAACTGCCAGTGCAACGAAAGACGTGTATTGTCCAATTTTCTGATTACGCTGGACTTTTTTCTCATCACGAAGAACGTTCATGGATTCAGATACTCCCTGTAGGTATTATTCAGTGGGTGGGGTAGATGAAAGTTCCTGCTGAATAGCATCGCGCAGGGCGCCGAGCAAGTCTTTCTGAACGGCTTGATGTGCCAGTTTGAGAGCGCTGTAAATCGCCCGAGCATTGGAGCGCCCGTGTCCCACAAACACCAGACCGTCGATTCCCAGTAAGGGTGCCGCTCCCACTTCATCGGGCGCCATCATCTTTTTCAGTTTGCGGAAGGCAGGCTTCGCCAGCAATCCGCCCAGCATGGTGATAGGGGAAGACTTGATTTGTTCTGTCAGCATGTCAATCAACAGTTTGCTGACGGCTTCTACTGATTTCAGCATCACATTACCGACAAAGCCATCGGTAACCACTACGTCCACATCACCCTGAAAAATTTCTTTTCCTTCCACGTTGCCAATGAAGTTGAGGCGGGTTTTCTCCAACAGCGGATAAGTATCGTGCACCAGTTGATTGCCTTTGGAGGCTTCTTCGCCATTGGAAAGCAGTCCTACGCGCGGGCGCTCAATTCCGAGCATTTTTTGTGCGTAGATAGATCCCATCACGGCAAATTCAACCAGAAATTCCGGACGGCAATCCACATTCGCACCGATATCACAAACCACGCAAAAGCCTTTACGGGTGGGGAAGACCGCGGTAAGTGGCGGACGCGAGACACCGCGGATACGTCCCAGGGTACGCAGGGCAATGAAATTTGCCCCACCAGTGTTTCCCGCGGTAACAAAGGCGCTGGCTTCGCCGGATTTGATCAGTTCCATTCCGACAGCCATAGAATTGCGCGGTTTTTTCCTTGCACCTTCAACGGGTTTATCGGTCATTTCCAGCACATCAGGGGCATGGACGAGCCGAACAGGGGCATTGCGGGTGTTGGCTTTTTCCAGTTTGGGACGCACAATTTCTTCGTTCCCTACCAGGATGATTTCTTCACCCAATTCCAGGGCTGCAGTGATAGCCCCTTCAATTTCAGGGTCGGGGTAACGATCGCTTCCCATGGCATCAAGTACAATTGGCATGGCAACCTCTCTATTGCTGGATTTTGCTTGACATTCAACCAGAGCCGATTATAATACAGACACGCACGCGCTGGTGCTGGAATTGGCAGACAGGCATGGTTGAGGGCCATGTGCCGCGAGGCGTGTGGGTTCAACTCCCACCCAGCGCACTCACAAAGCCGCACAAGCGGCTTTTTTTATAAACTTCTCCGGGTTTTTACTTGTCTATAACACATGATTGGGGGATAATGGATGAAAATTTCCTTTTAGAAAGCGTTGTAAAATGATATGGGGGAAGATGAATTTGAGGTAAGCCTATGACCACACCCACCATTCTGGTAGTGGATGATGATCGAAGTATTGTGAAGTTATGCCAGCGCTTGCTTGAGAGGGCTTCCTTTCAGGTGTTGGCGTCCACAGACCCTTTCGAGGCTTTGAAGATTCTCGAAGTCCATCGTGTGGATTTACTGCTAACCGATATTCGCATGCCTGTGATGGATGGCTTTGAACTCATTGAGCGCGGTAAGGCTCTACAGCCCGATCTGGCAGTTCTGGTGATGACCGGGTTTGGCACGGTGGACACCGCCATTCAGGCGTTGTATCGGGGCGTTGATGGGCTCATTCTCAAACCTTTTGAAAACACTGCCGGTTTGGTGGAAGCCGTTCAGCGTGTTCTCACCTATGCTCGCCAAAAACAGGAAGCGGCAAGAGCGCAGGTTCTCAAACCCTTATTTGACATCACAGAAACCTTACTGGCAGAAACTTCCCTGAAAACTCTGGAGAAGTTGATTCAAAATGCCATCATTGGGATTTTTCAGTGCGAATATGTAGGGGTGATCCAGCGTGAAGGGCAGGGGAGAGGGGGAAACCTGGTTGTGGGGCATATGCTCCCCCGGCAGTTGGAAAAAGACCTGTGGGAAAAAATCTTCCATTTCCTGGTTGAACATGACAGCACCCCAATTCTGATCCATCAAACGGGACCGGGAGATACAGCACTCCAAAAAATTTTACGATCGGCGGGATGGAATTCCCTCATGGTTACGTTTATTAACCGTGGTGGGCGAGAGTTCATTTTTCTGGCTGGCCGCTCGAGCCCGGCGCAGCCCTACACTTCTGCCGATTTAGACCTCTTTACCATGCTGGCACGCCAGGCAGCCGTGGCGTTGGAAAATGCTCGTCTCTACACCGATTTGAAAGATTATGTGCGTCGTGTGGAGGAATCTCAGCAAGCCCTGGTGCAGGCTGAAAAGATGGCTGCGGTTGGACGTCTGGTTGCTTCGCTGGCACATGAGATCAATAACCCGTTACAGTCGCTGCAAAATTGTCTACACCTGGCGTTGCGTGCCGATTTAGACCCGGAACAACGCAGTCACTATCTGAACATGACAGAAACTGAGTTAAACCGCCTGATCCAAACAGTGCGCCGGATGCTGGAGTTCTACCGTCCCAGTTCTCGTGAGCGCACTCCCATCCGATTAGCAAAGGCGGTTCAACACGTCCTGGACTTAATGCGCTCGGAAGTTCACTCGCGTGGGGTGGAGGTTGCAGTCCATATTCCTGAGGAGATTGAGATTACCGGTTTGGAAGATCAGATTCAACAGGTTTTCTTCAACCTTGTGCTGAATGCTATGGACGCCGTGGAGGAATGTGAAACAAAACGGATCTGGATTGAATGCGTTTCAGATGAAAAAGATTGGGTGATCACGGTGGAGGACTCGGGGCGTGGAGTTCCCCCGGACATCAGGGATCGTATTTTTGAACCTTTCATCAGCACCAAGAAAAATGGCACTGGCTTAGGTCTGGCGGTCAGTTATGGAATCATCGAAGCCCATGGTGGAACGCTTGCTCTCATTCCGGGAAAATATGGACAGGGGGCTTGTTTTGAAATTCGCTTTCCAAAAGAAGAGGAAATGGACGCATGAATCGAATTTTGATTGTAGATGATGAAGAAGTTGCTCGACTTTCGCTGGCAGAAATCCTCAAGTTAGAGGGGTACCTCATTCGTACTGCGGCAAGTGGCGAAGCCGCAGTGGATTTATTGCGCCGTGAGACCTTCGATGTGATGATTCTGGATTTGAAAATGCCGGGTATGGGAGGCATGGATGTCTTACGAACCATTGTAGATACCCTTCCCGATTTGAAAGTAATCGTGCTTACAGCGCATGGCTCTATGGATACAGCCATCCAGGCTTTGCGCTACCGTGTGCATGATTATTTACTCAAGCCTGCCACTCCGGCTCAGATTATCAAAAGCATTCAAGGGGCTTTGGAGCAACGTCAGCGCGAGAAGTATCATGCCGAATTGCTTGCCCGTGCTCCGCAGTTAATGTCTTTTCCCGGTGGCGCGGAGATGGATTTGAATCGTCGCATTATTCGCTGGCGGGGTGGAGAAGTTTCCCTCACGCCAACCGAAGCCAAACTGTTGGGTATTTTGTACCAGTTGAAAGGACAGGTCATTACCCATTCTGAACTGGTATTAATCTGCCAGGGATATCGGGTGGATAACGAAGAAGCCGCGCGTATTCTGCGCCCGGTAGTCAGCCGTTTGCGCCAAAAACTGGAATCTGTGCCCGGATGGAATGAATGGATTAAGAACGTACGCGGTTCAGGCTACGTGCTAGACTTTACTAGCGCTCAGGGTTGAGACTGCCAGGGTACGTCGGTTGTAGGAATTGAAGGTGGGTTGAGCCACGAAAGCCACCCGGTAGCCACGCGCTTTTGTGGCGGAATGCGGTCCAGCCCAACCAGAATGAGGCTCACACACAGCAGCGTAGCGCCTAACCATTGCTGAGGGGTGAGTTTTTCATTTAATAATATACTGGAAAGTACCACGGTAACCAGCACTTCCCCCAAACCCAGCAAGGCGGTTTGCAATCCTCCCAGGCGCTTGATCCCCAAAAATAGAGTGAAGCGGGAAAGAAAGGTAATGAGTGCCATGGAGAGAATCGCCCACCAGGCTACACCATCGGCAGGTGGACGGCGATCCCCGATGAGATAGGCAAGGACTACCGTTGCTGCCATCCCCAGCAGAGTATAAATCGTCACGGTCGGGGCAGGCACCTCGAAGAGGATACGCTGATTAATTACAAGGTGAAGGGCGTACAGGGCTGCAGAACCTACCATCATCACTGCACCGAGAATATCTATTGTGCCTTCGTGGGTTTGTAAGAGCAACCCAACCGCAACAATGGAAATCACCAGGCGAAGCGCGGTCAGGGGGGTAATGGATTGACGATCCAGCAGCAACCAGAAGGCTAAGAAGAGAGGGTAGAGGGAATAAAGTAATTGTCCAACGCCCGCGTTGATTCTGCCGAGAGCAGTGTAGTAGAGCACCGAGCCCAACCCGTTGATGAAGCCTGCCAGCAGGCACCCAACCAAGCCCACTGGATAAATGTAAAAGAAAGGACGCCGCCAGATTGCCATGAAAGCCATGAACAGAATGGCGGCAATCCCTGTGCGCAGGGCGATCACTGCCAGCGGCGTAAAACCAGAGAGGATGGCAACTTTTCCAAAAATTGGCACCACCCCCAAAAATAACGCTGACGCCAGCGCCGCAGTGATCCCCTGCTGTTTGGTCATAGCGTTATCATCCTAACAACGCACGTACCTCATCCATGAATTCGTCGCTCATGAAATCCCCTTTTTGCATCAAGGTTTGGATGTGCCCCCGCAACCGGTCTTTTTCATTGGGGGTCAGTTCTTTTGCAGTGACAACGATGACGGGAATTTCAGCTGTCTCTGGAGACTTCTTCAGTTCATTGAGAACGGTGAAGCCGTCCATTTCCGGCATCATCAGGTCAAGGATAATCAGGTTAGGCAGTTCCCGGCGTGCCATTTCAATGGCTTCCAGGCCATTGGTGGCTTCGTACAACTTGTACTCGCCTTGAGATTGTAAAATACGGCGGATGAGACGGCGCACGTCGGGATTGTCATCCACGATCAAAATGCGAGGGAAGCGGTCCAGCGAGACTTTGGTCAAAGCCGCCAGCAAGCCTTCCTCATTGCTCTCTTCCATTCCCTGAGAGGGTACCAAATCGCGCGCCCATCCTTCTCCAAGGATATTGCGTTCTACTGGAACGGTATGTCCACTGCAATTGACCACTACGGTCTCGTGGGGTTTGATGATGCCTGCGCGAATCAGTTTGACCAATCCGGCAAAGGCAACTGCGGCTGCAGGTTCTACTGAAAGGCCCTCCATTTTGGCAAGGAAGTGCATGGCTCGGAAGGCTTCATCATCTGAGACAGCCTCAAACTCTCCCCCGGAAGCGGCAAGCATCTTCTGGCGCAGATAGGTATAGGTACGACCCGGATCGCCGGTTGCCAGAGTGGCAATCAATGTTCTGGGGGATTGGACCGGCACGGCAGTTTCGCGGTTTTGTTTCCATGCATGTACCATTGGGGCGCACCCTTCTGCCTGAATGGGAGCAATTTTGGGAATCCGATCAATCCATCCCATGCGGTACAATTCCTCAAACCCTTTGAGCACGCCAATGGGCCCCATGCCCCCGGAAACTGCCTGGACGTACCAATCGGGGGCGCGCCAGCGTGGTTTTTGTCCTTCGGGTGGAAAGACCGGGTCGCCCATGAGATTGGTCAACTGCTCGGCAATTTCAAAGGCAATCGTTTTCATTGACTCGATGCATGGCACGGTGCGTGCCCCCAGGTCGATGCTCAGGTGGCGCTGTTGAGCAAATTCCGCAGCCACTTTCTTGGCTTGATCATACGAGCCTGTAATTTTAATGACCTGTGTGCCGTAAATGGCGACCTCGCGCATTTTGGCGGCGGGAACCAGGCTGGTCAGAAATGCCCACAATTTAATTCCTGCCCGAGCAGAGTAAGCAGAGTACGAAATAGCCACATTACCGGTAGAGGCAATGACAAACTCAGAGACTCCCGCTTCCTTAAGAGTGGCAACCGTGACAGAAGCCTGCCGATCCTTAAAAGAAGCTGTTGGACCTTGGCGTTCGTCTTTGACGTAGATGTTGGGATTTCCCAGCATCATTCCCAGATTTGTAGCCCGAATCAGCGGAGTGCCCCCTTCGCCCATGCTCAACTCAGGGCGAGGGTTTTCCACCGGTAACAGTTCGCGGTATCGCCAGATATCAAAGGGGCGGGAAGACAGGCGTTGAGCCAGTGTGGTGGCTAACTCGTCATAGTCATAACGCGCTTCACGCCACATACTGCCGCACTGCGGACAGGCTGGCTGGACAATGGAGAAAGGTGCTTTGTGTCCACAATCAAGACATTCAACGATAACATGAGAAGGCATAAGGTTTTTCCATTAATCCTTTGTGGATTTAGATTCGCTCCGGAAGCGGCGTAAAGCCTCTTCCAGGGAATTCAGCAGTTCTTTTTCGCGCAACATGGCTTTGGTCAGCAGGTTTTGTCCGAATTCATTCAGTTGTTGATGCTGTTCAGCGGTCAGGTCTGCGCCGGTTAGCACAATCACGGGAATACTCTTGAAGGTTGGATGAGCCCGCAGGTTTCCGAGCAGTTCAAAACCGTTCATCTCTGGCATGAACAGGTCCAGAATGATGACATCTGGCACGCTGTTTTGCAGGAAATCCCATCCGGCTTTACCGCCCTGAGCCAGGTTGACATGGTATCGTTGGCTCTCTTCCAGCATTTTCTGGACCAGACGCAAGTCCTCAGGGTCGTCATCAATGACCAGTACTTCGCGAATCTTGCCATCACGGTTCAGGCGATTCAGCGCCCCTAACAGGTCTTCAGACAAGAAGGGTTTGACCAGATAGTCCGCCGCCCCGAGGCTGTAGCCTTTTTCCTCTTCTTCAAGAATGGAACAGACCACAATGGGAATATCGCGCGTTTCAGGGTCACTCTTGAGTTTCTTCATCACCTGCCAGCCGTCCACTTCAGGCATCATAATATCCAGGGTGATGGCGAAGGGTTGGACTTCCTTGACCCGTTCCACAACAGTGCGGGGATCGGTGTGGGGGATAACGTAATACCCTTGAGGTTTGAGGAAACGTTGATACAGTTCGATGACCTGAGGATCATCATCCACGGCAAGCACGGTGAGAGCCCCTTCAGGAATGTACTCATCCGGTTTCCCCTCTTCCAGCGGTAAGGGCAGGGTGAAGAAGAACGTAGACCCCACGCCCACGGTGCTTTCCAGCAAGCCAATGCGTCCTCCATGCATTTCAATGAGGGAGCGGCAGATGGACAATCCCAGACCGGTACCGCCAGTCTTGCGGGTGGGGGAATCATCCACCTGCGAGAACGGCAGGAACAGTTTGGAACGGTCTTCTTCGGCAATACCCGGGCCGGTGTCGGTGACGGTCACCATAAGTTCAGGTTTGCCTTCGGGACTGCGCACCCGGCGTGCTCGCACGGTAATTGAACCTTCATCGGTGAATTTGGCAGCGTTAGAGAGGAAGTTGATGAGCACCTGACGAACCCGGGTGGCATCAGCACGTACGATTGGCAGATTGTCCTCGATTTCAGTGATTAACTTAATGGGCTTGTCCTTGACCAATCCAACTGCTGTGGACATGGCGCTGTTGATCAAATCGGTCATGTTGACATCCGAGAAGGACAGTTCCATCTTGCCGGCTTCGATCTTGGAGAGATCCAGGATGTCATTGATGAGGTTGAGCAGGTGTTGACCGGAGTTGTATATGGCGGTCAGGTCCTGCTTTTGCGTATCGTTGATGGGCCCATCAATGCCGCGCAGGATGACTCTTGAGAAGCCAATGATGGAGTTCAACGGTGTACGCAGTTCGTGGCTCATGTTGGCGAGGAACTGGCTCTTGACGCGATCCACTTCGCGCATTTCTTCCACGGCTTTCTGGGCTAACTCGTAGGCGCGAGCGTTTTCGATGGCTACGGCAATCTGGTCTGCCAGAATGGTCAATCCGCTCAGTTCGTCCTTGCGGAAAGCGTTCAGATTTCTGGATTGGAGGTCCAGGGCACCAATGACGCGGTTGCCCAGTCTGAGCGGTAATGCCATTTCTGACCGTGTCTCTGGCAACAGGGGGTTCGGGTAGTACATAGTCGAGGTTGTGACGTCGTTCAGAATGAACGGCTCGCCGGTAGCCGTTACCGTGCCTACAACCGAACGTGATCCAACTGCCAGTTTGTGCTTGCGCTCTTTCAACTGTTCCGCTGCGGGGCCAAACGATTCGCGTACCACTGCATAGGTACCACTGTCGTCCAGCAGGAAGATGGAGGCTTGATACAGGTTGAAGCGTTCCACCACCAGAGTGACGATGCGGCGAAGCAGAACATCTGTAGAGAGGGTGCTGGTCGTATCGCGGGCGATTTCTGCGGCGGTCTGCAACTCCAATGCGCGGCGTTCGGCTTGTTCGAGCAAGCGCAGTTTCTCCAGGGCTACGGCAATACCGTTGGCAACCGTTTGGAAGATGCGAACCTCGGCGGTGTCATACCGTACGGGCTGGCTGGAAAAGGCTCCCATTACGCCAACGGTGTGCCCACCTGAACGAAGGGGAACAATAATACCCGAGCGAATGCCAAAACGCTTCAGCGTCGTGGCTGAGACCGGGTCAAGTGTGCCGTCATCGATATCGGCAAAGGAAATGCCCTCATCCGGTAACCCAAACAGGATGGGCACTTCGCTGGCGCGCAGTCGGGCACCTTTGAACTGAGTTCGCCCGGTGATACTGTGGTAAGCGGCGACCTCAATTTCGTTCATCTCACCTTCAACATTGGTGGTCAGGTGCAGTGAGACGGCTTCGGCTCCGCGTGGCAGGGCTTCGCGAATAACCAGGTCCACCATTTGGTCGGCATTGGCCGCCGCAGCGATTTCGCTGGAGATGTTGTACAGTCGCGCGGTTTCTTGCAGGGCTTGCTGAGTTTGCTCGAACAGGCGCAGGTTTTCCACCACGATAGTTAATTGATCAATCAAAGGTGGTAGCAAGCGCTTTTCCCGCGGCGTGAAGATATGTTTGTGTTCGCCTTCAAACAGGACAACACCAATCTGACGTTTGCCTGCCCACATGGGTAGAATGGCAAGTGAGCGCACGTTTTGTTTAAGTAAGTCTTGTTTCAGGGCTTCATCCAGAACGGCTTCTTCCAGACTTTCAAAGAAGTACTGCATGTTGGTCTGCAACGGGCGTTCGTAGATGACACGCGGAAATTCTGTGCCGATTTCGGGGGGCGGTGTGCCGCGTCCGCTGTACCAGTTGGCTTGGACGGTTACGCGGCTGATGCGCTGGTGGCTGTCTGTCTCAAACAGCAACATCACTGCCCGGTTAATCTCTGTCATGCGGACGCCCGTTACCACTGAGCCAAGCATTTCCTGGAAGTTGGTTGCTACAACCAGGTTGTTGCTGGCTTTGTACAGGCTTTCGGTCTCATCCAGGTTGGCTCGCAACTGCACCAGCAGGTCTTCGCGCACGAAGGTGTTGGCAATGGCTTCGGCGGCTACCCGCAGGGCATTGATTTCGTCCTGAGTCCAGGTATGGGCTTCGACATGCTCAAAGATGAGCAAGTCGGGCATCGTGGTTCTTCCTTGAATTCCTAAAATCAATGCTGATTGTATGCCTTGAGAGGAGAAGAATTGCCTGGCAAGATGATCAATGGGCAAATCGGTGGGAATGATCCACCCTTCGGTGCGAAGATTTCCGATCAGGTCTGCAAATAACTCAGCGGGGATATTGTAGATCTTGGTGCGATCCAGCAGATAAGCCACAACTGGAGACGTCCAGTCCTCAAACAATGTCCAGTTGGAAGCCACCCCTTCAGAAAATTGCATGAAGTACACCCGTGAAGCCTGTGCGGCTTGACCAAGGTATTTAAGGACATCACCCAATGCCTGTGTACCGGCTTCAGAAAGCACTGCCGCAGAACGTGCTACACCTGCCTGATAGCGCTCGCGGTTTTCCAGCGCTTTCAGGGTTTCCTGCATTTGCAGGAACAGGGTGGCATTTTCGAGAGCCGTTGAAACCTGCGAGGCGGCAGTGGAAAGCAGTTCTACATGGACTTCATCGAATTGAGGGGCATTTTCCTTTTCATAATCCTGTAGCACCAGCACTCCCCGTGGACGTTCATTGACCAGAATAGGGATGGCAAGCAGGCATTTGGGGAGGCGTTCCGGCAGTTCGCAGTGGAATTGAGCAAGTTGCTGAGCAACTTTGTTTTTGAAGAGCACCGGACGAGCATACTGGATGAGTGCCTCAGGAAGTCCTTTACCAAATTCTCGTTCGGGCAGGAGCATCTCTATTCCTTCCTCGCGGTAAACGGGGAAAGAAAGAGTCTGATAATGATCATCTGCGACTGCAATGAATAGATTACGATCGCTCAATACTTCGCCAGCCATTTGGGCGAAGGTTTGATAGATTTCTTCGTGGGAACTCAGGCTCGTCAAGCGCTGACCAATGCGGTTGAGGATAGCCAGGTCCTGGTTGCGATGCAGGATTTCCTGCTCGGCACGTACGCGTTCTGCCAGTTCCTGCTGGGCAGCGTTGTACAGACGGGCATTTTCGAGTGCCAGTGCCAGTTGGGAGGCTACTTCCAACACCAGTTGATGTTCTTCTTCGTCCCAAATTCTTTGGGGGGTCTCATCAATCACTTCAACCAGGAGCTTGCCGTATTCACCGGCATTCTCCGGTACCACGATGGCCGCCGGGAGTTCTCCCTGTGCTGAAACAGCCACTGGCTTTTTCTGTTGCAGACTTTGCATGGCAAGCGGAGTGGAAGGGGCAGTAACCAGCTGGATCTTTCCATCTTCAGCGGAAACCCCAAAAATTTTTCCTCCGGAAACGAAAGTCGGCGTAAATGGCTTGGGAGGAGAAAGAGGTGAGGAAGTCTTTCTGGCGACTGATGGGGTATGGGGTTTGACCTCAACAGAGGGCTTCGCTGGTACAGGCTGATGAGCCATCTCTCCCGTTTGCAGAATTGCCACGGTCCCCTTCCATGTGGGGGTGTGGTCATCAGGGGCAGAGAGGATACTGATTTTTGCTTCGAGCCATTCCCCGCTCACTTTCTGGAAGCGAACCAGATACTCTTTCGGCAGGGACTCTGCGGAAAAAGTACTGAAGTCCACAAAAATTTCTTCTTCAAGCAGGAATCGGTAGAACGGCTTTCCGATAATCTCCTCTTCCGAAACACCGAGAATTTGCCCCATTTCCGGACTTACCCTGCAGTAGCATCCATCCTCATCGGCTTCCCATGTCCAGCCCAGAGGGCGGGCTGAGATCTCGGATGGGGCGGGAGCGCTTTCTACCTCATGGGTGATGCTGGAGAAGAGATGATCAAGCCGGTTCTGCAGACGTTTCTTTGACATACGCTAAAATCTCCTGACTGAGGGCACGATATTGCAACGCAGACCTGCTGTGAGGGGAATGGTAGATAATTGGTAGTCCTGCAATAGCGCTTTCACGTAAGCGGGTGTCCACTTCAATGACCGTTTCCAAAACGCCATTACCAAAAGTCACGCGCAATTGCTCTGCTAGTGTGCGGTGAATGCGGTTTCGGCGGTCATACATGGTCAGTAAAAGCCGGTAAAGCAGTTGAGGATTATGCTCGTTGCGCACTTTGCGAATCAACCCCATCATGGTGCGCAGAGCGCTCACAGAGAAATATTCTGCCTGTGTGGGCATGATGAGCATATCGGCGGCGGCGAGCGCATTAACAGTCAATGCTCCAAGGAAGGGAGGACAATCCAGCAGGATGGTATCGTATTTCCAGGAAGAACTGCGCAGGTAGCGCCGGAGCAGGGCTTCATACCCGTTGCGAATGGGCAGAAACCGTTCTGCCATCCCCAGATCAAACGCCGCAGGGATAATGTCCAATCCCGGGATGCCGGTTTCAACCACATGCTCATGGAGCGAGCCAGAGTCTTGAAACACGCTCATCATGGACCTGGGGGAAGGCACAGGTTCTACTCCTACTGCCATACTCAAATTGGCTTGAGGATCCAGGTCGACCAGTAATACGCTTTGCCCTGCTTCCACCAGTGCCGCTCCCAGAGAGACGGCTGTAGTGGTTTTGGCAACGCCTCCTTTTTCATTTGCAATGGCAATCAGATAAGCCATCTTTCCCTCCTACTCGTTCCCGTTCTTGGAACCACTGCCGTTGCCATGCGAAGAAGTGTCTTCTCCATCTTCCGAAAGCAGGAAGATTTGCGCCTTTGAGGCACCCAATACCCGTTGAAGTTCTGCGGCGGCAATTTGCAACATTTCCTGCGGATCGTTTGTTGAGCGAATCTTGCCGGTAATTTCCAATACCCGGCGTTCACGCTCGGCGCGGTGTACGGTTTTCTCGAACAAGCGCGCAGTTTCCAGGGCTACACCTACTTGTTGGGCAACGTCCTGCACTGCCTGTAATTCATTATCCGACCACACTCGGGCCTCTCCTTGATCCTGAACACGGATGACGCCAATGGTTTCTCCCCGGATGCTGATGGGAACTGCCATGACTGCCCGTTGCGTTTGGTCATCCAGCGTTTCGGTGAAGATGTAAGGCTTGCCGGTTTCATAGACATATTCGATATCTTTCCAATCCAGCGATTCATGAATGGGTTCGACGCCTTTTACGGTGTATCGGAATCCGCGGTGGCGGTGAGTTTGTACTTCTTTTGCCCATTCCTGCTGGAGGTACTGACGGTGTAATTGTTGAGCCTCAGCCAGCGCTCGCAGGGTTTCGTTGTACAACTGGTTGTTGTAAATTGCAATAGCCACCTGATCCGCCAGAGTGGTGAACACGCTTAAATCTTCGGGGCTGAAGGCGTTGGGTACTTCGCTTTGCACGTCCAGCGCGCCGATGATTTCCTCTCCTACTTTCAGTGGAAGTGCCATTTCGGAGCGTGTGGTGGGCAAATCGGGGTTATTGAAGAACACTGCATCCTGACCCACGTCCAGAGCAATTCTGGGTTGTCCAGTAGAAGTCACGTACCCCACGATACCCGTCTCGCCTACCTTCAACATATGGGAACGTGCCAGCATGCGTTTGCCGCCTGGACTGTTTGCGGCACGCAGAACAGCGTATTCGCGGTTGGCGTCGAGCAGGAAAATACCTACATGATAGAAGCCAAAGCGATCGCTGATCAATTCGGTCACATTTTCCAGGAAACGGGTTAATTCCTGTGCCGAGACGATACCTCGGGCAACCTGAGCAATGGTATTCAACTGGTTGGTACGGTAAGTTAATGCCTGATTTCGGCGTTCCAGTTCAGCAGTGCGTTGTGCTACCCGCTCTTCCAGTTCGCTCACCAATTTTTCCAACTGTTCTGCCATCTGGTTAAACACGGTTGCCAGAGTACCAAATTCATCGGAAGTGCGTACTTCTGAACGGGCTTTCAAGTCTCCTGCGGCAATACGTCGGGCGATGTTTGCCAGGTCTTTCAATGGCGAAGCCAGAACATTGGATACGCCTACAGCCACAAAACCCAGCACGTATGCCAGCAGTGTTGCAATGACAGTTGCTACCCGCGTATGACTTTTTCGGATAGGTGTTTCATCAAATTCAGCCTGGAAAAACACAACCTTCCAGGGCATGGTTTTCATTGGTGCCACACCGGCAATTTCCGGTTTTTCCTGGGCTTCGTTGCCTTCATTCCCTTCCTCAATTTCAAGAATAGCTCCGTTGTTCAATTCGGAGGTCTGCAGGAAGCGGGCTAAGTCGGCATTGTACACCGGGCGAATCATGGGAAGGTCGGGAATACGTTTTTGAATGATGAGTTCTGCCCGCTGTTGGGGTGTTAATGCCGTCACGGTGGTAAAAATCATCTCTGGCTGATAAGTATCTGCCAGACGTATCAGGTTCTCATCGAACACAATGACGTGGGTATTCGGGCCGCCAAGCTCGGCATAGTTGGTCACAAAACGTTGCAGGACCAGTGTGTTGTACGTAGCTCTCAAGACTCCCACTACTTCATTTTGATTGTTGAAAACAGGCGCAGAAAAAGAGAAGTAACTTGTCCCATCCGGGTTGAAGGTGATCGGTGAGATATATGGCTTTCCGGTCGTGTAGGGAACCAGAAAGTACGCACGCCGTCCCTCGTACTTTCCGCGGTTTGCTTGCACAGTGTCGTAAACGTTATATCCGCCAGCGTTCAACAGCGCATAAGAGGAAAGATAGACGCGTTCACTGGACTCACGAAGTTCCAGTACACGGAAGATCATGCGAATTTCAGCGGTGTCCAGTTCTTCTCGCTTCCCGGCCTTTAAATTTTCAAAGTAGCGAGAAAAAACATCTGCTTTGGCTTCCTGTTGAATCACTTTGAGGTTGTTTTCGAAGAACCGGTCGAGACTGAGGGCAACTTCCTCTGCTGCATCAATCATGTTTTGCTGAATCTGCTCACGATTTGTAGCAATGGCGGTTTGGGAGAGCGCCGAGGTGGCTATGGTCAAAGGTACGATCAGCACAGCGAGGAAAGCGGTGACCAGTCGAATCTGCAGGGTGGTCGAAACGAATTGAGTAATCCCCAACAGGATGAAGATCATCACCACCATAGCCAGAATGGTGATGAGGATGACGATCATCGTTTCGCTCTGAACCTGGGGAAGAGGACTCAAAGCGCCTGCCAGTGCGGCGATGGAGGCGGTTGTCAATCCCAGAAAGAGCGAGAGGGTGCCGGAGCGGAACAATCCCAGTGTCGAGGTCAACGAGAGTGCGATAATCACGTAAGTGACGGCAACCAGTAGACCAGCGCCGTCAATTAACAGGGCAGTAGAAATCCCCAGAATGGAGAAAAAGCCATTTGCCCATCCCAGGTCTCGGTCAGAATATTCTCCACGGGCATTTTTCAGGGCGGAATTAAGGCTGAAGAGGAAAGTAATCAGTGAAATTCCAGCCAGTGCGTAAAATTGCCAGTAAGTTTGTTGAATACCATTGATCAAAAATGCCAGAAAGCCAATCCCTGAAATCGTGCCAATAGCCATATTAAGGGTCAGGGATACTTGGGACAGAGTTAGCGTTCTGCCCTCAGTTGAAAGAACATTTCGTGGAGAAGTTGGTGGGTTAATCACTGCCATTTTTCCTCCTGCTTGGGCAGGGCACCGTTATTTTCGTGTATCTAAGTGCACCACAACATCCGATGCACCCAGCGAACGTCCAATTTCCTGAGCGGTAATTTCCAGAATCTTCTCGATTTCGTTCGTTGCACGGACTCTGGTGGCGATTTCGCTCACAATTCGTTCGCGGTCTGCGCGCATTTGAATCTCTTCCAGAAGACGAACGTTGTCCAGAGAAATCGCCATACGATTGACGGCTTGTTCAACCAGATTGGCAACTTCAGGGGGCACTTTGCCGGTGGCAAATTTCAAATTCACTACCCCCAGTGTTTCATTGCGGATTTTAATGGGAACTGCAAGGGTGGTGCCTTTCAGAGGTTCCCCCCCTTCACCGCCATTCGAGGAAGGCAAATGGGCTCCTCCTGCTCGCATGCTGAAGGCATACCGTTGCCGGCGCTTATTGCGGAAGAACTGGAGCCATCCTGTTCGAACTGTCTGGCGGGTGTTCTCTTCCATTTCTTTGAGGGATGCCTGTAATTTTTCCATCAACCCAACCCGCTCAATCAAAATGGAGAGTTGATCGGCAACATCTTTCATAGTTTCCATTTTCTCTACAAAGGATGCGCCGATTTCGGTGCTTTGTAAATCCAGCACGCCGATTAAGCGCCCTTCTACCCGCAGGGGCAAAGCCGCTTCCGAACGGGTTTCGGGCAAAAGCGGATTGGGGTAGTGCTGTGGATCTTCATCTACGTTAGGACTGATATTGGGTTCACCAGTGGCGGCCGCATGCCCTACAATACCTACCTGCCCAACGCGCAGACGATGCTGGTTTTCCAGCATGGTTTTGCCCACTTCGCCGGTTGCCGCGCGCAGGACTGCATACTCGCCTTTTTCGTCCAGCAAGAAAATGCCTACGTGATACAATCCGAATTGTTCTTTGATGACCTCAGCGGCTTTGGGAAGCAGGCTTTCCAGAGTGGTTTCCGGATACACACTCCAGAGGACATTACGACTGGCTTCAGCCATGGCATTGCGCTTTCGGGTCTCGGCATTCAACGCGCGCAGGGCGTTTTCCAGATTCGTACGGTCGTGTTCCAGTGTGTTGATGGTGTTCTCTTTCTCCGACAACCGTTTTGCAAAGCCAACCGTTAATTCATAGATTGCCGAAAGTAAAACCCCCGCACTCATTACGAAGGCGATAAGATGAAAGATCCATGCAACCAGCTGGGTGGAGCCAGCAATCCTTTCCACTGGTGCCTGGATGGTGCCAGTGGTCATCATGATGCCCACGGCAAGTTCGCCAACGGCAGTCAGTACGGTGAGAATGATTCCAGGCACGGTTCCGAAGAACGTCATGGAAAGCAAAGCGAAAGTGAACAGGTAGAACATGCCGTTGCCGTTCAAGCCATTGGCAAGTAAGTCGCTGGCTCCCATGAAGGCAAACACCAGTAACACAGCCAGCGCACGCCAGTTGAAGGGGATGCGTCGGAACAGGGCTAAAATCCCCAGCCCAATGCCGGCAAACAGGCCTTGCGTAGCCAGTTCCAGATAATTCGGGAACAACACCCTGAGAATGCCTGAGCCTGCCAGGAAAAACAGGGTGAGAAAGTTCAGGGTGTGTTGTAGGACAATCTCCCGATGCTGTTGCAAAGGAGATAGATCTTGAAGAAAATAAGGAAGGGCGTTAGGGCGTAAGGTTCTCAAGAAATTCATGATTACTCCTCCTGCCCATTATTCCGATAAGCCCCTGAAGCTTCCAGGGCGGATTCGGGAGGCACCAGTTGCACCGAAACCTCAGCAATGGAAGGTAATTGTGCCAGTTGTTCCACAGCAGTTCGCAAAATACTCTCCACATCCACTGCACGCACGAATTGGGCAGTCATTTCGTTCAGTTTACGTTCCTGATAGACCCGTCGTTCAGACTCGCGCACCAGGCGTGCATTTTCCAGAGCCAGTGCGGTTTGGGTAGTGATGGCTTCCAACAGAGTGGCTTCTTCTTCTGAAAGTTCGTTTTTGTCCAGTTCTACTTCCAGGTACCCCAGGGTCTGATCACGCAGGGTAATCGGAATATTAACTTTCTGGGCGCCTTCTCCTGAGGTACCGCCAATGGCGTACTCAGATGAAGTAATTTCTTCTTCCTGCAACACGCGGCTCCAGGTTTCCTGAACCAGAGAGCGGTTGAGGGTGCGAATTTCTTCCAGACTGCGATTCATTTCTTCAAACAGACGGCTATTTTCAATGGCAATTGCCAGACTGTCGGCAATACCCTGTAAAACGATAATATCGTTCTGGTCGAAGGCATTGGGCTGATCGGACTGAATCGTCATAGCCCCGAGGACTTCCTCACGGCTCAAAATCGGCAACGCCAATTCCGAGCGGGTATTGGGTAAAAGTGGATTGTTGAAACGCACAGCCTCTCGCCCTGTATCCAGCGCAATTCTGGGTTGACGGTTGTTAATACACCATCCAATCATCGAGGTGCCACCGATTAGAAGGCGGTGCTTTTGCTCCATCATGATGCGCCCTGCTTCGCCTGTACCGGCTTGCAGTACCGCATAGCGATGAGAGGGTTCGATCATGAAAATCCCAACATAATACAGCCCAAAGCGTTGCTGGATTAAGTCCGCCACTTGTTGAAGAAGCGTATCTGGATTGGTGATGCGACTGATAGCGCGGGAGATTTCTGCTGCGGTGCGCAACTGGCTCACGCGGCGTTGTACATCTTCCGTGCGTTCGCGGATGGTCTTTTCCAGAACGCTTTGCTGGTTTTCAAGGTCTTGAGCCAGTCGTTCTTTTTCCCGCAAGTTTTGCTCTACATTGCCGACCAGAATGCGCATGGCGCCGCCTGCCCCTACGCCAAAGAGCAGGTAAAGCAGGAAGTTGAAACCCCAGTTCAGGTTGGTGTACCCAAAAGAATTGACGAAAATCAACCCGTTTTCCTGTGCAAAGTTGATCCCCGTCATGGTGATCAGATTCAGAGCAATGACACCGATGAAGCCACCTGTATCCATCAATACGGCGCTGAGGATGGTGGAGACTGCAAAGAAGAAGCGCAGTTCGGAAATTGCGCCGTACTGCATGAAAAAGATGATTCCGATAATATAGGGTAGCAGGATGACCAGAAGAGCACGGAAGGAAGGATTCCAACTGCGGTTGAAGGTAAAGATGACCAGCAGGAGATAATAGACCACAACCGCGATACCCAGGTTGTTCAGCCCTCTGGATGTAAAAGTCTGGTAAAGGTAAAGCACAAACAGGATACCAGACGTGCTGAGCATCAGCAAAATGCTCTGCAGAATGCGCTCCCGCAGGACAGTCATCCCACCCTTTTTCAGCAGGGCAGGGGGCGTATAGTCGGGGAATAGTTTATCGTAAGTATCCATACCTTACTCCACTGGCTGGCTACCGTTATGTCCGTCGCCCTTCTCACTGGGGCTACCAGAGCCTTCTGAGAGAGAAAGCCGAATTTGAGCGCGGCGGGCTCCCAGTACCCGTACAGTTTCCACAACGGAGGTTTTCAGAATTTCGCCAATATCCATTGAGCGGCGAATTCGGGAGGTGGCTTCAAAGAGTAATTTCTGCCGTTCAACCTGCTGGCTGACCTGTTGGACTAACCGCCATGACATAATGACACCGGAAAGGTTGTTTGCCAGGGAGGTCATCACTTCGAGGTCGTTTTCGTTGAAGGCGTAAGCAGTTCTGGCTTCAAAGGTGATGACACCCAACGCTTCTTCACCAAACAGCAAGGGGATAACCATCACCGAGTGTGTATCTTCTCCCAATTCGATACAACGTGGGTCTTCAGAGACGTCACCCACACGCAAACCACGCCGTTCGGCAAGACAGGCGCCTTGCAGGCCTTCATCTGCTCCCATCAGGAGAGCGGGTTTCTTCAGCCCATAGCCGTTCATCACAGCCAATTCCAGTTGTCCGGAAGAGTTCAGCAAGCGGATGTTGACCGCGTCGGCAATCTGCAGGTCGAGCAGTTGATTGACAATTTCAAGCAGGGCTTCGTTCAGCGTCTGGGCAGAGGTGCCAATCAGATTGAGACGGTTCAGCAAGCGGTGGCGCGAGATTAAGTCCTGGGCTTTCTCGTACAACTCTGCATTGTGAATTGCCGCCGCTAACTGGTCTGCAAGAATACCCAAAATCTCAATATCCTCATCGGTGAAGACATTGGGCTGAGTGCTTTGCACGTCCAATGCGCCAATGACCTCATCAGCGAACTTAAGCGGGATGGCCAGTTCTGCGCGAGTATCCGGTAAGAGTGGGTTGGGCAGGTGAGTAGGATCCTCAGTAACGTCTTCCACGATGATGGCTTCACCGCGGTAAGTTGCCTGACCAACGATGGAGCGAGAGCCTACCGCCAGGCGGTGCCCGCGCTCTTTCATGATGCGGCCGGCTTCGCCGGTGGACTCGCGCAAAACAGCATATTGCTTTTCGCTGTCCAGCAGGAAAATTGAGGCGTGATAGAAGCCAAAGCGCTCTCGCACCAGATTGACCACTTTGGCCAGCAGTTCATCAATGTTAAGAGTGCCGGTAATGTCACGGGCAATTTCTGCGGTCGTTTGCACCTGTTGAGCGCGTTTTTGCATTTCCTGTTGCGCGCGGAAGATATCCGATACATCGCGGCTGATGGTGATCAAGCCGACAACCTGACCGTTTTGATCGACAACCGGAAGGCGAGAAACGCGGTAATAGTCATTTGCGGTGCCACGAATGTCTTCAATAAAGGGACGTCCCATCTCCATGACCCGCATGTCGGTTTCAATGGTTTGTTCGGCATCCTCTTTGTTGACAAACACATCGTAATCTGTCTTCCCCATCATGTCTTCTGGGGACATCCCTTGCATATCCGCGTAGTACTGACTGACTCGTTGATAGCGCGCTTGCCGATCCTTGATGGCAATCGCATCCGGGGTATGGGTGAGCCAGGTTTGCAGAAGCAAACGCTCGTAGTCGTAAGCATGCAGGGCATTCTGCATCTCCTGCACCAGTTGGGCATTGCGGATAGCCGTAGCGACTTGTGGTGCCAGGGTCATGAACAGATTCAGGTCATACTCGCTGAAACGTTCTTCGTGTTCCTGATCCTGCAAAATCATGGCACCCAGCAATTTACCCCCAGCAATGAGCGGAACACCCAGCCATGAGCGCGCGGGTTTTCCCACAATTCGGGTGCTTAACTCAATTGCACGGCGCTCTGCTTCGTTGTTGATGAGCAAAGGCTTTTGATTTTGAATGATGTAGGAAGTTAATCCTTCGCCCAGAGGCATTGGCTCGATTTCAAGGATTTCGTCATTTTCTATGGCAAAGGGGAACTCTATTCTGCCTTGCTTTTCGTCGTATGTGGCAATAATGAATCCCAAATCGCTTCCAAAATTATCACTGATTTGCTCGTAGAGCGCCCGGTATAACTTTTGAAGGTTGGTTTCCGCAATCGTCACACGACTGAAGTTTGCCAGCACCTGCAGTTCGTTCAGCCGTGCGCGCAAGGTCTCCAGAACGTTGAGTTTGTCCAGTGTGGCATTGACCACTTCTACCAGGTTGATGAAGGGCTGCAAAATTGCCTGACTGATCTCTTCCTCAGGAGTAAACGCCAGGATGAATACATAGGCAACTTTGTTCCCTTTCAGCATGGGCAGAAGCATTGCTGATTTACATCCCCGGCGCAGGAAGAAGGAAAGCAGGTTCTCATATTCAGAGGGCTGGTGAATATCCTCGACAAAAATTGGAGCGCCGCGGGTGAGTGAGTCCAGTGCCCGCGTGGCGGGAATATCGATAGAGGAGAGTCCCCGTTCCAATCGCAGGGTGTGAGGATCGTACAGGGCTTGAATATGGAAGTATGCCCGCTCCAGCGAGAGGATGGCGGCATAATAGGGGAGTTGTGGCATGATCCCGATAATGCTCTGTACCACGTCGTCTTCGGTTTGAGCTTCGGAGATTTGCCGTGTAGCCTGGTTAATCAGGTTCGTCTCTTCCAGGTTGAATTGCGCCGCTTCCAGCGTGCGAACGTTGCGTAAGGCAGCAGCAATCTGGTTTGCCAGCGTTTGCATGACGAAGAGCGTATCTTCATCAAAGCCTTTTGGAGTGGATTGATGCAGTTCCAGAACCCCCAGTACCTCATTTGAGAATGCAATCGGCACAAAGGCTTGAGATTGGCTATCCGGAAGGAGCGGATCCGCCAGGAATTTGGCTTCTTCAGGACGGTCTACGGAGATTGCACGGTTATTCCGGGCAACTTCAGAGGGGGTAGTATCTGCGGCAATGGGGATATGAACGGCTTGCTGTTTGCGCTCTTCAGAAGCAAAACCGCTGGTTTCGCTCAGTACCAGCATGGTACCGGTCTGGTCTTTTAAGTAAATTGCCGTGTGATAAAGATTGAAACGCTCGTTTACCAGTTCAACTGTACGGTCCAGAATTTCTCCCAAACTGGTGGAGGAAATCACCAGCTGAGCCACCTCGGAAGCGGTGCGCAACTGGCGCGTGCGAGCTTCTACTGCCTGCTCCAGCGAGGTGTACAGGCTGGCTAATTGATCTGCCATCTGGTTCATGGATGAAGCCAGTAATCCGATTTCATCCGAACGTCGCACTCGGGAGCGTACATTAAAGTTCCCCGAAGCCAGTGATTTCGCGACCTCGCTCAAGTGAAGTAAGGGATTGACTATCCAGCGTGCACCCGTATAGGTCAAAACCCCAAGGATGATAAGAACAATAAACAGAGTGTTACGCGTAAACCTGTCCAACACCCCGACGTTCCCGTACAACACCCGGAGAGGAGTGACGATTGCGAAGTGTAAACTGGTGTTGGGAATTCTTCTTATACTGGCTATGCCGTTTTCATTTTCCCAGGTGATGGTTTCTTCAATCTTGGTAAATAACTGTTCCTGTGCATTCGTTTCTTTTTCAATAACGCTGAGAAGCGAGGTGTTTGTTGGTAGATTCCTTAATCCTGAAACGGTACTGGAACTTTCGTAGGTGACGCCATCCGGAAAAATCAACACTGCGCGGGAGTCGGGATAAAAACTCGCTGCCAGATTAAGTACCTGATTGAATAGAACGGTATTCGAAATCCCATAGAGGGTTAAGGGTTTATCCAGGCCGGCAATTTTGACAGGTTGAGAGACGATAAGAAACAATTCATTCTGTAGGGAAGAGGGTTGGAAAGGATTAATCACCGCGCTTACGGCTTGTTTCCCAAATTGCCCGAGAATTACAGGATGGTTGATCGGCGCATTTCCAAACACTCTATTGATATAGGCTTGATCACTGGCGGCGACAACGGTTCCGTCCTCCTCCATCAGGAATACCACTGTAAAAGCCGGCTCAATTCCACCCCCGCTCGCTAACTGGCTGAATTGTGTACGCAGATTCACAATAGCCGCTGTGCGCTCAGGCAGAGGCATTTCCTCTTTGAGCGCTGCCAGAGTATTTACGGTGAAAGTGTCCTTAACCGAGTGGGTATACAGGGCACTTTGCTTACTGAATACAAAATTTCCCAATTGATTGGTGGTGTAGTCCGTCAGACTGGCGATTTGATTGGTTACCAGAGAGAAGATTTGAGAGCGGGTGCGCCAGTAAGAGATACCCCCAACCAGCAGGACGGGGACCAACGAGACCAGCAAAACAGCCAGAACAAGGGTACGGCGGAGCGAATTCTGGCGGAATAAGGCAATGATGGCTTGAAGCCCCTGACGCACTGCGTTTTTCACCCCACTCCATACCTGCTTCAACCGCTCCATACTTCACTCCTTAGTAATTCATTTCCCACACCGATTCGCCGTTGAGAATGCGCTGAATTTGATCGGGGAATTTGTCGGGGTCGAGAGGTTTGCCCAGGAAGCCGTCAAAACCGGCTTTCCGAGCCTTTTCCATTTGTTCCAGGCTGGCTTCTGCGGTTACGGCAATAACCGGAATGTTTTTCAGGCGCTCGGACTGACGAATTTTCTTCAGCGCACCGTAGCCATCTTCGTAGGGTAGGCGGATGTCCATGAGAATGAGATCTAACTTGGGCAGAGTATCGGCGTACTCCACTACCTCATAGCCACTGGTTTTCCATTCACAATGAATGCCCAGGAAACCCAGCATGCGTGCAATTAACACAAAGTTGGACACGTTATCTTCAACGACGAGGACAGTTTTATCGGTCATAGGAGTTTACGTTCCTTCAACAAAGAGCCACATCCAGAAGGTTGCAGGATAAGTACCAATCAGGCGAGGAACCGTTCAATTTGTTCAATGAAACGGTCCACATCAATGGGTTTTTCAATATACCCATCACAGCCGGCGTCCAGGGTACGCTCGCGATCGCCTTTCATCACATTGGCGGTCAGGGCGATAACCGGGATGTTGAATAACTCGGGATCGGATTTGATGCGATTGGTCAAGGTATAGCCGTCCACATCCGGCATGTTAATATCCATGAGGATGAGCACCGGTTTGGTAGTTTTCAGAATTTCCATCGCCCGGGTGGCATTTTCGGCTTCAATGACCTCATAACCGAACGCTGTCAATAATCTTCTGACCAGCATGCGGTTGTCTGGATTATCTTCCACGTAAAGAATGTGTTTTTCTCCTGCCATGGTGATTGTTTCACTCCCGATTTCCAACAAAATCCGCTTTCCCGAAAAGGCGGGAAAGTCCAATCCGCTACACGTATATTGTACTTAGAAATTGGGTGTTCTTACCTTATCATTGCCCTTCAATTACTTTGCAGTTTTGCAAAGCCTGTAATCAATACGTTCTGTGTTCAAAGAATTTTTTGAAGAGTTTCAAGCAAATCTACCAGGTTTGAGAAGATGAAGTCCGGTTTGTATGGAGAACTGGTGAGATCTTCGAGGCGGGTCTCACCACTCAATACCAGCACAGTGTTGACTCCGGCGTTTTTCATGGCAATATCGGTATAAAGGCGATCGCCTACCATACACATCTGTCCGGGCGAGAGATTGAACCTTTCGCATAAGGCTTCAACCATGGGCGGGAAGGGTTTCCCTATGATGATATCCGGAGAACGGTTTGTGGAGGCTTGAACAAAGGCGATCACTGCGCCGATATCGGGCATGAAACCGTCTTCGGTAGGACAATTGATATCCGGATGCGTGGCAATGTAGGGCAATCCTCGTGAAACCCAGGTACATAATTTCCACAACTTGTTGTAAGTCAGGGTTGTGTCAAAACCTGCGACAATCACATCCGGGGCTTCATCTGTCAGGGGAAAGCCAGCCTGCTCAAACTGTTCTTCCAGATCAGGGGTGCCTAGAAGATACAACCGTGCACCGGGAAAGTTCTTGGAAAGGTAATGTAAAGTAGCGTCGGCCGATGTGAAGATGTGTTTGGGTTGAACCGGTATACCAAACTTGTGAAGGCGCTCAAGGTACTTTCGCGGATTGCGGGAGGAATTGTTTGTCAGGAAGATGTAGTCGATTCCCCGGGCTTCAAAGAATTCAATCAAATCTCGCGCTCCCGGCAAAAGCCGATCTCCGAGGTAGAACGTGCCGTCGAGATCGAGAAGAAAACAACGGATGGAACGAAACAGGTCTGGAGAAGCCATGGCGAATCTCTTGAAGAAAAAGAAACTGCCCGTTTTGCGGGCAGTTCTAAAGCGGGTGATGGGATTCGAACCCACGAATGGTAACTTGGGAAGCTACTGCCTTACCACTTGGCGACACCCGCATTCTGTTTGTAATTATATTGTCCTGCTGGTGGCTGTCAAGGGTGAGGCTCTCCTTTTGCTCCAGGAAAGTACGGCAGGAGGCTTAATATCCAGAAACTTTCAATCGACATCCAGCAAATACAACCAGCAGAACGAGGCAATTCACGGCAGGTGGATGAGAATGGCGTCTTAACCGCCTGTGACCTGGTTGCTGACTTTTTCTCTCCTTCCCATTGCTTTTGCAGGTCTTGAAAAGCCGGAAGATATCTTAATGGAGGGACAGAATGGAATGCCTTCAGGTATCCCAGTCGCTGAAGGGGTAAGCATCCTTCGAGAAATGCCTGAAGGGTGTACACACCATGAACGCGGACCCTCTCATCGGGATGCTGTAAGATGAGCAGAAACGCTTCCAGGTTGCCCTCTTTCAATTGGTTGAGGATTTCACGGATTGAGGGAAACTCACTGTGTTGAGCCAAATCAAAGGTGTATTCCGAGAGAGCCAGATACAACTCTAGCCATTGCAGGTGCCAGTGAAAATCCATCATACCTGGTTATCATTATAGCAACCGTCACCCAATCTTTTTTCAAAAAACGCACCTTTTTATGTTATGATGATGAGAAACTACCCGTTTTCCGTTTCAGTAGTGAGGAGAAATACATCATGCGTGGTTGGATTCGGCGGTTAATCCTCCTTTCTTTATTCATTCCATGGATGGTGCAAAAGATTCCTGCCTCCTTTGCTCAGCAAAGCACGCCTGAGCCGCGCTTGTTCTTGCCGGTGATTATGCACCAGAAAAATCAATACGGTCCGGAGATTTACACTACCAGTTATTACATCAAATCTCTGGATCCGACCTTGATGTACAACCGCGGGTGTGAACTGGGAAAGCGCGATCTGGCTCTGCCCGGTACGCAGGAAAACCTGGTGATTCTGGACTTTGGCGGTCCGCGCTACTTTGAGAATGCTTCTGGGCAAAAGGTGTATGGGACAAAACTGTTCTACCCGGGAGGACGTGTCAGCACAGATGAGATTGCCGAAGCGGTGAAGTGGTATGCTATGGGATATTATGTATGTACGGGAGAGGATACAACTTCCTTCGTTTTGGTCGGAATTGGGACGAATAACTACGAATACGACGATTGTGGAGATTATTGCGCGGTAAATTATGCTCATGGTCAAGCCTGGGCGCAGATGGTGAATGCTGTCAACCGGTGGCTGACCGAGAATAATATGTTTGCGCAGGTTCGTGCAGTGGGCGCAAACGACATTGAACTTTCCTGGAATGATTACGCGCGCACCCGCGATTGGCTGGATGGTTATGACTCGGTGAATGAAGCCATCATGGTCAATTTTGGCGCAATTCCGGGCTGTCCATATTTTGCGGCTCCGGGGTCAACCTGTGGTTCCTATCGTTGCTACGATATTGACAAATCCTGTGTCTGGTCCAAAGAACAGGTCTGGTATGTCATTTGGGGCTCAAAACCGGTTTACCCTGTGCCGGAGATTTATTCCAATAACGGTGTCAATGCCCAGCAGTGGTATTTGATGAGCGTTTACGGGTACACCGCACATGGCTACCCGGTGGAGTTTTTGGGCGTCATGACCCAGTATCAAGCCTGTAAGGACAAACCCAGCGACCCGACCTGTGAGTATCTGGATAACACGCCTCTGGAAGGTTGGACGCAGTTGCAAACTCTGCTCAATGGGGATAGCCGTGTCAAACATGAAATCAAATATTCCACCGATATTCGCTGGTGAGGTAAACATGCGTAAAACCTTATTGACAGTGGGTATTATTCTTTTACTCGCATTTGCTGGAGTGGTCGTTGTAACGCGCTGGTTATTACCTGGAGTTTCTCAAAAAGTTGCAGAGCCTTTGGCAACTAATCCACCCGCGCCGCCGTTGAGAGAAGCAGGTAACCTCCAGCAAATGAAAGAGAGTCTCTTTGATCCTGCGCTGGATGTGACCATGCGGGAAAACCTCACCGAAAAAATTGAGTTGGCGCAAAAAGTCCAGCAGGCAGTGCAGGAAAGCGCCGCCTCTCCAGCGCCAAAGGATCCCCCAGCCTTACCCCAATACTCCATGAGTACCGTTATGGGCGAGTGGCAGTCAGCCAGCGGCATTTATGAAGGAAGCGATGGTCTGGTGCGCCCGGAAGATGCCACCATCGCCAATTACTGGCAGGGCGTTGTGGCGGGTAAGGGAATGGCGGTGCTAGCTGGTGCGGATGCCGCCGATCCATCTCAGAGTTTGCTCATTATCCTGACAACCGAGTTACCGGATGGAGCAAGCACGTATCAGCGCATTCTGCTGAAAGAAAAAGCGGGGAAAATCCGCATTCTTCAAGCCGATTTTCCCCGTTTGGTGCTTCAATCTGCTGAGGGTCAGCAGTGGATATTCAATGTAGAGACCCTATCCTTTGAGTGATTCATCCGACTGTGAGGATTTAGATTTGCGCGTCGAAAGGCGGCGTAAACCGTGGATAATCAGCCAGATGGGTAGGATGATGACCACTGCCACCGGTATAAAGTACAGAACTATCCAGATGGCGGCATTGGCAAGGAATTTATAGGTCTTCAGGGTGGCTTGCAGAGCATCCCGCGCGACACCAATGGGTTGCCATTTGCCAATGGTAAGCGGTTTGACCGTTGCGCTGGCTTTCAGAGTTACCGAAATCATTGAGAGCGCCGCAGACTCTTCATAATACTTAATTTGTCCTTTCAGCACCTCAATTTGCTCCCGCACCGAGACCAGTTGATTGTACACTGCCAGGACATCTTCCGTTTTGGTGGCTTCCTCCATGATGCGCTGGAGTTGTTTTTCGGTATTTTCCAGATTGGTCAGGCGCGATTTCAAATCGGTGTACTCTTTGGTTACATCCTGTCCGGAGACGTTTTCGCTTAAGATATCGGTATTTTTGTCCTTCACCAGACTCTTAATCTGGGCAAGGGCATCATTCAGCCGTTCCGCCGGAACACGGATGGTAATGCTGGCTTCGGGGGTCTCAACGCCTTCCTCGGTTTGGGTTTTATAGAGATTTGATTGCACCACAAACCCGCCCATTTTCTCTGCCAGTTGGGAGATTTCGTCCAGAGCCGAAACCGGATCATCAACCACGATTCTCAAATCGGCGTTGCGTATCACCAGGCGGTCTGCCGCGGACTCAGAAGGCACAACCAGGCTGGCGCTTTCCACCCCTTCGTATGCTGGGGCTGAGACACCTTTGGACATGTCAGCGCCAGTGATGGCATTCCGCTGAGTTTCTCCAGGTACAGGCGCAAACGATCGGGCTGGAGAGCAGGCACTGAGAAGAAAAACCATTCCGAGCAAGGCAATCCAGATACGTTTCATCTTGTCCTCCTATGTTCAATTAACGGATTTCCCCCTGAAATGTTCCCGCTTACCATCCATCGCTCAGGCGAGCGGCATGGCGACGGGGTAAATCGGCACTCAAAATACGTTCCTGTACTGCTTCAATATCGTACAGGACTCTGCGAGCATGCCACAGCGCCTCTTCGGTGTCCAGAATAGCGTATGCCGCCCGGGGATCGTGGTCGCGGGGTTGACCAACGGAGCCAGGATTGAGAATTGCTCTGGGGTGCAGGTGCACCTGTCGCCGTACCATGGGTTGAGTCCATCGGGCAGGGTATTCTGGAGAAACAAATGAAAACTGTAGCGGAATATGTGTATGACCAATCAGGCAGTAATCTGTCTCAAAGTAGGCAAAATTTTGTGCTGCGCTGATGGGATCCAGTAAGTACTCCCAAACGGGGTTTCGTGGGCTTCCGTGAACCAGGGTAAAATTTTCCCTTGTTTGTCTTTCGGGGATTTCTGCCAGCCATTCCAGGTTTTCCCGGCTCAGCGTGGAGCGCGTCCAGTAAATCGCGTGGCGGGCATCCCGATGAAAGGCATCCAGCGGAATCCATCCCAGTACTGCGGCGTCGTGATTGCCCAGTACACAGGTGAGATTGGCAAGGTTGCGAATACGCTGGATACATTCGTTTGGGTCCGGACCATATCCGACAATATCCCCAAGGCACCATACTTCATCCACTGTCCCAGCATCTTTCAAAACAGCGTCCAGGGCGGTCAAATTCGCATGAATATCAGAAAGCACCAGAACGCGCATACAGCCTCACGGGATATCAAAACGCAGTTCCCATTGTCCGGGGGCAAGATTACGAAAGATAGAGGTTTCTCCCACCAGGACAATCCACGAATTACCCGGTTTCAGGTGCATGGGTAAACCGTACGAGTTAAAGAATTGAATGGGACGTCCATTGCTGGCGGTCACCCAGGTGCCTTCAATGCGCACTCCATCGCGGAAAAAGATTGCCCGTTTTCCACTGTTCTGGTCAAACAGAGCAATATCATGCAGGGTGGGAGCGTATTCCGTGTAAGTAGCAAATAGCAGGATGACGTTTGCAAAGGCAATCTGCTTGTTGTTTTCCCGATCAACAAGCCGAATCATGGGAATGGTTTCCTCGCTGGAACCGGCTTCTATCCAGCGCTCATACAGTCCGGTTTCGGGGTTGTAACGCCATTCTCCGCGCGCCTGACGACTGAATTGCACGGCGAGAAAATCGGCTTTCTCGTTGACAGGGTGAATTTGATCGCTGAAAATCATGCCCCGCAAATCCCGCCGCTCATTGCTTCCCCGTCCGGAATTCGTGTAGTATTCAGACAATTCCCGGGTGTTCACAAACAAGGTGGTTTCCGGGATTTCTGCCTCGATGCGGTACTTGGGTGGGGAAGGAATATCGCGTTCAGCCAGAGCACGTGGACCCAATTCCTGTACCAGCACTTCATCTGTACGGTCGTCGGCATTGCCGTAAAACAGAATCCCCTGGTACATTTCTGCCAATTGAGCATCCACCAGTCGCCCTGAACGTACTGGCCCTGCCAAAGCAGCATCATCCCCCAAAAAGACTGCCAGAAAGCGGTTAAATCCTAACCCAATGTAGTACTCGAACACCAGGTCGGCGTGTGACAATCCCATATGAGGGCGTCCGGCGCGCGGGTAGTTGGAAATTTTCACCATCACCGGACGTCGTTCCAAACGGCTCACATCGCTCACGGGCAATCCGGTGAGCGGATTGATATTGTCAGGGTGCTCAGGCAGTTCACTCAGTGGCATGGGCGTTGGTGTGGGGATGGGACGTTGTTCCAGTCGGGGGGTGGGTAACGTTTCGGGAATGTCTTGAGCCAGGGCTTTTTCCGGCTCGGCGGCGGACCATACCACTGGCTGGGGCGGGGTCGTCTCGCAAGCGCTGATTCCGAGGATGACCAGGAAGAAAATTCCCCACAAGAGCCCAAATTTCTTCACAACCAAGAGAGCGCCTCCTCCAGAATGCGTTCTGCTACTGCGTATTTGGATTGGAGAGGAAGGTCAATTTTTCTGCCATCAGCAAACAGGAAAGATACCCGATTGGTTTCGACCTCAAATCCTGCATCGGTTGCGCTCACGTTATTGGCAACGATCATATCCAGCCCCTTGGTTTCCAGTTTCTTTTGGGCGTTGTTCAGCAGGTCTTCGGTTTCGGCGGCAAATCCAATGACATGGCGTGGAAAGCCGCTTTGCTGGCGTTTTTCCTTCACCGTTGCCAGAATGTCTCTGGTGGGCATCAATGTCAGGGCCAGTTCCTTGCCGGTTTTTTTGATTTTTTGCTCGGCGCTTTGTGCCGGGCGAAAATCGGCAACGGCTGCAGACATGACCAGCAAATCGGCACTTCGGGAGTAGGTGAGGACTGCATGAAGCATTTCTTCGGCGGTACGTACGTGAATGACCGTAGCCCCGCAGGGGGCGTTCAGCGCCGTGGGGGTGGTAATGAGGGTGACATCGGCTCCCATATCCAGTGCGGCTTGGGCTACAGCATACCCCTGTTTTCCGGAAGAGCGGTTGGTGATGAATCGCACCGGATCAATAGGCTCTTGCGTGCCTCCGGCGGTGACCACTACATGTTTTCCTGCCAGTGGCCCTTTGCGGGAGAGCAGGTAACGCACTTCTCCCAGGATCTCCAGAGGTTCCACCATGCGTCCTTTGCCGACCAAACCCGAAGCCAGATGTCCTTCTGCGGGCCCAACAATAACCGCTCCTCTTTCGCGGAGAATTTCCAGGTTTTTTTGGGTTGCCGGGTTGGAGAACATGCCGGCGTCCATGGCTGGGGCAATCAGCAGGGGGCAGGTGGAGGCAAGCACAGTGACCGTCAAAAGATTGTCGGCAATGCCGTAGGCAAGTTTGGCAATAGTGTTTGCCGAAGCGGGGGCAACAATAACCAGGTCGGCGGCGTGCCCGATGGCTACATGGGTGACATGCCCTTCTCCACCCCACAGGTCGGCATCGGTATAGGCTTTTCGGGCAGTTACCGATTGGAACGTTAATGGGGTGATGAATTTGAGCGCCGCGTCAGTGAGGATGACATCCACCTGCGCGCCAGATTGGTGCAGTTTCGAGGCTAAATCGGCGGCTTTGTATGCCGCAATCGATCCGGTAACTCCCAGGGTAATTGATTTTCCAGCAATTGGATTGCTCATTCCTGATTCATCTCCCACAACATGCGCAACCCTTCCAGTGTCAACCAGGGGTTGACAATCTGGATGACATCGGTTTCCCGGGTAATAATTTCAGCCAGCCCGCCGGTGGCAATCGTTTTCATGGTTTCGCCCAGTTCCTTGCGGAAGCGGGCAATCATCCCTTCGACCAGAGCAACATAGCCAAACAATAACCCGGATTGCATGGCATGAACGGTATTCTTGCCAATCACCGAAGGTGGGCGTTCAAGGTTAATACGGGGCAACTGGGCAGTGCGGCGGGTGAGTGCATCTGCGGCAATGCCAATCCCGGGGGCAATGGCGCCGCCCAGGTAGTCTCCCTCGGCGCTGATGGCATCGAATGTAGTGGCGGTGCCAAAATCTACAATACAGGCGGGACCACCGTAGAGGGCTTTGACGGCTACTGCATCCACGATGCGATCAGCCCCTACTGCCATTGGGTTGTCGTAGCAAATTTGAATACCTGTCTTGATAGTGGAGTCAACCACCAGGGGTTGTTTCCCCAGATAGGCTTTACAGGCTTCAACGATTCTCCCTGTCAATGGAGGAACGACCGAAGCCAGGCAAACTCCCTCTAACTGGGCAACGGAGCACCCGCCATGTTGCAGCAACCCGAGAATTTGAATGCCGAATTCATCGGGCATGCGTTCATGGTCGGTGGCAAGACGCCAATGGGCTCCGAGGCGATCTCCCTCGAAAAGCCCCAGGGTAAGGTTGGTATTACCGATGTCAATGGTCAGCAGCATAGAATCCTGCCATTCTGTTGTTTTTCCCAAAGTATAGCACGGGAAGTTATCTGCTGGCAGGCTCTTTGCTCTTTACGGCTTCAATGATTTCAGCGGCGTAATCAAAACGGTTGAAGGCCGGCATGATATAGATGCCCTGGGCGATGGTGTGAATCTGTTCTGCCAGTTCGATGGCAATGCGAATGCCTTCCCGTGCGCCGTTTTCTCCGGCTTGTTCCATGCGAACACGAATTTCCTCCGGGATGGTAATGCCAGGAACCTCCTGATGCAGGAAGTTGGCGTGCCGACTGCTGGCCAGCGGCAGGATTCCCACCATCAGGGGAATGGGTAGAGGACCACCCAGGGCAACCTCAATTTGTTCCAGGAATGCTTTTGCCGGTTCGATTTCGTAAATCGGTTGTGTCAGAATAAAGTCGGCGCCGGCGCGCAGTTTGCGTTTCAGGTTCTTGATCTCGTTGTCCGGGTCAGCCGGGTTGAGATTAAGTGCGCACCCCACAAAGAACGAAGTGGGCTGCCCGATATCTGCTCCTGAATGGTCTACCCCGGCGTTAAATCCCTGTTTGATTAACTGAATCAAGCCCGAAGGAACAAGATCATAATTATCCATGGCGGTAGGATAATCGCCAATGGCGGTGGGGTCGCCCATGACCACAAACACGTTGCGAATCCCCAGCGCATGCGCCGCCAGCAGGTCACCCTGAACCCGCAGAAGATTTCTGCCTCGCGTAGGGAAATGCAGGACGGTCTCAATGCCAATTTTATCCTGAATCAGGTCGCAGACAGCCCAGGGACTCATGCGCATACGTGCCATGGGAGAGTCGGCAACGTCAATGACATCGGCGCCTGCCTCTGCCAGCAAAGAAGCACCTGCCAGCAATTTGTGAGTGGAAAATCCGCGCGGCGGGTCCATCTCCACAGCAACGACGAATTGCCCCTGTGCCAGTTTCTGCGCCAGTTGGGTAGGATGCTCAGGTTGTTCGGTAACTTCCTGGTGGTTGTTCGAGATGACCAGAATTTGGTCTGAGAGACAGGGACGTGGATTGGTGTGAAGCGCCTGCGCCATGGCTTCAATATGTTTGGGGGTAGTACCACAGCACCCGCCCATCAACGTGGCTCCGGCTTCGCAAAATGCCTGCGCGTACTCGCCGAAGTACTCCGGAGCCGCCGGGTACATGATGCGCCCGCCAACCTGTTCGGGCCAGCCGGCGTTAGGCATGACCGAATATACAGCATCGGGCACTGCCTGACGCATTTGCTTGAGAATGCGCAAAATCTGGTTGGGTCCACCAGAGCAGTTAATCCCAATTACATCCGCGCCGGCTTCGTGAATCCTTCGGGCTACCTTTTCCGGGGAATCGCCCAGCATGGTGCGGTCGTCGCGGGTGAAAGTCATTGAGGCTACAACAGGCAAGTCGGGGTCCACAGCGCGGGCAGCGCGAATGGCTTCAATAACTTCGTAAAGGTCGGTCATGGTTTCAATGATGAGCAGGTCAATGCCAGCATCTGAGAGGGCTTGAATCTGCTCCAGAAAGGCATCATAGGCTTGATCTAACTGTACCCGCCCAAAGGGCGCCAGCCGTACTCCCAGTGGACCAACATCCCCGGCGATTAAGATATCTTTGAAGGAAGCCAAAACCACCCGCTGCGCCAGATCTACCCCTGCCCGGTTGATTTCCGCCACCTGGTTTTCCAGCCCATGTTTTGCCAGTTTGTAGCGATTTGCACCGAAAGTATTGGTCTGGATGATTTGTGAACCTGCGTCAATATATGCCCGGTGGATGTCTGCCACCAGGGCGGGATTGGTAAGATTGAGAGCATCAAAACACTCGCTAAAATCCACGCCTCTCTGATGGAGCAGGGTGCCCATAGCGCCATCTGAAAGAAGTGGACGTTTTTCTTTAAGTAATTCTTTAAACTTCATACAACCTCCCAAAATTTACCGCATTAACTGTTCAATCCGCGATTCCCCTACATTGAAGTACTTTGCCTGCGGGTGGTGCACGATAATCGCCGCAGTGGATTGTTCGGGAATCAGTTGATATGCCGGGCTTAAAGACATCTTCAACGCGCTTTCTGCCGGCAATAACTGGAACACCTTCTGATGATCCGCAAGGTCCGGAATAGCAGGATAGCCCCATGAGTAGCGCTTGCCTTGTTCTGCATCCAGCCCCAATTCCCGGCGGATATGGTTGTGCAGATATGCTGCAGTGGCTTCGGCAGTCTGTACGGCTAACCCGTGGACGTAATAGGCTTCTGTGTAATTGCCTTCTTCCTGGAGGCGTTCAAATTTCTCGGTGGCGCTTTCCCCTACCGTCACCACCTGGAAAGCCACCACATCCATTTGCCCTGACTCGACCGGAGCAAAATAATCTGCCAGGCAGAGTTTTTCCCCTTCGGGTTGGCGTGGGAAAGTAAAGCGCACCAGTTCCACAGGTTTACCTGTGTCCAGCGATTGTGGATTGTAGATGACGAGGTCGTTGCCATCGGACTGAGCCGGGAAGTATCCGTACACTCCCTGGGGCTTCAACCAGCCTTCTTTGAGGGCTTCGCGTTTCATTTGCTCCAATCGCTGGGTAAATTCTGCTTCCAGTTGTTTCCAGGCTTCTCCATGCGTGTTCTTTGCACCCCACGAAAGGCGGAACAATTCATTGATGGAGAGGTGCTGGAACACCAGTTCCAGCGGCATGCTGTGAACCACTTTTGCACCCCAGAAGGGTGCCTGGGGGATGCGGGGTGCGGCTGGAGTTTCGGAACGCTCTATGCCGCTGGAGAGCGAGCGTTCACGAGCAGGGCGCCGTCCCAGTTCAATTTCAGCCTCACGGATGATTTGTTGAACCAGTGTGAGGCGGGTGCCGGCGTCCATCAAGGCATCCATAGTGGATAAGCCCTCAAAGGCATCCTTACAGTAAAAGACACCCGGATCGTAAAAACTGCCGTCTTCGGTTTGCAAAATTCTTCTGCCAAAGTTACGGTTGATGGCTGCTCCACCAATCAACACCGGGAATTTCAACCCGCGGCGGTGCAACTCATTGACAATCAGGGGCATTTGCTTGCTGGTACTTACCAGAAGGGCGCTCAGCCCAATGGCGTCGGCTTTCACCTCGACTGCTTTGGTAATGATGGTCTCTGCGGGCACTTGTTTTCCCAGGTCAATCACCGTGTAGCCGTTGTTGCTGAGAATGGTCTTCACCAGATTTTTCCCGATGTCGTGCACATCGCCATAAACGGTTGCTAGCACCAGTGTGCCTTTGGAAACGCCCTCTTTCTTTTCCAGATACTGTTCCAGATGCGATACTGCTTTTTTCATCACCTCTGCCGATTGCAGGACAAAGGGCAAAATTAACTCGCCTGCACCAAAGCGGTCGCCTACTTCTTTCATCGCAGGCAACAGTACTTCGTTGAGCACCCGCACAGCCGTCTCATGGCGCGATTGCTGGCTGGGACGCTGAAGAATTTCGTCAATATCTGCCTCTACGCCTTCTTTCTGGCGATGCACAATGCGCCAGTGCAGGCGTTCTTCGGCAGTTTTCCCTTCCAGAGCAGAATGCTGAGCAGTGGTTTTTTGTTCTTCTTTCCCATGCGATTCAAAGTATTCAATCAAACGCTGGAGTGCGTCCGGTCGGCGGTTGAAAATCAAGTCCTCGGCAAGTTCTCGCTCTTCAGCAGGGATGTCCGGGTAAGGGGTGATCTGTGCCGGGTTGACAATTGCCATGTCCAGTCCAGCCTGCACACAGTGATACAGCATAACGCTGTTCAGCACGCCGCGCGCGGCGGGTTTCAACCCGAAAGAAACGTTAGACACGCCCAGCGAAGTCAGAACCCCGGGCAGTTCGGCTTTGATGAGCCGGATACCGTCCATGGTCTCCATGGCAGAACGGCTGAACTCCGGATCTCCGGTTGCAAGGGTGAAGGTCAGGGCATCAAAGACTAAATCCTGTGGGCGCAAACCCATTTCATCCACCGCAAGGTGGTAGATTCTGCGGGCAATCTCCAGTTTGCGCTGGGCAGTTTTTGCCATGCCCTGTTCGTCAATGGTCAGGGCGATGACAGCGGCGTTATACATCTTTGCCAGTTGCAGAATACGAGTGGCTTTGGCTGCTCCCGCTTCCAGATTTACTGAGTTAAGCAAACAGCGCCCTGGAGCCGTCTTCAGCGCAATTTCCATGACATCCGGCTCGGTGGTGTCAATCACAAACGGCACCCGCACGGTGGGCGCCAGCGTTTTAATCAAACGGCGCATTAATTCGCCTTCGTCGGAGCGTTCGGTCAGAGCGGTACACAAGTCCAGACCATGGGCGCCAGCCTCGACCTGCTGACGGGCAATTTCCAGCGCGCCTTCAAAATCTTCTGCCAGAATCATCTTTTTGAAGCGGGCGCTTCCCTGGGTATTCAATCGCTCCCCAATCAGGAAAGGCGCTGGTTCCTGGACCATGAGAACGGCTTGGGTCGCTGAAGCCAGTTTGGGCAGGCTGAAGATGGGACGATGAGAGGCTGGATGAGCATCAATTTTTTCTACCAGTTTTCGCAGGTGTTCCGGGGTAGTGCCACAACATCCACCGACAATCCCTACACCAAACCTGTCCACATACTCGCTTAAAGCGGTGGCAAAAGGTTCGGGTTCTAGCGGGTAAACGGCTTGCCCATCCACGTTCAGAGGCAAACCAGCGTTGGGAATACAGGACACGGGTACGGGAGCATGTTCTGCCAGGTAGCGAATAGGCTCGCGCATGTAATCTGGACCGGTGGAGCAGTTCAGTCCAATGGCATCAATGGGCATGCCTTCCAGAATGGCCAGCACAGCGGCGATGTCTGTTCCCAGTAACATTCTACCGGTAGTGTCCAGAGTCACCTGCGCTTGCAAGGGGATCACAATGCCGGTCTCGGTAAAGGCTTGTTGAATACCTGTGATGGCGGCTTTGACTTCCAGAATATCCTGAGAAGTTTCAATCAGGAGAAGATCAACTCCGCCTTCCATTAAACCCCGGGCTTGTTCTCGAAAAACATCCGCCAGTTCATCAAAAGTGATATTGGAAAGTTCTGGATCATTCATCGAGGGTAACTTACCCGAAGGGCCAATCGAACCGGCTACCAAGCGCATTTGGCCGGTTTTGCGGGTATATTCATCTGCCAGACGACGTGCCAGGTTGGCAGCAGCGCGGTTGATATCCAGTACCCGATTTTGCAGTCCATATTCTGCCAGGGTGATGCGGTTGGAGCGGAAAGTATCGGTTTCCAGGACGTCCACACCAGCTTCCAGAAACGACCGGTGTACGGTTTCTACCGCTTGAGGATAAGTGAGGACTAGATAATCATTACAACCAACATATCGCTCTCCACCGAAATGTTCGGCGGTCAGGTTTTGTTTTTGCAGGCTGGTGCCCATCGCGCCATCAAAAATGGCAACACGTTTTTGAATCAGGTCCAGGTATCGGCGATTGGTGTAAATGCGCTTCATAACGTCTCCACAAGTAAAAATGAAACAAAAAACCTCCCTGGAAAGAGAGGCTTATGGTTCAATCCAATTGCCTCATCTTCCAGAAGACCGCTTTTCGCGGTACATCTGCCGGAATTGGCACCGACTGCCTTGCCGGTTGCCGAGGCTTCACAGGGCCGGTCCCTCCACCTCTCTCGATGAGTGGGCAAAATCGCCCGCTAAATTTCGTTCAATCATACCATATTTGATGCAAAAGCGCAAAAATTTTTGCGCACTTTTCATCTGAAAGATATACAATGAGAAAAAGTTTTCCGGAGGAATACAATGAAATTCCTATGGCTTAAACCTTCCACGCGGGCTTACCTGAAAGAAGGCAGAAAAACCAGAGATTTCTCTTTCTTCGACTTAATCCATGGCTATATATATTTGCGTTTCCCTTACCTCTATATCTCTTTAGCCAAAGGGGACCATCCGCTTTCTCGTCGCCTAGCTCCGTTGCTGGGTTTCTTGGGACGTCTGATTGAGGCTCAGGCAAAAAAGAATGGGCAACCTACCGGTTTTGCCGACACCTACCATGGCAAGGTCATGCCGGTGGAAGAAGCAAAGCGCCTGGTGTCCATCAAACAACCTATCCGTGTGGAGAATCTTGAACAGGTTATTCCCTTTACCCGTGCTCGGGACTTAATTCTGGAAAACCCCGATCATATCGCCGTGCTGGATTGTCCCTGTCGGGCTGGCAAGCCTCATCCCTGTCTTCCCCTGGACGTGTGTCTGATTGTAGGAGAACCCTTCGTCAGTTTTGTTCTGGAACATCACCCAAAACGTGCAAGGCGCATTACTTCTGAAGAAGCCATGAAAATCCTGGAAGATGAAGACGAACGCGGGCACGTGCACCATGCCTTTTTCAAGGATGCCATGCTGGGGCGCTTCTATGCCATTTGCAATTGCTGTTCCTGTTGTTGCGGTGCCATGAAAGCCCAGCGTGAAGGCACACCCATGCTGATTTCTTCTGGATTCGTCAGTGTGGTAGATGAAGATAAATGTATTGCTTGTGGAACCTGTGCCGGGGTTTGTCCTTTTGGAGCGATTCAGGTCAACGGGCATGCAGTGATTGTGGCAGAAAGTTGTATGGGGTGTGGAATTTGTGTGAGGCATTGCTCTCAAGGGGCACTTTCCTTGCAACGCGATCCTTCCCGTGGAGAACCGCTGGAGATTCTCCATCTGATAGAGAGCACGCCGTACTCCACCGGTGATTGAGGTTATAATCAATCCTATGAGCACCGTTCCGCACTCTTTTCCGCCGTTTCGTTCCTTTTTATGGGCGAGTGTTCTGCTTGGGCTTTTGGGCTGGGGTGGTTTAGCCATTCTGGTTGTGACCACCTTGCCTACATTGTTCCCGCGATGGATGTTTTTCTACCTCCTTATGTGCGCTTTAAGCGGTTTGGCTTTGCCAGTAGCGTATTTCCTCAACCTGCGTTTCCGCACCAATCCCCCAGCGACAAGTGGCGTGATTCTCCGCGAAGCCATGTGGGTGGGCATTTATGGTTGTCTGATTGCCTGGTTGCAAATCGGACGCATGCTCACCCCTTTGCTGGCTCTTGTGCTGGCGTGTGGTTTTGCAATTGTTGAGGTCCTTTTGAGAATTTATGAAATCAGCCGCTGGCAACCAGAACAGGGAGAGGATGAACCGACTGCGTGAAATTCCTTCTGTGGATGTTCTTTTGCAACACCCCAGGGCAGAGGTTTTGCAGAAAAGGTTTGGACGATCTCTTCTGCTCAATGGGGTACGCTCGGTTTTGGATGATACCCGTCAAGCCCTGTTAAATTCCTCAGAGAGTCCCTCCCTCAGCCCGGAAATTCTCCTCAATCGGGTGGAAAGTCTTTTGGAGCAATGGCTGGCACCTACCCTTGTTCCGGTGATCAATGCCACCGGGGTGATTTTGCATACCAATTTGGGCAGGGCGCCGCTCAGTCTGCCGGCTCTTCGAGCAATGCAAGAGACGGCAGGGGGGTACTGCACGCTGGAATATGATCTGGAACGAGGCGAGCGCGGTTCGCGCACAGTGCATGCTGAAATGCTTTTACGGCGCATCACCGGGGCTGAAGCAGCACTGGTGGTAAACAACAACGCTGCTGCTGTGTTACTGGTATTAACTGCCCTGGCGCGCCGTCGTGGAGTGCTGATTTCCCGTACGCAACTGGTGGAAATTGGTGGTGGCTTTCGTGTTCCTGAGGTCATGGCGCAATCGGGGGCGAAGTTAATCGAGGTGGGCACAACCAATCGGGTGCGCCTGGAAGATTATGAAGATGCCTTGCGCTCTCACCACTCGGTTTCTCTCATCTTGCGAGCTCATCATAGCAATTTCCGCATCATCGGTTTTACTGCGGAACCCTCTTTGAAAGATTTGGCAGATCTGGCACATCGCTATCAACTCCCGCTGGTAGATGATCTGGGCTCGGGGGCTTTGCTGGATACGTCAAAGTATGGCTTGGCTCATGAACCCATGGTACAGGAATCGCTTGCCGATGGTGCAGATGTGGTATGCTTCTCAGGGGATAAATTGTTGGGAGGACCTCAGGCGGGTATCATTGTCGGGAAAAGCGAATGGATTGCACGCCTCAAGAAACATCCCTTGGCACGGGCAGTACGCCCGGATAAACTGACTCTTGCCGCGCTTGCCGCAACGCTGGTGTATTACCTGAAAGAGGAAGCCGAAGAGCAGGTTCCAGTGTGGCGTATGATTACCCAAAAACCTGAGAGGCTCAAGGAACGAGCCCAGGAATGGCAAACCTTTCTAGGGTTTGGAGAAGTCATTCCTTCGCGATCTACTGTTGGGGGCGGAAGTCTACCCGAAGAAACCTTGCCTACTTTTGTGCTTGCCCTGAACGTGCGCAAACCCAATGCTTTCCTTGCCAACTTAAGAAAATGTTCCCCACCCATTATTGCGCGTATTGAAGAAGAACGAGTTGTGTTTGACCCTCGTACAGTTTTACCTGAGCAAGATGGTTTGTTTCTGAATCAGTTAAGCCATATCCTTCAAAATCAGCGACGAAAGGAAGCCTCATCATGAAAAGCGATCTTCATCGTCTTATGGCAGAAAACGAACTGGATGCTATTTGGGTTATTGGTCCCGCTGCTCACAACCCGCCAATGGTTTATCTAACCGGTGGCGGTCACATCACGCAAGCGGATTTGATTCTCAAACGTGGTGAGAAAGGGGTGTTATTCCATGGCCCCATGGAGCGGGATGAAGCCGCCCGAACCGGTTTGATCACCCGCAGTTATTCCAGTTATCCTTTTGCCGAATTCCTCAAAGAAGCCAATCAGGATCGTTTCCGTGCCAGTGTTTTGCGGCTGAAACGAATGCTAGAAGATTTGGGTTTAACCCGGGGTCGGGTGATGCTTTTTGGACAGTATGATGCTGGGGTTGCTTTTGCGCTTTTTGATGCGCTTCAAAAAGAACTTCCAGAGTTATCCATTTTGGGGGATGTGGAAAATAAAGTCTTGCAGCAAGCCATGCTGACCAAAGATCGTGAAGAAGTAGAGCGCATTCGCAGGGTAGGACAAAAAACCGTTGAGGTCATTGATCTCACTGCGGATTACTTGCGTTCGCAAAGGCTGAAAGGCGATGTTCTGGTGGATGCTCAGGGTGAACCCATCACGGTTGGACGGGTCAAACGTTTGATTAACCTGTGGTTGGCCGAGCGTGATCTGGAAAATCCAGAAGGCACCATTTTTGCGATTGGGCGGGATGCGGGGGTACCGCACTCCAGTGGTAAAGCCGAAGACGTGCTCAGAGCCGGACAGACCATCGTGTTTGATATCTTTCCCTGTGAAACCGGGGGTGGATACTTCTTCGATATGACCCGTACCTGGTGTCTTGGGTATGCGCCTGGAGCGGTAGAAAAACTGTACGAGCAAGTCCTTACGGTGTTTCACGCAGTATCTTCCGAAGTTCGCGTACATGGACATTTCCGCGACCTGCAACGCCGTACATGCGAACTTTTCGAAGGTATGGGGCATCCTACTGTGCTGACCCAGCCGCAAACCGAGGTGGGCTATGTCCATAGTTTGGGGCATGGGGTGGGATTAAATATCCACGAAAAACCAGTTTCCGGGTTAATGGCTTCTCCAGAAGATGATGTGCTTTTGCCTGGAAGTGTGGTTACAATAGAACCGGGTTTGTATTACCCTGACCAGAACATGGGAGTTCGCCTGGAGAATACCGTTTACCTTGCCCCCGATGGCAAAATTGAAACCCTGGCAGATTACCCACTGGATCTGGTGTTGAAGTTGAAAGGTTAGTTTTTGAGCATGGAAAAACGTAAAGACCTCTCCAAACAGCCCATTCGCGTGTTGGGCATTGAAACCTCGTGCGATGAGACCGCCGCGGCGGTGGTGGAGGACGGACGCATCCCTCTCTCGAATGTGGTGGCTTCACAGGTGGAATTGCATAAGAAGTATGGAGGGGTCTTTCCTGAAGTGGCTTCACGCCAGCATATTCGCACCATCTATGCGGTGGTGGATGAGGCTTTGCAAAAATCTCACCTCAGCCTGAGAGATCTGGACGCCGTGGCAGTCACGCGAGGACCGGGGTTGGCAGGCTCTCTGGTGGTTGGAATGAATACCGCCAAGGGCATTGCGCTGGCGGGCAATTTGCCCCTGATTGGGGTAAATCATCTGGAGGGTCACCTGTACGCCGCCTGGGTGCGCCGGGATGAGCATGATGATCATCCTGAGCCGCAATTCCCATTGGTGGCGTTGCTGGTCTCTGGCGGGCATACCGAGTTAATCCTGATAACCGACCATTTGCAGTACAAACGTCTGGGGGGCACCCTGGATGATGCCGCGGGAGAAGCCTTTGACAAGGTGGCACGTTTGCTGGGGCTACCCTATCCCGGGGGACCTGCCATTCAGAATGCAGCGTTGCGGGGCAACCCCGATGCCTTTTCTTTCCCGCGTGCCCGATTGGACGGCACCTGGAATTTTTCCTTCAGCGGGTTGAAAACGGCCGTGCTGAGAGTGGTGAGGGAGTTTGAGGAAAAACAACAGTCATTACCGGTAGAAGACCTGGCTGCCAGTTTTCAGGCCGCCGTTGTCGATGTGTTGTTCGCCAAAACTCTTCAAGCCGCGCGGATGTTCAAAGCCCGGGAGATTTTGTTAGCCGGTGGCGTTTCGGCAAATCTGGCTTTGCGCGCCGCTTTTACCGGGCAAAATGAGTTTCGAGTTCACATCCCGGACCTCTCTCTGTGTACCGATAACGCTGTCATGATTGCGGCGGCAGGATATTACCGCTGGCTTCATGAACAGCGCGATCCCCTGGATCTGGATGTCCTGCCTACATGGCAATTGCTTTAATTACAGGTCACGAAATTTGAGGAAATGCATCTAAATGAATGAGCCGAACGTTAAGAAACCTCTCTCCATCCAAGCCTTGAAAGCGGGCAATCGGGAAGAATTTGCCCGGATGGTGGAGCAGTACTCGCCGGGCATTTATCGCCTGGCGTTGAAGATGCTGGGAAACGGGTTGGACGCTGAGGATGTTCTGCAAGAGACTTTCCTGAAAGCCCTGCGCGCTTTACCTAATTTTGAAGAGCGTTCCAGCCTCTCCACCTGGTTGTATCGTATAGCCATGAACGAAGCCTTAATGCTTCTGCGAAAAAAGCGTCCGGAGGCTTTCTCGCTGGAAGATTCAACCACCAATCAGGAAGATGGGGAAAGTATTGAAGAACCACGAGACATTGTGGATTGGTGTTGTTTGCCTGAGAATGAATTGCTCAGTTCAGAAGCCAGGGAATTTTTGAACCGGGCAATTGAACGACTTTCTCCGGCTTTACGGGCGGTGTTTGTCCTGCGAGATTTGCAGGATTTGAGCGTCCGGGAGACTGCCGAGACACTGGGAATCACCGAAACAGCGGTCAAAACCCGGCTTTTACGAGCGCGTTTGAAGTTGCGCGAGGAACTCTCGGCTTACTATGGTCACCGGATGGAGGTGTTGGGATATGACCGAATCGAAAGACTGTGAGCGATTACTGCACTCCCTGGGGGAGTACGTGGAGGGCGAACTCAGTGAGGATCTGTGCGCTGAGATCGAACGGCATTTGCTGGAATGCCATAATTGTCAGGTGGTGGTCAATACCTTGCGGAAAACCATTGAACTATATCACGAAGAGAAAGAACAGGATGTCATGCCCCCTGAGGTCAGCCGTCGCCTGTACATGCGTCTGAACCTTGAAGATTACCTGCGCCCCTGATTTTTGGCTGGATTTCTCTGTGTAACTTTTTCACTCACCGAGCATCTATCTGTTTGTGCATGGAAGAGGTTCACTCATCCCAATCGTCTCAGGTAGAGGATGAAGTCCTCAAGCCAGTCCTGACTTCACTGGATTTTCAAAGGCAAGGGGACTGGGGCTCGACCTGTCCGAAGTGTCATCAAGGCGTACTGGATTATGACGGAATGCTGAACCTGACATGCCCGGTGTGTGGATACCAGGAAGGTGGTTGTTTTACCTGATAAACCAGAAAATTTACGTCCCGTGGGGACAAAAAGGAGAATGAAAAATGGAAAAAATGTTAGATGAAAACATTCGACAACAGGTGCGTGAGTTCTTTGAGGCTTTAGAAAAGCCAGTGCAAATTCTTTTCTTTGGTGCGGATGATAAATCGGTGTGCCAGTACTGCGAGGAAACCCGCCAGTTGCTCAGTGAGGTGTGTGAGTTATCTGATAAGTTAGAACTCAAAGTGTACGATTTGAACGAGAATCGCGAACTGGCGGCTCAATACAAAGTGGATGCTGTTCCGACTTTTGTGATTTTGGGTAAGGATGGGGACACTCTGACCGACTATGGCATTCGCTACAAAGGCATTCCTGCAGGACACGAATTTACCTCGCTGGTCAATTCCATTTTAATTGTGTCCCGCCGCGACTCTGGACTTTCCAAGGAGACGCGTGAATTCCTGAAGACTCTGGACAAACCGGTACACCTGCAGGTGTTTGTCACGCCAACCTGTCCGTACTGCCCGCGCGCGGTGGTGCTGGCGCATCAAATGGCGCTGGAAAGCCCGATGGTGGAAGCCGAGATGGTGGAAGCCATGGAATTCCCGGAACTTTCCGATCAGTATGGCGTATCTGGCGTGCCTCATACTACGATCAACTTCGGGGCTGAGCATATGGTAGGCGCAGCACCCGAGCATATGCTGATTGATCACATTCAGCGGGCGCTTGCGAGAAATTAATTTTTTTGAGGAGGATGCGGGGAATGGACGCAAAGGCAACCTGGAAACATGGGCTTTCCTTTGAAGGGTGGGCGTCAAGCGGTTTCACCGTAAATCTTGGCGCTGCACCCGAAGTTGGCGGAGAGAACGATGGCTTCCGTCCTATGGAACTTCTGCTGGTCGGCTTGGCAGGTTGTACTGCTATGGACGTGATTTCCATCCTTGAAAAGAAACGCCAGCAGGTGACCGGCTTTGAGGTGCGGGCTCATGCAGAACGGGCAAATGAACACCCCAAAGTGTTTACCGAGATTACTCTGGAATACATTGTAACCGGCCACAACATTGACCCTGAAGCGGTTAAACGTGCTGTAGAACTCTCCGAGAATAAATACTGTTCGGCGCAAGCCATGCTGGGCAAGACGGCGAATATCCAGCACAAAATTACCATCCTTGAAGGCTAATGCCAGAAGGAAACCGGCAGGGCTGTGGGTGAGCAACCCACAGCCCTGATTTTTTATGGCTTATTCCTGTGCAGACACTGCATCATGGTCCGGAATGAGGGTTTCCACGTTGCGTACCAGCGGATTCATCCAGCCGGCAATTGCTACACCTAAGATGACCACACCACTCAGGAATATGATGGTGCCCATTCCAGCGCCTGCACCGGTACCTGTCAGAGGGGCAAACAACCTTGCCAGTGGGGAAGAGGCTGTTTTCATGGCAGGTTCAAAGACGTAGTCTGCCAGCGGTCCAGCCATTAACATCGCCAGAGGAGCGGTAATCTGGGCAATCATGCGGCGGATGGAAAAAACGCGTCCTTGCAGGTCGGGCGGTACTTTGGATTGCCAGATGGCTTGATTGCAACTGTTGATGATAGGCCCAAAGAAACTGGCAAAGAATGCTGCCGCAATCCACGCAGGCAAGCCAAACCGCAATCCGTAGAGCATTTCGCCCAGCAATCCGCCCAGGAACCAGCCTCCCAGTACCCCCAGAACTTTCTTTTTGGGACCACCCCAAACAGAAATTAGAAGACTACCAGCAATTCCTCCCGCCGACCCAACAGATTGAACAAGCCCCAGGATGGGGGCGCTATCGCCGGTGCGAGCGAGAATCATTGGAGAGGTCAGCACCCCTGCAAGAGTCGACATGAGATTTCCGGAGAAAAATACCAGTTGCAAAAAGAGCAGACTGCGCCGGTTAAGAATATAACGAAAACCAAAAAGAGCCTCTTTGAAGATCGAGCCCTGTCCTTCTTGCCCTTCCTGCGAGCGGGGTACTGATGGGATGACAATCCATAGCAACATGCTGATGGCAAAAACGAAGGTCACGATGTCGATCAGCAGGATGCCACTTATGCCAATCACGCCAATCAGAGCCCCAGCCAGTACAGGAGAGAGCAATCCTGAGCCCCATTCGGCAAGGGACATCATCCCGGAGGCACGGCTGTAATGTTCCTTGGGAATCATCACCGAAATCGCTGCAGAGTAGGCAGGCCATTGGAAAGACTGGAAAATTCCCATAAAAGCCCCGGCAACATACATGTGCCAGATTTGCAGGACGTTTTGCGAGTAAAGAATTAGAATGACAATGGTTGCCAGTCCGGCTGCCAAATCACTGAGCATCATGACCAGTTTTTTGTTCCAGCGGTCTACCAGAACGCCTGCAAACGGACTGAAAAGGATAGAGGGTCCAAAACTGAAGAATGCCATCAGAGAAAGGGCTGTTGCCGAACCGGTTAGTTTCCATGCCCAGATGGTTAAAGCAAATCCACTCATGGAAGACCCCATGAGCGAAATCACCTGCCCGAACCAAACCAGAGTAAAGGCAGTCATACCTCGAGGACGTTGAAGTGCCATGATGTAAGTCTCTCCTTTGATTGTTGTTAGCGGGATTGGGACTGAATTTGACTTGCCTGATCCGAGCAAACGCAGGCTTTGACCGAGCGGTTTTGCCGGGTAAGCCACCCCTCGTAAGGTGAGGCGCCGTTGCGCGCAATCCATCCTTCCAGATTGAACGGAATGACTCCATCCGCTGGAATCCATTCGCCGTTAAACTTACGGGCAATATGCACATGGGTTCCGGTTGCCCTTCCACCTTCGCAAGAGGGTTTGCCAATGGGATCACCGGCTTGCAATTCGCTTCCCAGTGGCGCCATTCCATCTGAGGCTAGATGTAAATAAAAGATGACCCAACCAGTGCGTTCATCGCCATCCCCATCCAGGTCCAGCACGGCAATTCCCGTCCCGGTGCGCACAATTTTTCCACCGGCAACAGCCGTAGCAAATTCCTCGGTGGGGGAGCAACCGCCCACTACCGATGGAGGAGCAAAGTCCAGCGCGGCAAGCGGTTCACCCTCTCCCCAGGCAGTATGGGGGCCTCCGGTAAATGCCCACGATTTTCCCGCACCAAACGGCAAACGCAGTTCGGGCTGGCGCAGACTGCCCGGAATGTGGGGATCGGTTGTCCATGGCTCCCCGAATAATTCCCGGTAAGTGCGCGCAAACCCTTCCGAAGATACGGCAATGCGATAGCCTTCCATATTCAAACGGCCGGCAAAGTAAACCTGCAATGCCACCGTTGCCGCATTTTGCCACGGATCGGGACGTTCCAGTTGCCCATCTGGCAGAGTAATCTCCAAACGGCCCTTGCGCCAGGTGTAGTATTGCTGATTCAGGAAATTGGCTGTCCATGCCAGTTGACGGTAAAGCCCGCGGTAAGAAATATCTCTTTCTCCCAGGGGATACTCGTCCAGTCCCCCAGGCATTTTGGGCTGGGTTAATGCTCCCAACTGATATTCCAGAATGGCGAGTAATACCCTGGGGCTGATGGAGTAATTGGTGGCTACATATTCAACAATCTCCGCGCCGTTTCTCTGCCGGTCGCCAACATATTCGTTATAAAATCGCAACCAGCCGGGTTGTAACAGGACGAACTTTTGGGTGTCGAACCCTATCAATGCCGGACCATTAACGAAATGACTGTCTGGCAGGATTTGATAAGGACTGCCCCACAGCGGTTGATAGTAAATGGGGATTTTCATCGGCATTCCGGGTGGCATGGTGGTGGCATCAGCCGGAATGAACGGATTGGCTTCGAGGATTTCTTTCACGCTGGTGTTAAAGTGCGCCGCTATGGCGGGTAATGTATCACCGGTTTGTGCAGTGTAATCCACCAGTTCCCCCGGCTGATAAATTGGTCGGGCGGGCATTGGGGTGGGAGTGTCTTGAATTTCTATCAGGGATTTTCCCTGGGGGTTTGAAGGTTCAAAGAGAGATTGAGCGCTGCTACTTTCCAGTGGAACGCAGGCGCTGATCAGCATTGTTGAAATCCATCCTACCAGGATTCCTGCCCGAAGAAAACGTTTCCAGACTTTTCTCACGGGGAGGATTATAACGCTTTATAATCTTTTTCATGAGAAATTGGCAGAAGAGGTTGCTGGGACTTTCCCTGGGCGTTTTATTATGGGGCATGGCTTCATGCAATTCTTCGATGTCTCAATCTCTAACGGCTTTACCTGTCTCATCCGAAAACACTATTCCCATTCCCTCCTTTTCACCTACCCCTTCTCCTGTGATTATTCCTGAGACCAGCGAGCCATTGCCGTCCATTACCCAGGCTCCTGCTTTTCAGTCTTTTGCTGTTCAACCCTTGAGTCAGATGCTGGAAGATGGTGCGGACTGGCATGTATGGGTGAAAGAACTGGGTGGGCGAGTACTTTTTGAATGGCGTTCTGATGAGATAATTCATCCCGCTTCCATAGTCAAAGTTCCTTTGGGGATGCTGGTCCTGGAGACACTGGAAAAAGGAACGGAAGAACCTTTGGACTTGGTGCTGGATAAAGGTCCAACCGGTGCCGGGCGTAGTTACCGGCAATTGTTACGTGCCATGCTGGTGTACAGCGAAGAAGATGCTACAGAAATTCTCGAACGCGATTTGTTTGAACGAGTTCATCAGAATGCAGTTCAGCAGATTTTGGACAGGTGGCAAGCCCCATCCATTCGATTTCGTCCTCGCCGTGCTTCAATTCATGACTTAAGTACTTTGTGGGAATGCCTTTACACCCGGCAATGTCTCAGTGAGTCTGCCAGCGAACAAATGCTGACATGGTTGGCAGAGGAAACTCCCAGCGATAACGGACGCCTTTGGACTCTTAAGCCATATCTTCCTGAGGAAAGTCGCATCTATAACAAAAGAGGGTCTATGACTGTTCCTCTTACCGTGGGAGATTGTGGCTTGGTTGAAATTCCCTATTATCCCGTTCTGCTGATTTGCATCGTGGGGCAGTCACAGGGTGAGCCAAACTTTGACCGCCTTCATCAGAAAATTGGTGAATTTGTGCAGGAGGTTTGGGTTCTCTGGCAGGATTACCGCGAAATTAAGGACGAGTAATCCCCATATATAGAGGCTTTGACGGTTTTCTCCTCTTTGATGAGAGCCCCTTGATAAGGTTTTTCTCCGGCTACTGCGCGCCATCCAGACAAAACGAACGGCATGGGGCCATCCGCCAGAATCCATTCGCCGTTGTATTTTCGGGCAACGTGAACATGAGTGCCGGTAGCTTGTCCACCCTCGCAGGATGGATGTCCGATGCGGTCATCGGTATTGACCCAGGTGTTTACGGGAACACGATCGTTAGTAGCGATATGCAGATACAGCACTGCCCAGCCAGTTTGCTCAAAGCCATCGCCGTCCAGGTCCACAACCACAACGCCATACTCCGAGCGCACTACCAGCCCGCTGGAAATTGCCGTGACCCAATCGGTGGAGACGTAGCAATCCTTTTCAGTGGTGGACGGGGCAAAATCCAGCGCTGCCCGCGCGCCGTCCGGTCCCCAGGCAGAATGAGGCCCGCCGGTTAAACTCCAGGGCTTTCCGGGACGGAAAGGCAGTTCCATGGGGGGTTGAGTCAGGGTTGCAGGGAATAATGGTTCAACAGATTGAGCCCTCAACCAGGGGCTGCCAAACATTTTTTCGTATAAGGCTGGCATACTCTCTAAGCCGTACACTGCGGCTGCCCAGTGGGGCTGATCGTAAAGTTGCGAGAACAGGTACAAAACGGCTACACTCCCGGCATTCAAGTCGGGTGCCAGTCTCATCGTTGTACCATCTTGAAACGTCAGGCTGGTCAGACGTCCTTCGCGCCAGCCGTAGTATCCAATGTTTAACTGCTGAACTGCCCAGGATAGTTGAGCAAACAGCCCTTTCTTCTGGTAATTCAGATAGCCAACCGGGAAATCCGTTTGGGCAAGATTTTCCGGTTGTCCGGTTACCCAGTGGCTCTGATACTCAAGAATTGCCAGCAACAATCGAGGGTTAATGGAGTTATCAATAGCCACTTTGTACACAGAAGCCGCACCGCTATTCCATCCGTTGCTGTGCCACTCCTGAATGGTAGTCAGATAACCGCCAGCCTCGGTCACATACTTGTTAATGTCGAAGTCCAGCGCAGAGGGGGAGAAAACGATTTCACTGTCGGGCATGACCTGTTCTGATGACGTGGTTTCGCCCAGTTTGTCAGGAATGATGAGAAGAATGCCCGGGTCCAGCAAGCCATTTTCCGGTAAAGATTGGGTGGAGGAAATTTCTTCTCTTGCGACCCCAAAACGCGCTGCCAGAGCACTTAACGTATCTCCGGCTTGTGTGTAATACAGAATGGGGGGGGCAGGGGTGGGGCTTTCTTTGGGCGTAGGGGTGATTTGAGGGGGAGCAACTCTGGTGCTTACCCTTTCGGACTGTTCTTCTCCGGTGGTGACGGTTTCGACCAGTGCTAACTGGCTTTTCTGTCCAAAACTGAATGGCGATTGTCCGGCACCGTTCATGCCGCGTACGCACCCACTCAGCAAACCTGCGATAATCACAAGTGTCCAGAGGTTGGAAAGTTTACCAGCCAATCTGATTCTCATCTAAACGTTTATCCCATGCAGTAACAACCTGCTCGCCTTTGATTAATCGTCCCTCATAAGGGATACTGTCCCCTGCAGAGACCCATCCACTGAGTACGAAAGGAATTGTGCCGTCTGCAGAAATCCATTCTCCATTATACCGGCGGGCGATGTGTAAGTGCGTGCCATTGGATACTCCGCCTTCGCAGGACGGATGTCCAATGTCATCCCCGGCTTTCAGAAAGCGTCCTTCCTGTACTCTGCCACTGGACGCAATATGGAAATAGAGGATTGTCCAGCCGGTTTGCTCATATCCATCTCCATCTAAATCCTGTACCACTGCTCCATCCCCACTGCGCACAATCAAACCGTCTGCCATCGCGGTAACCCATTCGGGGCTGGTATAACAACCGTAAGCCTCTCCCGGGGGTGCAAAATCCAGCGCTCCCCATGCAGAGCCAGTTCCAAAGGCAGGGTGCGGTCCCCCGGTGAAGTACCAGATGCTTCCCGGAGCAAAGGGAAGCACCATCTCAGGTTGGGTTAGGTCTGCTGGAATGAGCGGCTCAAAAGCCAGTTCCTGAGGCGATCCAAATAAACGCGTGTATGTGGCATACAGCCCTTGTGAACTTACGGCTTTCACCCACTCATCCTTGCCGTAAAGCAAACTGAAAAGGTACTGAACGCCCGCAGTGCCGGCATTGATGGATTCGGGTACAAGTACATAGGTTTGATCTGCCAGCACCCATCCTTTGACCCCGCCGGCTTTCCACAGATAGTATCCATAATTAAGCATGTTCGCCGCCCAGCCAATCTGGTGGTATAAGCCGGTAATTTGCGAATTGGAATAACCCAACGGATATTTGCGCGTCTCTGCGGGTGGGGAAGGATTGGTCAGCCAGCCGCTTTGGTATTCCAGCACGGCAAGCAACAATCGTGGGTTAACGGAGAAGTCGCGGGCAATTTTTTCAATCAATTCGGTGCCCGAATAGGCTTCTCCATTGCGATTTTCATGGTAATTTTTCAAGAAACCAGGCTGGTTTTCAACAAAAGTGCCCATTTTAAAGGTAGTTGTGGAGGGCCCGAAAACCAGTTCGGAGTCAGGAAGAATGATAAAGTCCGGTCCTTGAGGAAAGTCCTCAATCATTGGAATAATCAGTTCCTGGCCCACATCTATTCGGTCAGGGTTGGATAACTTGTTCGCGGCAATCAGCAAGGCCAGATCCACGTTGAACTGGCGGGCAATATTTCCCAGGGTATCTCCCTGTTGTACTATATAGGTTTTGGGTTGCGGGGTAGGTTCAAAGGGTGGAATGTCTTCTTCGGCTTGCATCGCAGGTGTGGAGATTGGTATCTCTACAGGTGTTTCCACAAGTTGCGGTGTGCCCGGAGGAACGAATAAAGTGGGTTGCGGGGTTGAAACAGCGCGAATGTCAAAAATCGAGGTGCTCCCCCAGGGACGCACACAAGCACTGAGCAACCCTGCGGCGATCAGAAACGTCCCAAGACGCTGGATTAATTTCTTCAGGTTAGGGCATAGAAGTTGTGTCCACATGTGGCTCACACACCAGACGGTAGTATTCTAATTCGCGTTCCCGGTTTTCCAGGGCATAAGCACGTGCTTCTTCGCCAATTCGGATGACAGTATCCAGATAGAGAATTGCATCTTTGTCCCAGTAGCGGGGCAGAACCATGAGGGGATCCTGCACATAATTTTCCGGAAGCAGTGCCGGGCGTTTGGGATCAATTTCATCCCCCAGCGGAATCCAGTTGTACATCAAGGGTCCCCGTGGGTTTACGGTGAATCCTAACTGATAACCTACTTCCCGCGCAACTTGTACGGCTCTGGCGCTGAAATTGCCGCCGGGCCAGATGTAGGCAATCGGTGCTTTTCCAAAGGTTTCCAGGATGGCTTCTCGAGAACCTTGCAGTTCACGGTAAATGAAGGTTTCCACATCCACTTTGCCGTACAGAGATGTTTCAATCGTTGTGCCCGGCTTAAATTCGACAATATTAATGTTATGTACCACCCCATGTGCTTGGTGATCTACCCAACCTTCACGTTGGAGGGCGATATTTTCATCCCGCACGCGACGGCTGGCTTCAGGCTCGCTGATCCATGCGTTGGTCACTGTCCAGCCATGAGGGTGGAGGTAAGGGTAGAAGTGATCCCGGTAATAAGAAGCGGAGTGCAAGTCGTCCACAATCAGCACCACCGAGCGCGGGGGAATATAATCGTTGCTTTGCAAGAAGCCTGCCAGTTGTTCCATGCTGATGGCTTCAAAGCCTTTTTGTTCTAAGGCTTGAAACAGTTCCTTAACCTGATGGGCACTGATTTGATAAGGATGATTGACCTCTCCATCGGTGATAGAGTGGAACATGATCGGCATCACCACCGTCCCCGGAGCCGATTTTCCCATTTTCCAGCGGTTCTTCAAAACCTGACAGGTATCCTGAATGTACGGATGGGGATGATCCATCGGATTCAAAAGCGAGGTTTGAAATACTCTCGGAAGTTCGGGTGGGACAGGGGGCTGTGTTGGCGTTGGAGTAAAGGATGGCACTGTGGTGGGAGTTGATGTAGGTTCAGGAATGGCATAAGTTGCTGTAAGAATGGCTTCGTGGAAGAGACTGGTTTCCTGCACGTTGAGTGTGGGTGTAGGTGTAGGCAGAGGTTGGACTGTGCATCCCACAATCCCCAAAAGAAAGAGACATCCCCACAAACACCCCTGTAAAACGTTTACCCCTAATGGTTTCATCATGGTTATTGTACCAGAGGAAAACTCAGGGCTTTCCTCAATGGAAAGCCCTGCAAAGAAGCGATTAGGCGGTTTCACCCCGGATGAAGGCTTCCGTCATCTCCCGGGCAATTTCATCCTTGAATTGTTTGGGGGGTGTTTTCATGAAATAAGAAGCGGGGGCATACAAAGGTCCACCGATTCCACGATCCATTGCCAGTTTGACACAGCGTACAGCGTCAATCACCACGCCGGCTGAGTTGGGAGAATCCCATACTTCCAGTTTGGCTTCCAGATTCAAGGGAACATCCCCAAAGGTGGTCCCTTCCATGCGGATGTAGCACCATTTGCGGTCAGTTAACCATGGGATATAATCGCTGGGACCAACGTGGATGTTGTTTTCTCCAATGTCATACGGGAGCATGCTGGTCACCGCGCCAGTCTTGGAGATTTTCTTGGACTCAAGGCGCTCGCGTTCCAGCATGTTCAGGAAGTCGGTATTGCCTCCAAAGTTGATCTGATAGGTGCGGTCCAGGCGCACACCGCGATCGACAAACAAACTGGTCAAAACGCGGTGCAGGATAGTGGCGCCCACCTGAGACTTGATGTCATCTCCGATGATGGGTAAATTTTTCTGGCGGAAGCGCTCCGACCAGTACTCTGAACTGGCGATGAAGACAGGAATGGCGTTGACAAACCCGCAACCGGCTTCCAGCACCTGCTCCACGTACCACTTGGTTGCCATCTCGGAGCCCACTGGTAGATAGTTAATCACTACATCCGTGCCGGTATCTTTGAGAATTTTGATGATATCGGCGGTTGGACCGGGCGCTTTCTTGACAATCTGTGAGAGGTACTTCCCCAAGCCATCATGAGTCATTCCGCGAGAGACCGGAACGTTCAGATGCGGCACTTTGGTAAACTGATAGGTGTTGTTTGGGTAAGCAAAGATGGCTTCGGAAAGGTCTTTTCCTACTTTGGTATCTACCACATCAAATGCTGCAGAAAATTCAATATCGCTGATGTGATATCCGCCCAGATTGACGTGCATCAATCCAGGAATGCGGTCGGTATCGGCGGCGTTACGGTAGTAATACACTCCCTGTACCAGAGACGAAGCGCAGTTTCCTACCCCAATGATGGCAACGCGTACTTTTTTGTTTCCCATAGATTTCGATTCTCCTGAGTGCTTGGGTTGAAGATGAGTTTTGGTTATTATACTCCCTGCTTCCCTTCAAGGTGAATTGGAAGCAGGGAGTTGCTCGGGATTGTATGAGGTTTAGAGCCAGTTCAGTAGGATAGTATTCAGAATACCTCCATGGTGGAAATAGGAGACTTCGTTAGGGGTATCCAATCGAATGGTGACCTGAAACTCGAACGTACTGCCATCCTCTCGGGTTACCTGTACAGTGAGTTCTCCACCCGGGGATTGAATTTGAGATACTCCCTTCAAGGTGTAGATTTCCCGCCCTGTGAGCCCAAGGGATTGAGCGTTTTCTCCGGGCTTGAATACCAGTGGAAGCACGCCCATTCCTGCCAGGTTGGAACGATGAATGCGCTCAAAGGATTCGGCAAGGATGGCGCGCACTCCTAATTGTTGCACACCTTTCGCCGCCCAGTCGCGGCTGGAGCCGGTGCCGTATTCTTTCCCTGCAATGACAATCAAGGGGACGCCTTCCTCACGGTATTTCATCGCGGCGTCATAGATCGGAAGAACTTCCCCATCAGGGAAGTGAATTGTGTATCCACCTTCTTTGCCACCCAGCAACAGGTTTTTTAAGCGGATGTTAGCAAATGTACCGCGAGTCATCACACGGTCATTTCCCCGGCGCGAACCATACGAGTTAAACTCGCTGACCGGCACGCCATGCTCCAGAAGGTATTTCCCTGCCGGGCTGGTTGGGGAGATATTTCCTGCCGGGGAAATGTGATCTGTGGTGATGGAATCGCCAAAGAGCGCTAACACCCGAGCATTTTGGATGTCAGACAGGAATTGAGGTTCTTTGGAAAGGTTTTCAAAGAAGGGTGGTTCCTGTAAATAAGTGGATGCCGGATTCCACTCGTAAAGCAGAGAACTTGGGCTTTGGATTTGTGACCATTGGGGGTTGGCTGAGTATAGATCCGCGTACTCACTAGCGAACAATTCCGGCTGGACGAGGTCTTGGATCAGTTGTTCGATTTCTTCAGCAGAGGGCCAGAGATCCTTCAGGTAAACAGGATTCCCCTGCCGATCAACGCCCAAGGGCTCTTGAGTAAGATCAATATCTACAGTGCCCGCCAGCGCATAGGCAACTACTAGAGGAGGGGAAGCAAGATAATTTGCCTGCACGTAGGGGTGGACACGTCCCTCAAAGTTACGGTTTCCAGAAAGCACTGCTGCGGCTACCAGTCCACCACTTTCGATGGCTTCAATCACAGGTTGTGGTAACGGACCTGAATTACCAATACAGGTAGTGCAACCATATCCGACCACATCAAAACCCAGTGCCGATAGGGCTTTATCCAGCCCTGATTTTTCCAGATATGCGGTCACTACTTTGGAGCCCGGAGCAAGACTGGTTTTAACGTAGGGTTTGACGCGCAATCCCTTGAGAACAGCATTTCTTGCCAGCAATCCCGCCGCAAGCATGACATAGGGATTTGAGGTATTGGTGCAGGAGGTAATGGCAGCAATCACAACGGCGCCATGTTTCAGGGTTTCCCGGTATCCATTGGAGCGGTATTCGGCTTCCTTTCCCAAATCTTCTGAAGAAAGTCCAAAGCCGCGTTCGGTTTTGGGCTTTGAGAGAGAAGAGCGAAAGTTCTTTTTTACCTGAGGGAGAGGCACACGGTCTTGTGGACGTTTGGGCCCTGCCAGACTGGGTTCAATGCTTTCTAGGTCCAGGTGAAGAACGGCTGTGTACTCGGGTTCGGGAGTTTCAGGCATAACAAAAAGACCCTGTGCGCGATAGTAAGCTTCTACAAGTTCGGTGGGTCTGCCGGTCAATGCAAGGTAAGCCAGCGTTTGCTGATCGACAGGGAAGTAGAGCACGGTTGCACCACTTTCAGGTGCCATGTTAGAAATCATCGCTCGGTCGGCTAGGGATAGATTGACCAGACCGGGCCCAAAAAATTCTACAAATTTATCGACAACACCGTGCTTGCGTAGCAGTTGGGTAATAGTCAGAGTCAGGTCTGTGGGGGTGACGCCTTCCCGAAGTTTCCCGGTCAGACGCAGGCCAATGACATCGGGAGTGACAAATTCCAGCGGTTCGCCTAACATGGCGGCAACGGCTTCAATCCCTCCAACGCCAAATCCAACCACGCCTAACCCGTTAATCATGGTGGTGTGAGAGTCTGTCCCCACCAGCGTTTCGGGGAAGACGACTGTGGTGCCATCTTGTGAAGAGGTAAGCACTCCCCGCGCCAGATATTCGAGATTTACCTGATGGACAATTCCTGAGGAAGGGGGCACAACTCGGAAGTTCTTGAAGGCTTTCTGTGCCCAGTGGAGGAACTCATAGCGCTCACGATTGCGTTCAAATTCTAACTGGACGTTGAGTTTCAGAGCATCTGGAATTCCAAAGTAATCTACCTGTACTGAGTGGTCAATAACCAAATCCACCGGCACAACGGGATTGATTTTTTCCGGATTTCCTCCCAATCGCACCAGAGCGGCGCGCATGGCGGCAAGATCGTTCATCACCGGAACGCCGGTAAAATCTTGCAGCACTACCCGGCCGGGAAAGAACTGTAAAATGGGACGATGGGTTGCCTGTGGTGCCCAGTTTGCCAGTGCCGAAATGCTTTGCTGGCTTACTCTAGGATGGGCGCTGTTCCGAAGGTAACCTTCCAGCAAAATTCGAATAGAGAAAGGCAATCGTTGAAGACTTTCCCTGGATATCCCTTCCCACTGGTCGAGAGGGTAATAGAAATACGTCCCCTGAGACGTTTTCAGAATGGCGGGAATAGCCGAGGATCTAGACGCAGACATGCTCCCCTCCTTTGGGATTAATGGGATGAGGGTCATTATAATTCAGCCATTTTCCTGGAATTGGCGAAAATTTAACCCATTTGGGTGATTTTTCAGGGGATTTTATGATTTTACCTTGACACATTTTGTGTCCGCATTTATAAATGCGCCCAATATGATACGAGTTATGCTTGCTTACCAGATTTCCCCTAAGCGAATCCCGCGATTCCCCTCCTTCCGAGAAGGCGCGGGCTCTTCGCGTTTATGAAGAGCAAGCACAAAAGAGAGAAAAAAGACCTTCCGGAAGGAAGGTCTTTTTTGATTAAAACCAATAGTTTTTGGAGGAGAAAATGAAACGCTTGTCTATTTGGATGTTCCTGGTGCTGGTGTTTGGGTTGGTGCTCTCGGCTTGCGCTCCATCGAGCGGTTCTTCAGCTGGGGAAACATCGCAAGAGTCTCAAGGAAACGCGCAAACGGGCTGTCTAGGTTCTGCAGATACTGCGCTGGTAGATTTACAGTGCCGAAAAATCACTGTGGCGGTTGAAAATGCCTATATGCCTTTCAACTATATCCTGGTGGCTACAGGAGAGCCCGGAGGGTGGGATTACGATGCCTTGCGGGAAATTTGCACCCGCTTGCATTGTGAGCCTGTCTTTGTGGAAGCCGCTTGGGATGGCATGATTCAGGCGGTTGCCGATAAACAATACGACATGGCGGCAGATGGCATCACCATCACCGAGGATCGTAAACAAATTGTAGATTTCTCCATTGGCTATATCAGCATCAATCAGCGTTTGCTGGTACGCAAAGGAGAAACTCGCTTTGCCTCTATTGAAGAGTTTGCCGCAAATGAGGCGCTGGTGCTGGGCACTCAAATTAACACCACGAATTACGAAACTGCCAAAAAATATCTTCCCGAATCACGCATCAAAGGGTTTGAGCAATTCGCTTTTGCAGTACAGGCTTTGATTTCCGGTGATGTGGACGCGGTGATCATTGATGAAACTGCCGGGCAGGGGTATCGGGGGGAAAACGCCGAGAAACTCGAACTGATTGGACCTTCCATTTCCAGCGATGAATTGGGTTTCATCTTTCCTAAAGGAAGCGATCTGGTTGAACCGTTCAATAAAGCCATCGAAGCCATGAAAGCCGATGGTACGCTGGATCGCTTAAATCAGAAATATTTTGGCCCCGATTTCAAACTCACCGAGTCAGATGTGAAATAAGAATTCGTAAGGGGAAGGTAGAGGCTTTTCTCTACCTTCCCCTCGACTCTGCGTTCAGGAGGTAGATATGGCTTCAGGAGAATCAAGTATTCCGCGCTCACCCGTGTTGAGTCTTCCCAAAGAGTCCTTGCAAAGCAGACTGGAGCACTTTCCATGGTGGTTTGTGGCTATGGTGAGCATAGCACTGGCAACCCTTGGCGTGATTTTCTCTCAACCCTCGTACAATCAGGCATTTGTTTTCATTCAAGCCGGCATTCATGTGACCATTACCACTACGCTGACGGCATTTGTCATCTCGCTGGTGATTGGGTTGATGGCTGGCTTGGGAAGGATTGCTCGAAATGTGTTTTTCCGTAACCTCAGCACGTTGTATGTGGAAATTGTCCGGGGCATTCCCATGCTGGTGCTGATTTTCTTCATTGCTTTTGTGGCAGTTCCGGCAGTGACCTCGGCCTTAAATGCCCTGGGAAGAGTGCTGGTTGAGGCAGGGTTGACCTGGGCTGGGGGGCTCACTCAACTGGAAAATAGCGGCGTTCCCATGCAAATCCGTGCGATCATTGCGCTTTCGGTCACTTATGGCGCCTTCTCGGCTGAGGTCTTTCGGGCTGGTATCCAGTCCATTCCCAAAGGACAAATGGAGGCGGCGCGTTCTCAGGGCATGACCTACTGGCAAGCCATGCGCTATGTCATTCTGCCACAAGCCATTCGCAATGTTCTGCCGGCATTAGGCAATGATTTTGTTTCCATGCTCAAAGATTCCTCGCTGGTTTCTGTACTGGCGGTGCGGGATATTACCCAGGTGGCACGTTTGTACGCAGGGCAGACCTTCCGTTATCCCGAAGCGTTTACCACGCTGGCAGTGCTGTACTTGATCATGACGCTCGTTCTATCGCTGGGCGTCAAAGCCATAGAGAGGGGATTGAGTCATGGCCAGCACCGATGACATCATCATCGTCAAAAACGTCTCAAAATTTTTTGGCAAAGTACAGGCGTTGCGTAACGTCAGTTTGACTGTCAAACGTGGCAGTGTGGTTGTGCTGATCGGCCCCAGTGGTTCGGGAAAATCCACGCTCTTGCGTTGCATGAATCACATGGAAATTGAGGATGAAGGGGAAATCTGGGTCGATGGTCAGCGCCTGAGCCGGGATGAGAAAATCATCAACCAGGTGCGCGCGGATATTGGGATGGTCTTCCAGCACTTTAATCTTTATCCTCATCTTACCGTTTTGCAGAATATTACCTTGGCACAACGCATTGTGCGCAAACGCTCTCAGGAAGAGGCTGAAACCATTGCCATGGAGCAGTTGAAGCGGGTGGGGATTGCCGAGAAAGCCCATAATTATCCTGCCCAGTTATCCGGTGGGCAACAACAACGGGTTGCCATTGCCCGAGCACTGGCGATGAAACCCAAAATTTTACTGTTTGATGAGCCTACCAGTGCTTTAGACCCAGAGATGATTAAAGAGGTGCTGGATGTAATGCTCGATTTAGCAAAGGCGGGGATTACGATGGTGGTGGCAACTCATGAGATGGGGTTCGCTCGCGCTGCGGCTGATGAGGTGCATTTTATGGATGAGGGCTGTATCGTCGAGTCGGGGACGCCGGAGATGGTTTTTGACCACCCGCGGTTTGAGCGCACGCGCCAGTTCCTGTCTCAAATTTTGTTCCGATAAACGTCCAGGGAGGGACCTTAAAAGCCAGCCAAAGGAGGAAACCTGTTTATGAAGATGATTGAGGCGATTACCGAGCAATTACCCGCATGGCGGGAGCGGGTAAACCGTTTGCGCACTCAGTTTGGTTCTTTGAAAGTGTGTGATGTTACCGTAGAGCAAATTTACGGGGGCATTCGGGGCGTACAGATTCAGGTCAGCGATATTTCTTATGTGGATCCCTATGAGGGGATTCGGTTGCGGGGCTACACCATTCCAGAGGTGCTTGAATACCTGCCGAAAAAGCCGGGAAGCGACTTCCCTCTGGTAGGCGGTTTGTACTATTTGCTGATGACGGATCGGTTGCCGAATGAGGCAGAAGCGGATGAAGTGGAGCAGGAATGGGCGTCGCGCAGTCAAATTCCCGAACATGTCTATCAGGTTATTCGGCAGTTCCCAAGGGATACCCATCCCATGACGCTGTTTTCCGTGGCGATTATGGCACTTCAACCTTCCTCACAGTTCGCCAGTAAGTATGCGGAGCAAATGTTTACTTCCGAAGGTCTGCCCAAAGGCGATTACTGGAAGTACTACCTGGAAGACAGTATGAACTTAATCGCCAAGTTGCCCGGGATTGCCTCGTTTATTTACAACTATAAATATCGTAATGAGGAAATTGTCTCTTATTCACCTGAACTGGATTGGAGTGCTAACTTTGCCCGAATGATTGGCAAGGCAGAGGATCTCCGTTACCAGGATTTGTGTCGCCTGTTCTTTGTGATTCATTCTGATCATGAAGGCGGAAATGTCAGTGCTCATACTTCTTACCTGGTCAGTTCTGCACTTTCGGATGTCTATCTTTCCTGTGCAGCGGGTATGAACGGTTTGGCAGGGCCGTTGCACGGGCTGGCAAATCAGGAATGCATTCGCTGGGTGTTGCAGGTGCGGGAGGCTTTTGGAGGTCATGTTCCTGGTAAAGAAGAACTGACGGATCACCTGCGCAGGCAACTCCAGGCAGGCAAACTGATTCCGGGATATGGACATGCAGTGTTACGGGTGACTGATCCGCGTTTCACTGTGCAGTATGAATTTGCCAAAAAGTACATTTCGAACGATCCCAATATCGAGTTAATAGGGCGAGTATTTGAGGTGCTTCCGCCTATTCTGGCAGAGAATGGTAAGGTCAAGAATCCATACCCGAATGTAGATGCCATCAATGGGGCGTTGCAGTATCACTATGGTGTAAAAGAATTTGATTTTTATACCGTATTGTTTGGGATGAGTCGCATTCTGGGGTTGACTGCCCATATTGTCTGGGGGCGGATTCTGGGAAAACCCATTGAACGCCCTAAATCGTTGACCACCGCCATGCTGGAGCAGTTAGCCGAAAAATCTCTGCAGTCTTTGGAAAGGTAACATGAGTCTATGCGGAAGGGAAAGCGCATTGTTGTCAAGGTAGGAACATCAACCCTTACCGATGGAGGAAGACGTCTTTCACCACCTCGCATGGTGGATTTAGCCCGGCAGATTGCCCTTGTGCGTTCGAAAGGGGTGGATATTATTCTGGTCTCTTCTGGGGCAATTGCAGCAGGACGGGAAGTCTTAAATTATCCTGAGTTACCTCGTTTCATTCCCAAAAAACAAATGCTTGCAGCGGTGGGGCAACCCCGTTTGATGGCAATGTACACCGAATATTTTGCCATCTATGGTCAGCGAGTAGCGCAGGTGCTCCTAACGCGGGCTGATCTGATGGATCGCAAGCGGTATCTGAATGCTAGAGATACCTTTGAAGCCTTGCTTTTACAGGGAATTCTTCCGATTGTCAACGAAAATGATACTGTGGCAACGGAAGAAATTCGTTTTGGGGATAACGACACCCTTTCGGCACAGGTGGCAGCCCTGGTTGAAGCAGATGATCTGATTTTGCTTACCGATCAGGCGGGACTTTATGAGGCTGATCCCCGGGTAGTTCCGGGTGCCCGTCTGATTCGAGAGGTGCCTGCCGAAGAGATTCCCGATACATTATGGGAAGCGGCGGGGGGGAGTCGCAGTGGCTTGGGGACTGGTGGGATGCTGACGAAATTACGTGCCGCTGATTTAGCACGCCGAAGTGGTACCACGGTGTGGATAGCCCAGGGTAATGAAGAAGATATTATTATTCGTATAGTCAATAATGAAAAACTGGGAACTCGATTTGCACCGATGATCAGTCATCTCGAAGGGCGCAAACGATATCTACTCGCCGGACATCAGGTACAGGCAGGGGTTTGGATTGACAAAGGGGCAGCGCGGGCATTGTCCAGAGGGGGGAGCCTCTTGCCAGTCGGGATTATCCGTGTGGAGGGGGAGTTTGAACGCGGGGATACTATCCGCATTTTAAATGAGCAGGGCAAGTTAATTGCTTTGGGACTCACTTATTATTCCTCCTCTGAAGTCCAGCGTTTTGCGGGGAAGCATTCGGACCAGATCGAATCTATTTTGGGATACACCTTTGGCGAGGAAGTTGTGCATCATAATCACATGGTGTTCATGAGGAACGGTGAACATGAATCTGCATGAGATGGGCAAACAGGCGCGATGGGCGGGCAGGAAACTTGCGAGCGTGGCTTCTGAACAGCGGACAGAGGCTTTGAGTATATTGTCTGAGAAGTTGTTGGAACATGCAGAGGAGATTCTGGAGGGCAACGGTCAGGATGTCCAGCGAGCCCGAGAGTTGGGGCTTTCTGAAGCCATGCTGGATCGTCTTTTGCTCAACCCTTCTCGTTTACAAGGGATGAGCGATGATCTCCGGCGGGTAGCGCATTTACCGGACCCTCTCGAGGAAATCTTTGAAGAAAGGGTATTGCCTAACGGATTACGTTTGCATAAGCGAAGAGTCCCGTTGGGAGTGTTAGGGGTGATTTATGAATCACGCCCAAATGTGACGGTAGATGTGGTAGGGCTGGCGATTAAGTCAGGGAACGCAGTCATTTTGCGCGGTGGCTCCGAGACTATAGAAAGCAATCGGGCTCTGATTCGGGTGATTCATCAGGCGCTAATGGAGGCAGGATTGCCTGAGAATTGTGTTCAGTGGATTGATGATCCCGACCGAAAGTACGTATATGAACTTCTGCAGTTGGATGAATTTGTTGACTTAATCATTCCGCGAGGTGGTGCCTCATTGCACGAGTTTTGCCGCAAGAACAGTCGGATTCCGGTGATTACGGGGGGTATAGGGATTTGCCATCTCTTCGTGGAAGAAAGTGCTGATTTAGAAAAATCGTTGCCGGTGATTCTTAATGCCAAGGTGCAGCGTCCAACAGTTTGCAATGCGCTGGATACTTTACTGGTCCAGCGGTCTATTGCGGATATATTCTTGCCTGAAGTTGTGAGGCTCCTTGGGGATGCAGGTGTCTCTTTTAAAGTGGATGAAATTGCGTGGGATATTCTTAAGGACTATCAGGGGATAAGAATATCACGTGCCCAACCGGAAGATTTTGATACAGAATGGTTGAGCCTGATTTTAGGGATTCGTGTCGTAAATGATCTGGAAGAAGCCATTGAGCATATTGCACAGCACAGCACCGGTCATTCAGATGGCATTCTAACTCAGAACACGGCGCTGGCAGAGAAGTTTGTCCAGAGAGTGGACTCGGCGGCAGTATATGTGAATGCCAGCACCCGTTTCACCGATGGGGGACAGTTCGGTTTAGGTGCAGAGGTTGCCATCTCTACACAAAGAATTCATGCCAGAGGACCAATGGGACTTAGAGAGTTAACCACCTACAAATGGGTGGTTGAGGGGATGTACCATGTACGCTCCTGAGGAGAGATGGAAACTTAGCCTTGAGAGAGCGTCAGACTGAGTTGCTTTGCCGTTTGGCCGATGATTTGCTCCAGGGTCTCCCGAAGGTTGAGGTTGGGATTGCGCATGAACGACATCCATACCTGATAGAGTGCCATCTTAAGACGATCCTCCACGATGCCCCAAAGTGGCACACTGGGGAAAGGTCGTCCTGCTTTAAGAGATTCGATCATGGCTTGGGCAGCGGGGTCAGACTGGTAATCCTCCAGGTTAAGCGTTTTGATTCTTGTAGGGAGCATTCCTGCACCCCGTCCATAATAAATTTGCGATGCCGGGCTGGTCAGGAAGCGCACCAGTTCCAGGGCGGCTTGTTCACGCCGGCTTTCCCGCCAGATGACCAGATTGGAACCACCTACAAACGGAATACCCGGGATGCGCGCTGTAGCCAGTTGTTCGTAAATTTCTGGGCGGGTTGCTTCAGTGCGGTTTCGTAACCATAACGCACCCAACCCGATTGCGGCATACCCTTGATGGAGTGCGCCATAGACATCCAGCGAATCGAGCAGTTGTAAGCCTTCAACAGTAGCCGTTTTCAGGAGATTGAAAAAGGCTTCCATGCCGTTATAGGCTTCTGGAGAAGTGAGAAGAATTTTCTTCCCATCTGTCGAGACAAAATCTCCGCCAAACCGCCAGATCCACGAAGCCAGGGCTTGGAGTAATACCGTGTTACTGTTCTTGCCAGGTAATGCAACGGGTATAGGAATGCCAATGGCTTGAAGCGCCTCGGCTGTCTTTTGGAATTGAGGGAGTGTGCTGAATGCAGTGGATGGATCTAATCCAGCCTTTGCCAGTAAATCTTTACGGTAATGTACCAGAATGCTCTCAGCAAGCCATGGAATCGACCATACGGTATCTGTTTTACCTGCTAGATGTGTGCTTTCCCATGCCGCAGGAAGGAAGTCTCCCACCTGGGTCATGGATTCGATTTCGTTTGGGGAGAAAGGTCGTAGAGCGTTCATGGCAATCAGATCACTGGTCCAGGTTGTGCCCACTTCAGACACATCTGGGGAATTATGGTAGATGGCATACCGTACCAGTTCACTGCGTCCGTTCTGCCATCCAATGAGATTGACATTGACCCGAATATTTTGCTGATGATAAAACTGGTCCAGTAATGGCTTGAGGTAAGTCATCGTGTCTGGACCGCGATCCATGATAGAGAGGTTGAGTTCGGCCATTGTTAACGCTCCCAACCAGTTCGTTGTATATATTCTATATCAAGTTGGGGAAAAATCAACGGAGAAAATACCGATCCAGTTTTGGCAAATTTCCTTGCCATCCCCGAGGGTGTAGGGTAAAATAAGTTCAGTTTCGGGGCGTGGCTCAGCCCGGATAGAGCGCACGGTTCGGGTCCGTGAGGTCGGCGGTTCAAATCCGCCCGCCCCGACAGCAGGCGAGGGTGTTTTCCACATCCTCGCCTTTTTTGTTGGCGAATCATATTAGTTACCTAGTGACTGAGTAATCAAAACATATTTATCCACGCCTCCGCGAGGGAGGCGACCATATAGGCCCACCCACCCCCTTTCAATCTTCGAGGTTTCAATCCACGCCTCCGCGAGGGAGGCGACTCATTTCAATCTCCTTTCTAGTTCTTCATAAAGAGTTTCAATCCACGCCTCCGCGAGGGAGGCGACATGTTTTCCCTCCCTGATTGATCAGATTCCAGTTTCAATCCACGCCTCCGCGAGGGAGGCGACACTCAGTATTCCGACTGGTGAGATACCGCCACAGGGCTGTTTCAATCCACGCCTCCGCGAGGGAGGCGACATTATTGCACCATTATTTGCTGACATCTGTCGTGTTTCAATCCACGCCTCCGCGAGGGAGGCGACTTTGCTTTTGCTGCGGCTTTCATCAGCGATTCCCGTTTCAATCCACGCCTCCGCGAGGGAGGCGACCCCGAAGAGCCGAAATACACGCCGGAGCAAATCTACGTTTCAATCCACGCCTCCGCGAGGGAGGCGACAAGCAGATAGCAGGAGGATGAATGGCAACGGTAGAGTTTCAATCCACGCCTCCGCGAGGGAGGCGACGCAACGAATCAATCCGCGCCACCGGCGGCGCATTAGTTTCAATCCACGCCTCCGCGAGGGAGGCGACGTGGAGCGTGAAGAGGGTGCGGATTCGGTGACCGTGTTTCAATCCACGCCTCCGCGAGGGAGGCGACTACATGAGTTGGTACAACCAGTTGCCGTTACCCGTTTCAATCCACGCCTCCGCGAGGGAGGCGACCGTGTACTCTAACCAGCGCACCGCCGCCACCTTTGTTTCAATCCACGCCTCCGCGAGGGAGGCGACACCCGGAAGGTTTCACCGCCGCCAGGAGTGCGTTGTTTCAATCCACGCCTCCGCGAGGGAGGCGACTGTAGAGTGCTGGAATTGTGCACCTTTCAAAGTGTTTCAATCCACGCCTCCGCGAGGGAGGCGACACGATAGAGAAAAACTGATTGTTTTTGAAAAGGAGTTTCAATCCACGCCTCCGCGAGGGAGGCGACAATCGTTATCGTGCCGTTGTCCGTTCTCATGAAGTTTCAATCCACGCCTCCGCGAGGGAGGCGACGATGATCATTGGCTCAATTGTCCGCTACATGCGGTTTCAATCCACGCCTCCGCGAGGGAGGCGACATTTTTCCTCCATTTCATCAGTTCCTGATAGAGGTTTCAATCCACGCCTCCGCGAGGGAGGCGACAAGCCGCAACGCGCCTCGCGCCCGCCCGTTCCAAGTTTCAATCCACGCCTCCGCGAGGGAGGCGACATTACCACCATGCGCAGCCGGACTGAGTATGTGCGTTTCAATCCACGCCTCCGCGAGGGAGGCGACGTACACCGCGCGCAATTATTCCACTTCCATCCCATGTTTCAATCCACGCCTCCGCGAGGGAGGCGACGCAAGTGTTGATTCGTTCATTTCATTTCTCCTCGTTTCAATCCACGCCTCCGCGAGGGAGGCGACAAGGCCGTGGCTCATACGATTACGAAGCCATAGCGTTTCAATCCACGCCTCCGCGAGGGAGGCGACTCCTTTAGAATCTTCAAAATCTCTTGTACATCTTCCTGTTTCAATCCACGCCTCCGCGAGGGAGGCGACATAGAATGGAGGATATTAGAGCAATTACCAATCACTGTTTCAATCCACGCCTCCGCGAGGGAGGCGACTGAGAGATTCATGATGTCATGCTTACTGGTGGTATGTTTCAATCCACGCCTCCGCGAGGGAGGCGACGGATTGCTCCCGTCAGGAACAAGATTACAGAATTTGTTTCAATCCACGCCTCCGCGAGGGAGGCGACGCGAATATTACGCCATGAGCCTTTAGCGTTTGGTGTTTCAATCCACGCCTCCGCGAGGGAGGCGACGCGCATAATACTCGCCATTAGTCATCTCCTCGACAGTTTCAATCCACGCCTCCGCGAGGGAGGCGACCGGCTGGCGGCTGAAAAATACGGCAGATTATTTGTTTCAATCCACGCCTCCGCGAGGGAGGCGACCCTGATTGAGTTTGACCAGTTGGAAACGTTTACGGTTTCAATCCACGCCTCCGCGAGGGAGGCGACATCCCTTTTCGCGCCCAGCCTGGTGCCAATCACTTTGTTTCAATCCACGCCTCCGCGAGGGAGGCGACTGTACTCGTATTGTTGCGCTGGCTTATACGTCACTGTTTCAATCCACGCCTCCGCGAGGGAGGCGACTTGCGCAATAACCCGCATAATCCCGGCCGAACCGGGTTTCAATCCACGCCTCCGCGAGGGAGGCGACGGGGGAAAAATTGCAGTCATTGACACTGAGCGCGGTTTCAATCCACGCCTCCGCGAGGGAGGCGACCAAAAAGCGTTGGCAAAGTTTGAGTTGTCCGTTGTTTCAATCCACGCCTCCGCGAGGGAGGCGACTGCCCGCATCATGAATCCTGATGCCTTCCGTGCGCTGTTTCAATCCACGCCTCCGCGAGGGAGGCGACGCCGGTGTAAGCCTTTCCGTTATGATCCGGACTGAGCATGTTTCAATCCACGCCTCCGCGAGGGAGGCGACTATGAGTGATGTTCTACCTTTGGATTTGCAGAACGGTTTCAATCCACGCCTCCGCGAGGGAGGCGACTGCGGTTGCGCTATCAAGTAAACGGCTTATCAGGGTTTCAATCCACGCCTCCGCGAGGGAGGCGACGAGAATAATCAACCATTTCTATCACACACTCTGGAAGTTTCAATCCACGCCTCCGCGAGGGAGGCGACTGAAGGTTATGCAGCGGTGTTCAATCAGTGGAGTGTTTCAATCCACGCCTCCGCGAGGGAGGCGACTGCTTTGCTACGAGTTTCTCTCCGCCCTCCGCAAGTTTCAATCCACGCCTCCGCGAGGGAGGCGACAGATGACGCTCAACCCCAGCGCGGTCTGCTTCAGGTTTCAATCCACGCCTCCGCGAGGGAGGCGACCGTAAGCCTCGCGTGACGCAAAAGCATCCACGTAAGTTTCAATCCACGCCTCCGCGAGGGAGGCGACACCGTCCGGGAGCGGATTCAGTTCTTCCAGTTCACGTTTCAATCCACGCCTCCGCGAGGGAGGCGACAGTATTGGTGATTGACTCCCTCTCTCATGCATGGGTTTCAATCCACGCCTCCGCGAGGGAGGCGACTGTACTAATACAAACCCTGGCTCTGCATTGTTGCCGTTTCAATCCACGCCTCCGCGAGGGAGGCGACCTCGTTCATATTATGTTCCTCCCGTTTACTCAAAGTTTCAATCCACGCCTCCGCGAGGGAGGCGACAAGCGTGTATAAACACCTGGCGCGCCATTACGAAGTTTCAATCCACGCCTCCGCGAGGGAGGCGACGTCGAGATCAGCAATCATGTGCGGAGGAACGCGGTTTCAATCCACGCCTCCGCGAGGGAGGCGACAAACCGACCGCTGGTATGAGCAGGACGGGCAGATGTTTCAATCCACGCCTCCGCGAGGGAGGCGACCTTCAATGCGCACAAGGCTGGCTTTGATGTCACTCGTTTCAATCCACGCCTCCGCGAGGGAGGCGACTCAACTTCTCCAGCTCTTTCATCGGCGCGCTCATGGTTTCAATCCACGCCTCCGCGAGGGAGGCGACTATGACGGATGAGCAATGGCAAAGGCACAAAGTGTTTCAATCCACGCCTCCGCGAGGGAGGCGACGTGAAGTTTATAAACTCCGTACTTTGCAGTTTGGTTTCAATCCACGCCTCCGCGAGGGAGGCGACGGAGGTGCAGAGTGACTTATCATCCGGTGAGCCTGTTTCAATCCACGCCTCCGCGAGGGAGGCGACTATCCATGATTCCAGCGCTCACCAATTGCACAACAGTTTCAATCCACGCCTCCGCGAGGGAGGCGACTCACCTTATACCCGCACGTGCCAGAGAAAAATAACGGTTTCAATCCACGCCTCCGCGAGGGAGGCGACTTTCTGGAACCCAACCTCATAGAAGTAGAGTTGACCAGTTTCAATCCACGCCTCCGCGAGGGAGGCGACACGGGGCAATCATTGACGAGTTGCATGCTCATAGTTTCAATCCACGCCTCCGCGAGGGAGGCGACGGCGCGCGGTTCTCGTCGTCAGCCGTTGCAATTTGTTTCAATCCACGCCTCCGCGAGGGAGGCGACGTACCGCCTCCAACACTTCGCCGAATTTCGTCTAGTTTCAATCCACGCCTCCGCGAGGGAGGCGACAGGCGGTTATTTCATCCCGCAAAACCTTTATGGTGTTTCAATCCACGCCTCCGCGAGGGAGGCGACGTTCATGCCTTCACCTTGACATTCTCCCCAAAGAGTTTCAATCCACGCCTCCGCGAGGGAGGCGACAACAATCTGCCGATGTTGTCGAATATACTGCGCCGTTTCAATCCACGCCTCCGCGAGGGAGGCGACAGAGCAACGGGTGATGTATTATAAGCAGGTGTGCGTTTCAATCCACGCCTCCGCGAGGGAGGCGACTCTTACTCCAGCACTGGCGTATCAGTCACTTGTTTCAATCCACGCCTCCGCGAGGGAGGCGACTCGAGTTCGTTGGGTCGAACAAATGTCAGTTCTTGTTTCAATCCACGCCTCCGCGAGGGAGGCGACTTCACCAGATCGCGGTGTTCCAGCCAGTCCTGCGGTTTCAATCCACGCCTCCGCGAGGGAGGCGACGCGCCAGTTTGCGTCATACCCACGGGATGCAGCAGTTTCAATCCACGCCTCCGCGAGGGAGGCGACCATACTGAGTATTCGGCAGAGTGATTTTGATACGCGTTTCAATCCACGCCTCCGCGAGGGAGGCGACCCTCGAACCGCCACCTACGGTGACATCATGGTCTGGGTTTCAATCCACGCCTCCGCGAGGGAGGCGACAACCTGATAGCGGTCGTCTTCTGCTTCCGGAGGGAGTTTCAATCCACGCCTCCGCGAGGGAGGCGACAGCCCAAGACTTACCAAGAGCCTGAGACATCGGATGTTTCAATCCACGCCTCCGCGAGGGAGGCGACGACCTGCCCATACTGTCAGTCAATGGACGGGAAAAGTTTCAATCCACGCCTCCGCGAGGGAGGCGACCCTGATAGCGGTCGTCTTCTGCTTCCGGAGGGGTTTCAATCCACGCCTCCGCGAGGGAGGCGACATCGAATTGCTCGCGTCCGCATATCTTGCAGACGTGTTTCAATCCACGCCTCCGCGAGGGAGGCGACTCTTGCGGCTGTGACACGACTTGCATAATGGTTGTGTTTCAATCCACGCCTCCGCGAGGGAGGCGACGTACTTCACTGCAGGCTCAACCCAGGCCGTCAGTTTCAATCCACGCCTCCGCGAGGGAGGCGACATTTCATCGCCGGTTTCAAAGTCAACGCAAGGTTTCAATCCACGCCTCCGCGAGGGAGGCGACGTGATGTTGATCAGATGTCGTTTGGCTTTGCAGTCGTTTCAATCCACGCCTCCGCGAGGGAGGCGACGTTGTATGCCCGCAAGGATGCAACCGACCAGTTGAGTTTCAATCCACGCCTCCGCGAGGGAGGCGACCAGCGAGCGCGATGCTGCTTTGCTCATTGTTCTTGGTTTCAATCCACGCCTCCGCGAGGGAGGCGACGCGCAGAGTACTGCGCATGACGAATCAGTACGGGTGTTTCAATCCACGCCTCCGCGAGGGAGGCGACCAAGGCGGCACGGGCGCTGCTGCGGTTGTATCGAGTTTCAATCCACGCCTCCGCGAGGGAGGCGACGGTGTGACGCGAAGGATTTTTATCGTTGGGTTGATGTTTCAATCCACGCCTCCGCGAGGGAGGCGACCTCAGGTCGGAAGCGGCCAATTTGCGCAAACGGTTGTTTCAATCCACGCCTCCGCGAGGGAGGCGACTTGGGGAGGTGTTTCGATTTTCGGTTTTGTTATCAGTTTCAATCCACGCCTCCGCGAGGGAGGCGACCACTCCTGCTTGCGCTTGTCGTTCCAGCCGAACGGTTTCAATCCACGCCTCCGCGAGGGAGGCGACGAAACACACCTCCGGTCAGATCAATCCAGCGCGCGTTTCAATCCACGCCTCCGCGAGGGAGGCGACGCGCTAACCCGTAAATTACCGCTCCAAACCAATCGGAGTTTCAATCCACGCCTCCGCGAGGGAGGCGACGCCAGATTTGACACCCAAACACCGCATCAAGTACGGTTTCAATCCACGCCTCCGCGAGGGAGGCGACCAGGACATATTGAGAACATCAAAGGTACTCTTCAGTTTCAATCCACGCCTCCGCGAGGGAGGCGACCGTGATATTTTGCGAGTTACAGCACGCCGCACTGTTTCAATCCACGCCTCCGCGAGGGAGGCGACGACATGCGAAATGCAGGCTACGAATTACTGCAATGTTTCAATCCACGCCTCCGCGAGGGAGGCGACAAAAACCAGCAACCGATGCACAAAGCGACAGGATGGTTTCAATCCACGCCTCCGCGAGGGAGGCGACCGGGCTGAAGCAGACCTCTGAGGCTGCCTGGCAGTTTCAATCCACGCCTCCGCGAGGGAGGCGACGAGTAATTCTGTCGGAATTGAAAACACTATTGACAGGTTTCAATCCACGCCTCCGCGAGGGAGGCGACTAGACGATCATCTAGCAATCCATAGCAGTTATCACGTTTCAATCCACGCCTCCGCGAGGGAGGCGACATGCAACGGTTGCCTACATGCTACAAAAAATCGTTGTTTCAATCCACGCCTCCGCGAGGGAGGCGACCTACGACGGGCAGTAATGTTTCGGGCTTTGCTACCGTTTCAATCCACGCCTCCGCGAGGGAGGCGACGTGTTGTGGCCAGACGATGAGGCAGAAAAATGCGCGTTTCAATCCACGCCTCCGCGAGGGAGGCGACGACTTAGCGTCTACCGGGAGGGCTTCTTTCTGAGGTTTCAATCCACGCCTCCGCGAGGGAGGCGACTTCATACAGCACCTATTTACACGCCGTAATAGTTACGTTTCAATCCACGCCTCCGCGAGGGAGGCGACAAGGATACAGTAAAAAACTCTCCATTATATAATAGTTTCAATCCACGCCTCCGCGAGGGAGGCGACTTCGTACCAGCGATCTCTTGCCGTCTCGAACCCGTTTCAATCCACGCCTCCGCGAGGGAGGCGACCCGGGGAAATGTTACCGACAATAGCCTTAACTGCAAGTTTCAATCCACGCCTCCGCGAGGGAGGCGACATCGACAAGATTTGGGCATCCTGGTATCAAACACGTTTCAATCCACGCCTCCGCGAGGGAGGCGACCTCTTACCCGTGACAGTATAACTTCCAAGTGTCGTTTCAATCCACGCCTCCGCGAGGGAGGCGACGCCTTATCACAAACGCCAGCGCACACAATAGCAAGTTTCAATCCACGCCTCCGCGAGGGAGGCGACAATAGCAAGAACACTACTACAATCAAAAAGGCTAAGTTTCAATCCACGCCTCCGCGAGGGAGGCGACAAGGTTGTCAATATGCCGATAAATCACATCATCAGGTTTCAATCCACGCCTCCGCGAGGGAGGCGACCCGGCCTCTGCGCTGATGTTCGTTGGCGACTGGTCGTTTCAATCCACGCCTCCGCGAGGGAGGCGACGTGGTCTGGTTCTCGCTGATCAACCATGATGGCCGTTTCAATCCACGCCTCCGCGAGGGAGGCGACTTTGCTATTACTGTTCTTGCTAGTGTTGACAAAAACAGTTTCAATCCACGCCTCCGCGAGGGAGGCGACTCGGGTCACTGTTGCTGGCGATATTTTTGAATCGTTTCAATCCACGCCTCCGCGAGGGAGGCGACCTCGATGCGGCCTGGCGAGCTATCGACACCCACGTTTCAATCCACGCCTCCGCGAGGGAGGCGACATCTCCGACGTTGTCGCACATCTCTATCAATGTCGTTTCAATCCACGCCTCCGCGAGGGAGGCGACGGCAGTACGCAGGATGACGGGAGTGACTGTCAGTGTTTCAATCCACGCCTCCGCGAGGGAGGCGACCCAGGTAAGGCTTCTTCTGGATCAGGGCTTTGAGTTTCAATCCACGCCTCCGCGAGGGAGGCGACAAGTATCCCTCTGATTTAGGAACGCCCCATCTGTGTTTCAATCCACGCCTCCGCGAGGGAGGCGACCATCCCTGACGCCGAGTCCGTCGAGAGTCTTTCAATTGTTTCAATCCACGCCTCCGCGAGGGAGGCGACCTGAATCTGAAAATCAAATAGATAGCTGATGGGAGTTTCAATCCACGCCTCCGCGAGGGAGGCGACTAGTCTGTAACTGTTCGGCAAAAACGACATCCTCGTTTCAATCCACGCCTCCGCGAGGGAGGCGACCCCGCCCGCTTATCCAAACGAGCCGATAGGCTTGTTTCAATCCACGCCTCCGCGAGGGAGGCGACGTACGACCCCTACGGTGCGGCAGCCGATCTGCTGTGTTTCAATCCACGCCTCCGCGAGGGAGGCGACCAAAACATATAACCAAAAGGAGACCAACCAAAATGTTTCAATCCACGCCTCCGCGAGGGAGGCGACAGGATGACCGGCTGCAAATCTCCGGTACTCAGTATGTTTCAATCCACGCCTCCGCGAGGGAGGCGACACTTGAGCAGGGACCGCCTCTACAAATTTGCGTTTCAATCCACGCCTCCGCGAGGGAGGCGACTCACTGCACTGTTCGCAGCTTTGTCCTGTGCAGTGTTTCAATCCACGCCTCCGCGAGGGAGGCGACAAACCATTCTCGAACGGAACAGAATTCGCTGATTGGTTTCAATCCACGCCTCCGCGAGGGAGGCGACACCGCTACCTCAACGCCGCGGTTCCTGCCCTGGTGGTTTCAATCCACGCCTCCGCGAGGGAGGCGACGCCTTCCCATACCCGTTTGATCATTTCAAACAGGTTTCAATCCACGCCTCCGCGAGGGAGGCGACGAGCCATGTATCTGTACTTCGTGCTACTCAATAAGTTTCAATCCACGCCTCCGCGAGGGAGGCGACTGCACATCGAGCGACCGCTCGATTTGGTCATCACTGTTTCAATCCACGCCTCCGCGAGGGAGGCGACAAAGCCTGCATGATGGCATCGCGGTTGGCGGCATAGTTTCAATCCACGCCTCCGCGAGGGAGGCGACTCACTGCACTGTTCGCAGCTTTGTCCTGTGCAGTGTTTCAATCCACGCCTCCGCGAGGGAGGCGACGAGCATCGCTGACCGCATCCGCGCAGTCCTGCACGTTTCAATCCACGCCTCCGCGAGGGAGGCGACTCGGCAACGCCGTACAGCACATCCAGCGTCACCTGTTTCAATCCACGCCTCCGCGAGGGAGGCGACCGTTCGTGATTTTTTACATTCTTATCGGCGGGCAATGTTTCAATCCACGCCTCCGCGAGGGAGGCGACGCCAGATCTGTCTGGTACATCGTCAAGTATGCCAGCGTTTCAATCCACGCCTCCGCGAGGGAGGCGACGAAAGCTACAATGCCTCTTATGAGGCGTTACACAAAGTTTCAATCCACGCCTCCGCGAGGGAGGCGACCTCACCGCCGCGCCCGCTTGGAGATGAGCATGGCAGTTTCAATCCACGCCTCCGCGAGGGAGGCGACATGGACTCGTTGACGGCTCTGATTATCGGATTACTCGTTTCAATCCACGCCTCCGCGAGGGAGGCGACACGGCAGCCGTGATCCGCTCGGCTCGGAAGATGCTGTTTCAATCCACGCCTCCGCGAGGGAGGCGACTTGACCAGCCCGGCGCGTTTTGCATCCTCAAGAGTGTTTCAATCCACGCCTCCGCGAGGGAGGCGACGCAAAAAGCATGCTGTGGCAAAGAGGTGGCAGCTGTTTCAATCCACGCCTCCGCGAGGGAGGCGACTCTGACACGGTCGTTAGCATTTTCCCTCTTGGCGGGGGGTTTCAATCCACGCCTCCGCGAGGGAGGCGACGCCCTGGTCAATCCGTCGGCGATATTTGGCACATGTTTCAATCCACGCCTCCGCGAGGGAGGCGACGTGTGCCTTTTTCGGTTGTGATATCTTCCCAACTCAGTTTCAATCCACGCCTCCGCGAGGGAGGCGACTACAAATTGCAGAGGGAGGTATCTATGATTACATGGTTTCAATCCACGCCTCCGCGAGGGAGGCGACTTTGCCGCCGATGTTGCAGCACCGGATATTACCGCCGTTTCAATCCACGCCTCCGCGAGGGAGGCGACTCGCCGGTATCAAGCATGGTTACCGCGGCATCGGGGTTTCAATCCACGCCTCCGCGAGGGAGGCGACAACCCATGAGAAATGCGCTTTTTGCATCCACCGGTTTCAATCCACGCCTCCGCGAGGGAGGCGACTTGTTGTTTCGGTTAATAAGGTTCTGCATTATTGTTTCAATCCACGCCTCCGCGAGGGAGGCGACTCCCATGTAATCCGGCCCTTGCTAAAAATAGCATGTTTCAATCCACGCCTCCGCGAGGGAGGCGACAGTTCGCTTGTTTCCATTTCAACCCTCCGTTTTTGTTTCAATCCACGCCTCCGCGAGGGAGGCGACGCACTTTGACCCATTTGCCGTTGATTTCTCTCGGTGTTTCAATCCACGCCTCCGCGAGGGAGGCGACGCACTTTTGATTTCATCATCTGTAGCAGTGCGCTGTTTCAATCCACGCCTCCGCGAGGGAGGCGACTTTGTTGCCGTTCCCATTGCCATTGCCATTTGCAGTTTCAATCCACGCCTCCGCGAGGGAGGCGACAACCCTCTGGGTCACTCATGCGCAACTGACGCTCGTTTCAATCCACGCCTCCGCGAGGGAGGCGACGTTGTTTCGGTTAATAAGGTTCTGCATTATTGTTTCAATCCACGCCTCCGCGAGGGAGGCGACACAGGGCAATCTTGCTTTCAGAGTTGTGGTTCAGTTTCAATCCACGCCTCCGCGAGGGAGGCGACATTCCCGAGATGGTACAGATAGACGAGGTTGGCGGTTTCAATCCACGCCTCCGCGAGGGAGGCGACGGTTAGTTCTTCAACTGAGTGGCCGGTGAGGAAGCGTTTCAATCCACGCCTCCGCGAGGGAGGCGACTGTTGCCGTTGATTACCTGCCCTACACGGTCGATGTTTCAATCCACGCCTCCGCGAGGGAGGCGACCCCCAGGGGGGCGCTAGGCTTTTGCTCCCAGGGACTGTTTCAATCCACGCCTCCGCGAGGGAGGCGACGCACAGCAAGCACATCTTGCGCCCAGATCTCGGGTTTCAATCCACGCCTCCGCGAGGGAGGCGACCCTGGTCAACGACCGCATCAATCAGCAGTTAAACGGTTTCAATCCACGCCTCCGCGAGGGAGGCGACACACTCACCTCGCCATCCGTATCCCAGCCAAATTCGGTTTCAATCCACGCCTCCGCGAGGGAGGCGACCCCAGGGGGGCGCTAGGCTTTTGCTCCCAGGGACTGTTTCAATCCACGCCTCCGCGAGGGAGGCGACGACGCAAGTCCGGTTTTGAGCCAACACTAGAACAGTTTCAATCCACGCCTCCGCGAGGGAGGCGACAGCGGAAATCATCCCGTTTCGAAATGCCGATGCGGGTTTCAATCCACGCCTCCGCGAGGGAGGCGACTTGACATCCCGTCTCATACCTTGAGTTATCTCGCTGTTTCAATCCACGCCTCCGCGAGGGAGGCGACTCAAGGTATGCGTCAAGGTAAGCCACGTCAGGTTCGTTTCAATCCACGCCTCCGCGAGGGAGGCGACGTATATGTCGGCAAGCCGGGCATGCTTACCAACGTTTCAATCCACGCCTCCGCGAGGGAGGCGACCCAGTGTACACCGCCTTTCCCCCGCCAAGAGGGTTTCAATCCACGCCTCCGCGAGGGAGGCGACGACCAGTGTACACCGCCTTTCCCCCGCCAAGAGGGTTTCAATCCACGCCTCCGCGAGGGAGGCGACTCACCTTGCCGTTTCTGGGGCGAGATATTTTGCGTTTCAATCCACGCCTCCGCGAGGGAGGCGACGTGCGCCGCTGGTCGGGGCTGTGTAACTGCGGGTCGTTTCAATCCACGCCTCCGCGAGGGAGGCGACCAAAGGGCGCATCGCTCCGGGACGCGGGGGAGAAGTTTCAATCCACGCCTCCGCGAGGGAGGCGACCTGCCGACAATGCGTGTCCCACCACGCCGCCCGCCGTTTCAATCCACGCCTCCGCGAGGGAGGCGACAGGGTATCTACGTCGTTTTCATAGTAACACACCTCGTTTCAATCCACGCCTCCGCGAGGGAGGCGACAGACGGTGCAAATCGGAATCGAGACCACGCCTGGTTTCAATCCACGCCTCCGCGAGGGAGGCGACGTCGAAGATTCAAAAACATACTATCTGGGTTCACGTTTCAATCCACGCCTCCGCGAGGGAGGCGACATGCCGCGTGGCGGAAGTTGGAAGAGCATGATAAGTTTCAATCCACGCCTCCGCGAGGGAGGCGACAATCATCATGTCCCAGCCGTCGTTCAAGATTTCAAGTTTCAATCCACGCCTCCGCGAGGGAGGCGACGAAGATGCTCAGTTTTTGGAGACGCGCAAGTTTCGTTTCAATCCACGCCTCCGCGAGGGAGGCGACTATCCGCAGACCATTGCCCATGCGCGGGACGTGTTGTTTCAATCCACGCCTCCGCGAGGGAGGCGACGTGATGATGGGCACATCTTAATGATTGAGCGCAGTTTCAATCCACGCCTCCGCGAGGGAGGCGACGAGACAGCCCTCCCGCCCCTGCGCGGCTGGATGGTTTCAATCCACGCCTCCGCGAGGGAGGCGACGTCACGTTTCCTAGCAGCGACCACGTGCCGCCAAGTTTCAATCCACGCCTCCGCGAGGGAGGCGACACAATGGAACGGACAGAGATATTTTTGCGAAATCGTTTCAATCCACGCCTCCGCGAGGGAGGCGACTTCATGGCTTGCTCGTATGCCTGGCTGCGCTGGGTTTCAATCCACGCCTCCGCGAGGGAGGCGACACGCGATTCAGCGTGGCGGCCGACATTGCATACAACGTTTCAATCCACGCCTCCGCGAGGGAGGCGACATTGCTGCTTGCACATCATTGTTACTCAGTATGCGTTTCAATCCACGCCTCCGCGAGGGAGGCGACAATGGAGTACACCAGGTTCGACCAATCGCCAACGTTTCAATCCACGCCTCCGCGAGGGAGGCGACATTTTGGCACATGCAATTGCGGGATTGACAGACTTGGTTTCAATCCACGCCTCCGCGAGGGAGGCGACTCGCCACTCCCGGCAAATTGGCGGGTCAGGATTTGTTTCAATCCACGCCTCCGCGAGGGAGGCGACAATCCTGACGCCGGAGATCAAAGCGCGCATGGCTGTTTCAATCCACGCCTCCGCGAGGGAGGCGACGTGGACGGTGTCCTGGATTGCCTGCTAGGCGTTTCGTTTCAATCCACGCCTCCGCGAGGGAGGCGACGTCCTCCGCGACATCTTGACCGTGTAGCGCGGGATTTTCAATCCACGCCTCCGCGAGGGAGGCGACACCATACCCTGCGACGTATGTAATCTTGACGGACTTTTCAATCCACGCCTCCGCGAGGGAGGCGACAATTGTTTGTTGCTCACGTAATCCCAAAAAGCCGCTTTTCAATCCACGCCTCCGCGAGGGAGGCGACCAATCATCTCAACGACTTCAGGACTGTCAACGGTTTTTCAATCCACGCCTCCGCGAGGGAGGCGACGCAGCTCGATTCCGTACAGCAACTCGCCGGTATTTTTTTCAATCCACGCCTCCGCGAGGGAGGCGACTAATGAGCGAAAAAATCATCGAACGCAGATCAATTTTTCAATCCACGCCTCCGCGAGGGAGGCGACGTCCTCCGCGACATCTTGACCGTGTAGCGCGGGATTTTTCAATCCACGCCTCCGCGAGGGAGGCGACGGTACAGGTAGCAGCAATCAGCCGACCGGTATTGCTTTTCAATCCACGCCTCCGCGAGGGAGGCGACGCAGGCGATCAGGATGCTGGCGGTGCATTACTACTTTTCAATCCACGCCTCCGCGAGGGAGGCGACTCCGGCTGGCCGCGCTCCTGGGCTGGGACAGTGTTTTTCAATCCACGCCTCCGCGAGGGAGGCGACCATCGGCAATACGTTGGGCATGTCCCTGTACTGCTCTTTTCAATCCACGCCTCCGCGAGGGAGGCGACGGCGCGCTCATACTCGCAAAACCCTGTCCAAACTCTTTTCAATCCACGCCTCCGCGAGGGAGGCGACACCCTCTTCCAGATGCCAACGGTCTGTTTCCAGGACTTTTCAATCCACGCCTCCGCGAGGGAGGCGACTTGCGGAAGAACCAGATTCAATTGACTACCGCTTTTCAATCCACGCCTCCGCGAGGGAGGCGACCTTCATCGTTCGATGAATTTGTCCCTTTTGAACCTTTTTTCAATCCACGCCTCCGCGAGGGAGGCGACCTCGTTGGAGATTTGTCATGACACCTGAATCTTCTTTTTCAATCCACGCCTCCGCGAGGGAGGCGACGGCGGAGAAACCGCCGGAGCGGGGAGACAGAGATTTTTCAATCCACGCCTCCGCGAGGGAGGCGACAAGGGGAGGGTGGCTATGTGTGTATGTACTGCTTTTTTTCAATCCACGCCTCCGCGAGGGAGGCGACTGGTTTGGGAAGGTGCTATGGGTAGTATAGCATTTTTTCAATCCACGCCTCCGCGAGGGAGGCGACTTTTGTATATCAATCATCAAGATGGTCTCAAGTTTTCAATCCACGCCTCCGCGAGGGAGGCGACGCGTGGGAGGCAGGAATGTAATTTCCCCAAACTTTTTTCAATCCACGCCTCCGCGAGGGAGGCGACAGGTGGGTAGGGTAAGCATGTCAATCCTTTCGTCTTTTCAATCCACGCCTCCGCGAGGGAGGCGACCGCAAAATCTGGCTCTATATACCTTCTCTTCCCCTAAATATAGTCTCTTTTTGGCTCTATCAGTTAATTTATTTCTGATAAATTTCTTCTTTATTCCCCATATTCTTTTGTTAAGGTGCGTTTTTTTCTGCGAACCTATCAATATTTTTATGTTCACTTGCGGTTCGCAATCAATTCTCATGCGATAAGTGTCCCTGTTAAATCGAAACTCGGTTTTGCGCCAACGTGTTCTACCCGATTTTTCCACTCATCTCCAAGATAATAATAGCGCAGGCTGTCTTTCTTTTTGTCAATGAGTTTTTCTAATTTGGCTTGTAAAATCCTTAAACGCGCCGGATCGATTACACACTCAAACACCGAATTTTGTACTCTTTGACCATAATCCTGGCAGGCTTTGGCAACCTTGCGGAGACGTTTTTTCCCTTCATCAGTCTCCGTATTCACATCATAAGTAATTAAGACCATCATATCATGCCTCCTCTTGAACAGGATCATTAACCTAATTCCAGAAAAATGGCGGGTAGGCATCTAGATCACCACGAAGATAACGGGCGAGTAAAAGAGCCTGTACGTGAGGAATTAAGCCAAATGGAATACGCTCTTTCAGGTAGGGATGTTCAATTTCTTCTTTTTTTCGCTCCTGCCAGGCTGTAATTACGGTCTTTCGGGTATCGTCATCCATTAAAATTCCCCCACTCTCTTTTTGGGTAAATCCTTTTCCGGTAATTTGTTTTCGATTCACCAGAGAGAGGGCTAGACGATCTGCAAAGACCGGACGCAATTCTTCCATCAAATCCAGCGCAAGCGAAGGTCTGCCGGGGCGATCTGCATGAAGGAAGCCGACGTATGGATCTAATCCTACTGCTTCCAGAGCAGACATGGCTTCATTGGTTAACAACGTATATAGAAAAGATAGCAGGCTGTTCATATTATCCAATGGGGGACGGCGGGAGCGTTCTTCAAAGTGAAAATCCTCTTTTTGTTGCAAAATAAGTTGATCAAATACGCTGAAGTAGATCTTTGCCGCGCTTCCCTCAAAAGCCATTAATTCCGGGATGTGTTTACACGTTGTCAGTCCTTTTAGGATTTCCTTCAGAAATGCCGAGGCGCGCCCCAATGTGTCTTTATCGACTAACAGTCCATGATCTCGAAGGGCTCGCTCAATGACTTTACGACTGTTATAAATTTTTCCTATAAGAAAAGAGGAGGCAATAGGAACACATTGGCTTTCATGTTCTGAAATCAAATATTGTTTCTTACGAAGTAACACGTTCCCGTAAACTTTTCCTGTGACTCTGCCTAGAAAACGACCGTTGGGAGAGAGAAAAGCCAGTCCAATCCCCCGTTCGGCACAAGCCCCCATCAAAGCTGGACTGACCCCCTGCCAGTTGAAGCAGACAATGTTTTCCAGATTATGTAAGGGAAGGCGTGTAGAAGTATGTTCATCCTTTCTAACTACTACATTTTCACCGTCCAGAGAAAGATAAACCTCAGGACTGGTAATATATAAAACATTCGAAAGGGTTTTCATCTCTCAATCCCTTTCAACCCATTCCCGAATGTAATTAGCCACGGATGTGGCTTTTTCCTGAACATTGGGCAAACAGATATCGATGAGGGAGCATGAACGGCATGCCTTGGATGGTTTAACTTTTGGTGTGTAGCCCCGTTCAAAATAAGCGTGCATTTCGCCAGCCATTTTTTGAACCAGTTCCCGCAGTTCATTGCCCAAATTAACAGCCGTGCGGTGACGAGTTTCCCCATAGTAAAGGTATCCCGCTGGAATGGAAACCGATAGCATTTCTTCCAGACACATGGCTTGGGCGCATAACTGTACCTCATCGACAGGATCAGATTTAGGACGTCCCCGTTTGTATTCAACAGGTATAGGAAGATATTTACCTTCTCTCCCCGGAATCTTGACGCCTTCGGGAGAGGAAGTAAATTCAACCGCATCGCATATTCCAGAAAGCCCTAAACGATAAGAGGCAATGGGGACAGAGCGTGCCAAAATGACCCCGTTTCGCACCTCAGTGAAAAAGGGATCGTCCACTCTCTGATGCATGAGTCTGCCTTCGGCAGTGAGGACATTTTCTTTCCATTGCATTTCTACGTGAATCAGCGCCCACTGCCTGCGGCAAAACAGGAAATGTTGAATTCCCGATAAGGGCAAGAGTTCATCAGCAGAATATTCTCTTGGCATTTTTCCCTGGTTTTCCCGGCTCTCTCCATGTGCAGGAGAGAGCCGGGACTCCCTCTTTTAGGTTTTACAGCATTTCAATCAAAGTGACGCCTTGTGGAACATTCTCTCTGTTTACAAACACTTCGTAATCCATGAAACTGCGCGGTGGATTTATTCCTGCCTTTTTACTTACCCGAACCAAATCAAACAACTTGTGGGCTGGAGCATTTCCCAAATCACTTTCATGTTTGAAAACAAACAGTTTTCGGGTTGCCATCTTTCCACGTGCGGCAGAGCGGTCATGTTCAAACATGTTTATTAAGGCTTCCCAGAATAAAGCCAAGTCTTCCTCTGAAAAACCTGTGCCTTTGGTTGGGTCATTAGCAAGTTTGGCAGAAATATACCCTTCCACCCGATACAAAGCGTAGGGGATAATGTGTTTACGACCTATGGTGCGTTCTTTTTCTGCTTCTTCTTCTCGTGTTACCGTCAGTCTGGTAATCGTCACTTCCTGTTGGACGATGGGGTCAATGCTTCGAGAGAAGTTTAACTGCACAGGTCCTCTTACCTGACCGCAATTATCTCCTACGCTTAAGACCGCACCAAAGGCACGAATATCGTAGAAGTTTTGGCACATCCATGCTCTGGCTCTGTTTACACCCTCAACCGTTGCTTTTTGTCCGGGTTGTAAACCAACTGCAAGATAGGCTTCTTTATGATTTGCGTTTAGAGGGATTCCTTCTTTTATGTAAATACGATACCCCGGAGCATCTCCTTTTACCATCTCTACGTAATTGCGGATTTTGCGCTTCAGACAAACATCGGTGACGATACCGTAACCCGTTTCCGGGTCAATGCGCGGCATATTTCCAGCATCCGGATCACCATTCGGATTCCCGTTCTCTACGTCGTAGAGTAAGACAAATTCATAGCGGTTAGATAGAGTGGTCATGAACTTTTCTCCTTTTCATTATGAAGTGATAATTGAGGCAATTTTTGTTTTTCCCTGAACGAAAGGAAACTGCTGAAAGTCTCTTTTGGTGTTTATTGTTATTCCTCCTGTGAAGTTTCATCAGTTATTTGGTTATTTTTGGCGTAGAAGGCGGCTCGCTGGTGATAATAACCCAGTACAAACACCCCTTGTTCTTCTAAATTGAAGCGGGCAGGGAAAGGTTGGGCTTCCAGCATATCCAACAAAGATTGAATATGCCTGTCTAAATTTTTCCCGTATTCTGCCTTTTCTGTCCAATGGTGTGAAAGACGTAAGAGGATGGGAAATACACTGGCAGGTGAAGCGCAGGCCGAGGTAAAGTAGCGGTCTTTGATTGTGGCGTTGATGTTTTGCCCAAGAGCCTCTCGCTGTGCTCTTTCCAACCATGCAAAAAGACGTCCCAGCACATAGGCAGGGTGTTTATAGGATTCATTGAGTGACATTTGCAAAGCCTCCTGATAGGGATTTTGTGCCTGACGGCGGTATTTACGTAAAAGATGCGCCTTGATGTAAGCGGCGCGAATGTAATTGATTTTGATATTTCGCCGGATACCATTTTCGTTGGTTTCATCGGTATCATGTCGAATACGGTTGAGTATGGCGGTGTACAAACCTTCGGGGTATGGTGTACCCAAAAGGATAGCCCTCAGAAATGCTCCACCCAGTAACGACCAGGCGTTTTGTATTTCCTCGTCCCGCCGATTGAGTTTTGGGGAAACACACTCAGCGAGGATTCGATAGGGAGAAATATAGGTAGGCTGGTTTTCATATTCCTTGACAATTTCTAAATCTTTGTAGTGTTGCATGATGCGTTCTGTAAATACACCAAATGGCTCTGTCAGGAAGAATCGAACTGACAAACGAGCCGCGTTTGGCGCTAATCCAAGAATGTAAAAACGTGTCGTACTGTCCAATTTTTCTTTTAGCGCATTTACATCCAGAGGTTTGGCTTGTTCGACCTTTGCTATTAATTTCCCCATCTCTATTTCTGTGGTTTTGTCTCTGTGAAATTTCTCTTTGTCAGGTTCTCCTTCGATCTCAGAGTTTTCTTCAATAAACTCGGGATTCAACAGGCTGTAGAAGGCGCTGCCGTAACGCTTATTAGGGCTTTCTGCCCAGTACACCACGGCTGTGTCGCCCAGGTAAATCTTGCGATGAGGGTTTTGGTCAGACAGCAAATAGTTGAGTGCTACAGCATACCCTGAGGCGGCTCGCCGGCTCACCGGTGAATTTTCCCCCTGGTCTTTGCCGTACGAGGTGAAAGCATCCAGGTTAAAACTGACCAGTGATGCCCCTTTGGTTTGTGCTCCTCGAACTCCCTTGATATCAGGATGAAGACGTGCAATGGGTTCTTTTTCTCCAGTCACTAAACATTGCATCTCAATATCGCTTTTTCCAGAAAAATAATCCTCCCAGGCGCGTTTGATTTGAGGATCTTCCAGACTGTTCTTACCTTCTACCCAAAAAATCAAATTACTGCTTTTCTTCAGGTCTTCAAGATGCCGGAAGATGACAGGGTGTTCAAGAGCCTTTAGAGGGGAGTACTTTTGCAAGAATGAGACTATGGCTTGTGCAATAGGATTGTTTACCTGAGACAAAATCTCAAGATTTACTCTGCGAAACTCTTCGAATCGTTTTAGTGCATAATCATCTCCTTTTTCCTGATCTGCAATACCTAAAACATAGGCTGAGGTATCCCATAAAAAATTGGCGGAAATATTTACGGTTCGCTTTACTTGTGCTGGCACATTCATCCGTCGAGGGCTTTCAACAGTTTTTTTCCCTTTCTGTACAGGCACGAAAAGAGGCACAATATCTAGCAACTCCCCTTGAAGAGAGAGATTGAGTGCGTGGCTGACAGGCGCGTTGCTGTAACCTGGTTCGGCGATGTCTGTCTCAGGGTCATTGCGGAGAATTTCATAGTATCGATATAAGGCTTGCAATATCATCGGCGTACCTCCTGTGCAAGTTCTTGAACATGGATTACCCCATCTTCCATAACAGCATGATAAAACATGGGTTGAATATCCCTGGGATTAGAAAAATCCAGGTCATACAACATCCATCCCAGGTCTCTTTTTCCCTTCAAAGGACTTGGGGGGATATCATGCTTGTCTTCGATGACCTCAACGATTGCAGGGAATTCTCTTGTGCCTAAACAAGGAGCATGAAAGAACTGCCCTTTTCGCAAGCGCCGCAGGATGATGTTGTAGTGGCCTTCTTCTGTATCTCTTTCCCCCCATTCTTTTTCCACCCTTTCAAAGTGGGCTTCAATCACATAGTCCACATTTTTAAGAACCATAGAAGCACGCTGTTGACGATTGTCGGTTACAGAAATATATAAAGGCTTGTTTGCTCCTCTCATTACCTGCAATGTATTATCGACAGAAACTTTACTGCTCACTTCATTTCGGCGAATGTTGGTAAACTCAATTTCTCGCAGAACGTGGATCTTGTCAATCACCCAGCGGATAGCTGGTTTCCAGTAGATGGCTTCGATAATCCCGCGTGCGGCTGAGGGCGTGATCACATCATAACTCACACGCTCTACTTTCATTTCGGGGCGGGTGAACAGGGCGTAGTCCCCCTTAACTCGGATGATGATACCGTATCCCATTATGTCAAACCTCCTTTCGGCTGTTTCGTCACAAAAGTTAGATCATGTTTGGCGCGAGATGATTCTCGCGTTACATCATTAGAATAACAAACCATCTCCCCCGACATTTTCGGGGATGAGAAGTCCGCGATGCTGGTCATAATAATCTGGCATAGAATCAGGGTTGAGAACGTGATAAGTGTCTTCAATGGTGAATATCACTCCTTTCGAACTGAGGGCGTCAAATTCGCTTTCAAAAATTGAAACTGTGAAGGGTTGAAGATTTCGTAATATAGAGGCTGGATACAGGTTATATTTCAGTTCTTCAATCAAACGTACTGCCTCCCCGTTGTAAGGAATAATAATAGTCACAGTTGGATCTTCAATAATCTTGAAACTGTGTGCCGCTGTCTCAAACATAAACTTGCCTTCTGGACTATCAAAACATTCCATAATCTTCTTAATGTCAAATGCCTGTGGGTCTTGTACATTATATAATTGTTCGAAGTATGCCTGGATGGCGGGAATAGAAATTGGTGCAGTATCATAGTCGCGTAATATCATTCGGGTAACTTCCGCTGTTTGTTTCAGAAAGGCCGGCGTCCTCCTGATATATTTTGATTTTGGTTCAAAAATAAACATCTCGCTTACACCACGTTTCATCTCACGGTTGATACGCCCTGACGCTTGATTGATGGAGTCCAATCCAGAAAGTGCGCGATAACCAATAGGAAAGTCCAGATCAATGCCTGCTTCCATCACGGTTGTTGAGACTACGCGGCACGGTTTTCCATTGGATAATCTCTCTTTAATTTCTTCCAGTGTGGCTCGGCGATGGGCTGGACACATTAACGTTGAAAGGTGGAAATTCCCCTCTCCTTGCAAACCGCTGTACAACCCGCTGGCATGACGGCGGGTATTGACGATGCACAGGACTTGCTCGTGCTTATTTAGGCGGGATAACAAGTCTTCATCGGTCAATGTACCCAAGTGCTTGACCTCAACACGTTTGTAGAAATTGAACAACATTATTGGGTCAGGGGCGAGTTCCTTTATCTCTGTTGTTTCAGGCAGAAAACGTTCTAGTCCTGGCTGAGTAGCGGTGCAAAAGACAGCGCTGGCTCCATAGTTGGTCACCAGTTCCCACACGGCAGCCATCGCAGGGCGTATATATTCTTTTGGGAGCATTTGTGCCTCGTCAAAAATGATCACGCTTTTGGCGATATTATGCAGTTTGCGACAGCGCGATGATTTATTGTCAAACAGCGACTCAAAAAATTGCACGTTGGTTGTGACTACGATAGGAATGTCCCAATTCTCTGCCGCCAGTTTTAGTTTAGCAAGGATGCTGTTGGTGCGATTATCGGCATCCTCCCGCTTTCCATCGTTCCAGTCGAAATTGGAGTGATGTTCCAACACATTCTCTTCGCCGAAAATTTCTTTGAACACTTGGGCATTCTGCTCAATAATAGTTGTAAATGGAATGACATAAATAATGCGTTTCAAGCCATGGGTAGCCGCATGATGGAGCGCAAATGCGATTGACGCAAGCGTTTTACCTCCACCTGTTGGGACGGTTAGGGAAAAGAAACCAGGTTTCTCATTCTCTCCTTTCTCGATACATGCATGAAGGATTTCATTGCGCTTGCGGTTAATGTCACTGGTTGGGTTCTCAAATTGTTTTAGGTATGTATCTAATTTCCTTTGCAAAGTCGGAATATCATCATATTCTCCGCGCGGCTTAACACCTTTCATAAAAATTTCAGTTTCCTGAAAATCGGCATCTACCAGTGCGGAGTAAATCATCCGTGTTAGAAATGAAAGGGAAAACCCTAAATAATTTTTGAAAGGTTTTTCGAATCTTAATGGACGGATGTGTAACTGTTGGGGAAATGATAATGCTGATAAGTTTAATTCTTTTTTATATTCGCTGTAATTGGGAATATTATTTTTCAGACGTCCACAAACGGTGGAACTTTCCAGGTCAACCTCACTGCCATAGTCGGGTAAGCCTGCATGATGTCCCAGAATGGGGTATGCCAAGATTTTGGCGAATCCCTCTTGAGGTGTACCCGAAAGCAGGGCATTAAGTTCCTTTGCGCCTGCCGTCGAGTGATCCACGCGCGGACCGCCTTCCAGCCGCTTTTGAAACTCTGCAGAATATTTGCCTAAATCATGAAACAACCCTGCAATATATGCCAACTCTGCAACGTTGGCATCCTTTCCAAAGTCGCGTGCCATTTCGGCAGTTTTACGGAGGTGGTCAATAAGCGGTTGCCAGTCTTCACGGTCTTTGTCCTCGCGGCGATGAGCAAAAAAACGGGGTTGTGGGGTATGTTTTGTAATGCTTCCATATATCCTTCCCATTCTTTCTACTTCCTTATTCAGTGTTTCGCGTAACTCCATTGGCTCAAGCACTTCCACATCTGCTCCCCAACCGCGAATCCACGGGAGCATTTCCCGCCAGTCGGCAATTTCCACACTCCAGATGCGTCCACCGTCTTCCGTTTGCTCAATGTGTTCGAGCGGATGCCAAACGCTTTCTTCCAGCCTTTGAATGGCAGTTGGGTTGGGGAAAAAACGCAGTTTAACCGTTACAGGCGGATTTTCTGCAAACCAGATTCCCCAGGCATGCCTTAATAAACTTTCTTCATTAAAGGATTCCGAGATTTCAAAAGTTTCACTGGTTAGGAATGCGGATAAAATCCGCTCCAACTTAAAGGGATAAATTTTGTCATTGAAATCGCTTTGGGCGATGACGTAGATGCTATCGCTCCAAATGGAAGGTTCAATCAGGTAAGGGCTGATTGTGTGGCGTGTGATTCCTTCATGTCCAAGCCGTTGATATTCAATGCGTGTTTTTCGTTGTTCTACCCATGCCTGAGCAATGGTCTCGAAAATCTTAATCTTTTCCGGCTTTTTTTCCTGATGAAGCAGGCGATCTGCAGTTTGTAATAGCCGTTTAGCCATTGGCTGATGCAGGACAATGGCTAATTTTTCAACTGCATTTGCCGCATGAGGGTGATAAAAACGGGTTTGGCGTGATAATCTTCGCACAGCAAGGTAAAGCGTGAGCGCCTCGGGTAAGTTTACTTTGACTTCGGAAATTAACTTTGATCGCGGGATATGATAGCGTCCTCTCTCCACTTCTTCAATCGGATAAGTCAGAGACAAATCTCTGCGGTCGCGGAATACTTGCGAACGGTTTACCCCAAGTCTTTCCGCCATTTCACTATCTGAATAAATGCCTTGAATATACAAGCGCTTCATTTCATCGAGGCGTTCCGCTTTGGTTCTTCCACTCATGGGAAATTCCTCCAGGGTAGTTATGTGGTTTTGGTTAAATCATACACCGGAGATGTTGCAGGTAATGCAACATCAACCAGGTAATTTTGAATAATCAACCTCATGAGAACAAATTATCTAACCCCCAGCATTATGTTTACAAATAATGCCTTTATGCATGCGATTATGCAAAACAGTAAGAAAATATAGGCAAGCGAAGGTCATGCCACTACCTTTGCGCTTTATACTAATGAACCAGTTTTTAAAGCATATGCTGTTATCTTAGCCTGGTTACGGATTATGATGAATTTGAATTAATTCATCAGCGAAATTAGCCACCAGGATGGTTATAAAACGGCATGAAATAAATGGCTGACAATTACTATTTTATTACAAAAAAACATAGATTTATATTTTTCCAAAAGAAACTTGAAGAGATAAATCACTCTGAGACTGTAACAAATTGGTGGGCAAATTTTCGAAAAAAGGAAGGAAGAGAGAAGACGGGGGGAGAGGAGGGAATTACGGGAGGGCTCATGCCCAGAACTGACAGGCAACCGTGCTTCCGCGGAGCAACCCGGCGGTGGTTTTGTATCCTGAGCCTGCCAATCCTCTGTTCTGTACGATGATGGGTCCAGGGAATGCCCGCATCCGCATAGAAAGCCACATAGCGTTGCCAATCACGCGATAAGCGCAGGATCAGGTCGCGGAGTTTTTCCAGGGGGGTGCGTTTTCCTTCCGGTGGTGTACTCCTGCCCGGCAGGGATTTCCACAGGCGGTGTAAGAGACGGTCTCCATGCCATGGCAGGTCGCGCAGGATTTCCTCGACCTTTTCAAGCACCCCCTGCCAGGCTGGATCCAACTCAGCCTGTAACCCCTTCAAAGCAGGCTTTACCCAGCGCCGCACATGAAACTGACACACCTGATGCCCTATCTCCAGTTCATCGGTCAGTTGCTTGTAGATCGCCAGATCATCGCTCACGATGGCGCCGATGTCATGCCTCTCTTTCAACCGTTTCAGCCAGGTGAACAGAGCCCGGCTGTCTTTCTCGTCTACCTCGGCAACCTCCAGCAGACTACCATCTCCCAGATCCACCGCCACCATCACTCCTTTGCCTCCCACCCAGGCTCCATCTACCCCCACCACCCGCACGCTTTTCCATTTCAATTCCCCCATCAACTTTTCCCCCTCTGCCTGTACATGCCGCCACCCGCTCATATGACTGAGCCTCAGCCCAAAGATCCTCAACACCCCGGCTACCCTGCGATAACTCAATCCCAGTGACCACAGGATCACACTTAATTTCTTCAACCGTTCACTGTGCTGTCCATTGCCTACCCCCTCCGGATAGTCCCGAAAGGTGCGCCTGCACCGTGTGCATCGATACCTCACCACCTCGACATGACGAACTTTGACATCCTCGATGCGCCTTTTCTCCACTCCCCATCGCTGGAATGTCTCCCCCTGACAATATGGACAGCGCTTCGGACGAACAGGCTTTTTTCGTTTTACCTGTGGCAGTTGGAGTATATTCTTCATGGAAGGGCTCCTGTGAGTGTGAGTTCAACTTTATCTTACAGGATCCCTTCATTTTTTCCCCTTTCTCCACCAAGTTTGTTACAGCGTCAAATAAACTCTAAAATCAAATCACCTGTAATCCTTTTTGTTGGGGAAATCACAACTAATCCAGGAATTGCTTTTGCTCGATATTTTTACAAGTTTTTATTTGTGAAGAACAATATTTATGAAAGCTTTAATCTTGCTAAACAAAATATGGAATCGGAATTTCCAAGGGAAAATGGAAAGGTGATTTTGCTTTATCCATCAAACTTATAGTAAGTAGTTTGTCATAAGTCTCTAGAAGTCATCTCAAAAATAGTGTCTGAGCAAGATTACCAAGCAACCCAGATGAACAAAGCCGATGTAGTTCTCGACAATGCGATCAAACCGAACCAGGATGCGCCGATAATTCTGGAGCCATGCAAACAATCGCTCAACTTTCCAGCGCCTACGATAACGGTGGAGTTTCCGTCCATCCTGGGCCTTCTGCTTCTTTCGGTTAGAGCGATGGGGCGCAATCAATTCCACTCCATTTTCAGCCAACTTCTCGTCCAGCGGATCGCTGTTATACGCCTTGTCACCAATCAAACGCTTGGGCAGCTCTTCGGTGAACATGGTGTCCAAAGTCGGTTCTACAAGGGTGATCTCATGCGGCGAAGCACTGCTAACGGATATGGCGATAGGAAGACCAGAGCGGTCTGCCACTGCCATGATCTTTGTACCTTTGCCCCTTTTTTGCGATGACAAAGGTGCCATCAATGAAACATTCGGTCAAATCGAGATCGCCACGCTCTTTCATGTCTTGTACCAGGGCCTTCAGCATCTCCTCAAACGCACCCAAGCGAGCCCATTTCTGGAAGCGTCGATGGCAAGTCTGGTAGGGTGGGTATCGCTCTGGCATATCTTTCCATTGTGCACCGGTGCGCATGATCCACAAAATACCGTTGAGAATCTCACGATCGTCGCGCCGAGGTCTGCCACGTCCATCAGGCCGTCTCGGAGGTTCTGGTATGAGTGGTTTGATTACGTCCCATTGTTCATCGGTAAGATCTATCGACTCGTCTCCATTTCGGATTTGAGCCAGAGTTTACCATTTTTGAAATAGCTTCTAGTCTTTGTGAGGGAAAATGGTGCTTAGCGCTTTGCTTTCTGTTCTGTTTGAGAAAGAGCAGAAGATTTACTTTCTTAAAATTTTTTCCATTGTTTTTCCCTGAGCCAATTCATCAATCAGTTTATCCAGATAGCGAATTTTTTGCATCAGCGGATCTTCTATGTCTTCTACACGAACACCACATACTTTCCCCTTGATAAGAGAAGCGTTGGGATGAATAGATGGGGCTTGAGTAAAAAATGTTTCTAAATTGCATCCCTGATTGATTTGTTGATGTAGTTCAATCCAATCATACCCGGTCAGCCAGCAGATGATTTGATCCACCTCTTCTTTCTTGCGATTTTTGCGTTCTGATTTCTGAATGTAGAGCCGGTATATATCTGAAAACTTCATCGAAAATATTTGTGAATTTGGCATCTTTTTCCTTTTATAAGTTAGAGCGGTTTCACATGGTAGATGAAAGGATCTCCCGCTTCGATAAAGTCCACGGGAATTTTGGGGAATAGCGCCTGTAACCAACTTACGAGATGTTTCATGCCCACCTCTTCTGTACGATTATGCCCTAAAACAATTAAGGATTTATTCATTGCTAATTGGGCGGCGTCGTGAACGTAAGCCGCAAGTGTCCATTCAAGAATTTCTCCACATACAATCGTATCCAGGTTTGCTTTGTTCATTAACTCCATCGGCATTTCTTCTCTACCTAATCCCAGGCTACCCCCACCAACAAGGAATCCCACTCGTTCAACACTTCCATTTACTGCGCCCACTATTCGAGAGACAGAAACTTGTAACCGCTCTTCCAGAAATTCAGCGAGATCCACCACAGAAATTTTTGGAATGGTAAAACAATGTTTGTCATCAGCATTCTGGTATGTTTCCCACCCAAGTTCTCGAATCAGCCCATCGTAGATCAAATCTGGAGTAGACCCGTGCATGTGATCATGAAATCTCCAGATGTTGATTTGATGTTGGTGGATCAGAGCCTGTTTTCCTGTATATACGGGGTCATCTTTCAGCCATTCAGTCTTGTCCCACCCCGTAAAAAAGGTGGGTTCGTGAGTGATAATCAGGTTAGCACCTTTCGCAGCAGCCTCTTTGATCACGTCAACCGTTGCCATGAAAGTTGTGGCGATTCCTGTGACCTCTGCATTCCAATCTCCCACAATCAATTGATCGCAGGTCTGTTCCATTGGGGGAACATTGCATTTTTGCAGAATGGTTTCTACAATCGTTTTTACATTCATATAGTCCTCCAGGTGTTTATCTTATCGCCTTTTCCCATGCTCAAGCTATGGACTGTTGCCGGTAAACGCCTTGCAATCAGTATAATGTAGTTTATTGGAAAATTTGCCCTGGAGTTTTGATGAAGCCGTGATGGTATTGGCTTTCATATGGAAAATGTTCTTATCGTTAACAAAAACAATGGGATAAAATCACTTCATGGTTTACAGACTCGTTCTTATTTCCAGAATAGTCCTGATCGCAATTGCCCTTACGGCGTGTAATTTTGTCAGTGTTCCTGTCCCAACCGGCACGCCAACAATGCCACCCTCACCAACCCTGACATCTACCTTAACAATGACGCCCAGTTACACGTCTTCTCCAACGCCTTCATTTACCCCTACAATAACTTTTACCCCTTCGCCTTCGTCCACCCCAACGATTACAAACACGCCAACGATAACCCTCACGCCCACATTTGATTTTCCGGATGTCACTGTCAAGATGCAAGCCCATTGCCGTTATGGCCCTGCCAAAGCCTTTTTGCACGCCGCTGATTTGTATCCCGGTGATCATGGCACGGTGCGAGGGCGGTACGCCTATAGCGCCTGGTTATACGTGAAATTCGACAAATTGAAATATTTTTGCTGGGTAGCCCCTTCCGTGGTGAACATCGAAGGGGATATCAATAAAGTGTACCTGACCGAGCCCAAATTGCCAGGCCCCAGTGTGCTTTACGGTGCGCCGGAGAATGTCCGCGTTCAGCGTGAGGGTGATCGAGTGGTGGTGACCTGGGATCGGGTTGCCATGACAGAGGATGACGACCGTGGATACATGCTGGATGTGTTTGTTTGTCAGAATCAGCGGTTGATCTGGTATCCGGTATCCCTTCCCAATCAGTATGAAACCAGTGCGGCTTTTACAGATGAACCAGGATGCTCTGCGCCTTCAGGTGGCGTGCTTTACACGGTTGAAAAGCATGGTTATTCCCATCCCACCAAAATTCCCTGGATTCCTGCTCCCTAGATAAGAGGTCCTATGAAGCACTTCCTCATTGAAATTACCTATACTGTTCCTTTTTCCACCCTGGAAGCCGTTGTACCCGAACACCGCGCCTTTCTGCAGACGGGATATGATAAAGGCTGGTTACTGCTTTCAGGCCCGATGAATCCGCGCACCGGCGGGATTGTGGTAGCGCGTGCCCCATCACAGGAGGATCTCCAGTACTTCTTCTCTGGAGATCCATATGCCCTTCGAGGTTTTGCTTTGTACCGCTTTGTGGAGTTTGACCCGGTAAAATACCAGCCATTTCTGGCTGAGTGGATTCAAGAGGCTCCCTGAGTGATTGTTTTCAGCGTTTGGGTGAGTACTCGAATGCTCTGACGATATTCGCTCAGGGAGATATGTTCGTTTGGGGTATGGTCAAGATTGGAATCCCCCGGTCCATATGCCACACAGGGGCAGCTCCATACCGGAGCGACAAGGTTAAGGTCTGCGGTACCAGTTTTTAATGAAAATGTGGGGTTGCCACCTTCGGAGCGAATAGCCTGGAGAAGAGCCCGCACAAGCGGAGAATTTTTCTCACCCCGGTAGGCTGGAATCCCGTCCAGCAGGTTTACAGTGCCTTCATCATCGAGAAGGAGGATTTCCTGCATTAACCTTTCGGGTGGCATGGCAGGGGGCAGTCGTACATTTATTTCTAATTCAGCAGTGTCCACAAATCCATTCTGTTCAGAATGCATGGAACGCAGGCTGGGGGTGACCTGATCAAAGACCCGCGTGGTCGAGGCATTCCATTGATGGGTTTGCTTCACCAGTCTGTTCCAGAATTGCACGGCGGTTTCACAGGCGGTTTGTTTTCCCGATGCGCTGTGAGACATGGGCTTTTCGACGCGGTAACGAATCCAGGCGCTCCCTTTGTATCCCAGAGTGATACGATCCCACCCGCTGGGTTCTCCAATCACCGCGAAATGCGGGTGATAGGTGTGAAGAATTTCTTTGGCACCCCGGGAGTCGCCTTCTTCAGCCAGCGCTCCGATGACGATGATTTTCCAACCGGGTTGAGGACCTGCCTGTGCGGCAGCGGCGGTCAGACATGCCAGAGGACCTTTGGCGTCCACAGTCCCTCTTCCAAAGAGCAGGTCTCCCTCGATGCGTACCGGGATTTCCCCCTGCACGGTGTCAATATGTCCCAGCAGGACGATTTCATTGGGTCCATCTCCCAGGATGCCCACTGCGTTACCGGTTGAATCTACAAAAGCCTTGAATCCTGCTTTTTGCATTTCTTCGACAAGGAAAGCGACAGCCTTGCTTTCCTCACCGGTAGGGCTGTATCGAGAGACCAAGTCTTTCAGTAAGGCAACTTCATCCATTCAGCCCTCCCGAAGCACCCGTTGAAGAACCTCAATGACAATTTCAAGGTCGGCGGGTTCGATGACCAGGGGAGGGAGAAAACGCATTACTGTCAACCCTGCCGGCAGAGCCAGAACGCCTTCCTGCATCAGGGCTTGCAGGTATGGAGTGACTTTCTGTTTCAGTTCCACACCCGCCATCAGTCCCAGCCCTCTTACTTCGCGAATCAAGGGGGACTGAATTTGACTTAATGCCTGAAGAAACCAGGTCCCCAATTCCTGTGCGCGCTGAGGCAGGTGGTGTGCCAGCATGTAATCAATCGAAGCAAGTGCCGCGGCACAGGCAAGGGGATTGCCTCCAAAGGTTGAACCGTGCACCTGCGGAGGAAGTTCGCCAACTGCTTCGCCGATCAACACGGCTCCCATGGGAAAACCCCCGGCAATGGATTTCGCCAGGCAGACCAGATCCGGACGAATGGGGTGGTGCTGGTAAGCAAACATCTTACCGGTTCTTCCGAATCCAGTTTGGACTTCATCCACAATCAGCAAAGCGCCCCGTTCCCGGCAAAGTTGTTCTGCCCTGATCAGAAACTCAGTGCTGGCAGGGTTAACCCCACCCTCTCCCTGGACGATTTCCACCACAAATGCGGCGGTATTCTCCCGGATAGCCTCTTCCAGGGCTTCAGGGCGGTTGAAAGGTACATGCTGAAAGCCTGGAACCAGCGGCTCGAAGGGCTCGCGGTATTTCTTTTCCCAGGTTGCCGAAAGTGCTCCCATCGTGCGCCCATGGAATCCACGCATACAGGCAACAATTTGCGATTTCCCCGTAGCAAGGCGGGCGAATTTGATTGCCGCTTCATTGGCTTCTGTCCCGGAGTTGCACAGGAAGACTCGGGGAAAGCCCGAGATTTCGCATAGGCGTTGTTCCAGCAAAGCCCTCCGGTCGTTGTAAAACATTTCTGGGCAGGAAATGAGGGTCTGTGCTTGCGCGGCAATGGCAGCTGCAACTGCCGGATTGGCATGTCCGATATTGGCAGCTCCCTGTCCACCTACGCAATCAATGTATTCTTTCCCCTCTGCGTCCCACAGGCGGGCGCCTTTTCCACGCACAATCGCAATGGGGCGTTTGGTGTACAACCCCGATGTGTACTGGTTTTCCAGTTCAATGATGTTCATCATGCAATTACCGTTCCTTTACCAGCCAGTGCATCCAGCAAGGGATGTTCAGTGCGTCCATCGGCAAAAATAACCCGGGGCACTCCCAGGTGAATTGCTTCACTGGCTCCCAAAACTTTCTTCTTCATCCGTCCTTCGGCGAACGAAAGAGCCGAATCTAGTTCTGCCCGTGAGAGCCTTGGAATGACCGTGCTTTCGTCAGGGAAGTGACGCATCAACCCTGGCACATTGGTCAGGATGATAAGTTGTTCAGCATGCACAGAGCCAGCAATCATCGCCGCGGCGCGGTCAGCATCCACATTGACCGCTTCTCCCTGTTGCGAGAGTGCCAGCGGGGCAATCACAGGGGTAAAGCCGTTTTCCAGCAACAATTGAAGCAAGTTGGTGTTCACTGTTTCAATTTTGCCTGTGTAATCGTCGCGCAAAATCATCTTGCGCCCATTTTCTACTATACGGATGGCTTCTTTTCGCTGTGCCCTCATCAGACGTCCATCCACACCGGAAAGCCCCAGCGCATTGACGCCGTGTTTTTGCATTCTCTCAACAATTAACGTATTGATTTTTCCCGCGGTTACCATGGCAAAGATTTCCAGGGTTGTCCGATTGGTATAGCGACTGGTAAAGCCGTTCTCGCTGGTCACAAATCGAGGGGGATGTCCAAGTTGGGTGGAAATCTCATTGACCTCTGCCGAGCCTCCGTGAACCAGAATGAGTTGTTCCCCTTGCTGGATGAGGCTGGCAGCGTCGGCACAGATGGTATCCAGATTGACCCCTTGAGAACCCCCAATTTTGACGACGATCATATCTTCCTCCGCGATGTCTTAGATGGGATGCAGTCCAGAAAACGTTAAGCCTGTGGTTTCCTCAAAACCGCACATCAGGTTCATTGCCTGCACTGCCGAGCCGGCGGCGCCTTTCATCAGATTATCAATGGCAGCAAGAGCAACCACTCGGCGGCTTTGCGGATCGAAGTCAAAGCCCACATCCACATAGTTCGACCCTGCCAGAATTTTGGGCTCAGGTACACGATGCACCCCCCGGCGATCCTTGACCAGTCGGATAAAAGGTTCGCTTTCGCTCCACTGACGGTAGATTTTCCACAAATCTTTTTCCGTTACGTCGGGCAGGGTAAAGGCGTGTGCTGCCGCCAGTGCCCCTCGTACCAGGTCCACCGAGGTCATGGTCAAATGTACGGCTTTCAATCCCAATTCCTGGATAACTTCAGCGGTGTGCCGGTGACCATAGGATGAAAACGTGCGCACCACACTGCTGCGCTCTGGATGATGTGAGCCGGCATTGGGTGTGGCTCCGCCCTCGGATGAACCCACCTTAACATCTACAATAATGGGCAATGAGAGATCCAGCACCCCGGCTTTAACCAGCGGATAAAGTGCCAGATTGGCTGCTGTAGCATTGCATCCCACTCCGCTGATGTATGAAGCCTGCCGCATTTCTTCACGGTGCAGTTCAGGGAGCCCATACACAAATCGCCCTAACCATTCCGGGGCTTGATGGGTTTCTCCATAATACTGTGTGTATAAACTGGCATCCCGCAGGCGAAAATCTGCCGAGAGGTCGATAATCTTCGGCGCGGTTTGGGCGTACTGGTTGATCTTGCGCTGGCTTTCGCCATGCGGCATGGCAAGGAAGAGCACATCGCAAGGTGTTACCTGATTGGGATCGGAAAACTTTAGCGAAGTACGCTTCCGCAAGTTGGGGTGTTGCTGATAGACGTATTCCCCAAGATGACTGCTGGAGGTGACCTGCTGAATTTCCACTTCGGGATGATCCAGTAACAACCTTAATAATTCGCCCCCCACATAGCCGGAGGCTCCGATGATAGAGACTTTGAGAGAACTCATGGCGTCAGATGGCTCCATTCTGCAAGGGTGTGAGAAAGGGCATTCCAGAGGGCTTGCCCATTTTGTGGTGGCTGAATGATGGGGGAGTGCAGGCGGATGTCTTTCCGCGCAACCGCAATGGTGTAATCGGCGATAATTCCGGCGATGTCTATACCGGTGGTGGGCGCAAGGGTGTGAAATTCCATGGTGTGGTTAATCTCATTGACCAGGTAGCCCCGTTGTGGGTCTTCAAGTACATCTACAGCCAGTACGCCTCCACCTACTGCATGCGCGGCTTTTACACACAAGTCATTCAGTTCAGGGGTGATGGGACAGTTTTCTCCTTGTCCGTTGCGGGCGGTGTTGGTGATCCAGTGGGAGGAATTGCGATAAATTGCACAGACGGTTTGATCCCCTACCACGAATGCCCGGATATCCCGCTCGGGTTTCTGAATGTATTCCTGAATGTAATAAATGGAGTGCTGGTAAGACCCCAGGGTTTCCTTATGTTCCAGAATGGCTTCGGCTGCATCGCGGTCGTTAATTTTTGCCAGCAGGCGTCCCCACGAACCAATCACAGGTTTTAAAACTACTGGATACCCCAGTTCTTCAATGGCTTGCAGGGCGGCTTCCGGTGTGAACGCAACCTTAATGCGTGGTTGTGGCACGCCCGCTTTAGCCAATGCGGATGAGGTGGCAAGTTTATCTCCACAGGTAGCCGCAACGTGTGCCATATTGACCGTAGGAATTCCCCACGAGTTGAGAATTTGGGTGGCGTACAAGCCTCGGGCAAATGAGATACTCCGTTCCAGAACGACATCAAAAACCATCCACGAATCAGGCCTGCTGATATCAAACACGGATTCGCGGTCGTCGATGCGTTCAAAATCGATGCCCCGTTTCTCGAAGGCTTCCAGCAACCACTTTTCTTCGACCCGTACCCGGGAAAGGATGATACCGATTTTCATTCGCACACCTCCAGGTGAAACAGACAAACGCCTTACTCTCCCCAGTCCTCTTCTTCCATCGGAGCAAGTTCTACCTGTGGCGGGTCAATACTGAGCACTTCCAGGTCTACGCCACAATCCGGGCACACCAGGATCTCACCGACCATCACATCTTCCAGGCTGATGGGGGCATCACATTCAGGGCAATAAGCAGTAGTCATCTTAACCTCCTTTGTTTTTCTAAAAATGGACAAAAATCTTATGAACCATCTCCACCCCGAGGGGTTTCGGGAGGGAGGGCACTGCGAATCTTATGCTGTTCCAGGAATTGGCGGGCTTGCTGTAACTGAATCTGCACTGCCGCCGGGCTGGTTCCACCGGGAACATTACGATGTGCAATAGACGCCTGGAAATCAAACACCCCATGTACATCTTCTTCAAAAAGCGGACTGACTTTCTGAAATTCCTTGAGAGGCAGTTGATTGAGAAGCAAGTTCAGGTCGTGAGCCCGCCGCACAATTTGTCCTACCATGGCATGCGCTTGCCGGAAGGGCACCCCTTTGCGCACCAGATAATCTGCCAGATCGGTTGCCAGAATGGCGGGATCTAATGCCTTATGCATTTTTTCAGGATGTACTTCGAGGGTACGCAGGACGCCGGCAACCACAGGAAGCATCAGGCACAGGGTGTCGCTGGCTTCAAAGACGGGCACCTTGTCTTCCTGTAGGTCTTTGTCGTATGCAGAGGGCAGTCCTTTCAAAACCGAGAGCAGTCCAGCCAGCCTGCCAATCATTGTCCCGGCTTTTCCGCGGGTGAGTTCCAGCGTATCGGGGTTTTTCTTTTGTGGCATCAGACTGGAACCGGTGGAATAAGCGTCGGAGAGTTCAATGAAACCAAATTCGGCCGAAGTGTACAGAATAAGCATCTCGGCAAGCCGGGAGAGATGCAGGGCAATCATCGTGGACACAAAGAGAAATTCCGCCGCGGAATCGCGATTGGATACTGCGTCAATGCTGTTCGGGGTGATGGCTTTCAGTCCCAACTGATTAGCGAGGAACTTGCGGTCAACGGGATAAGGCGTTCCGGCAAGCGCTCCCGATCCCAGAGGAAGTACAGCCGCGCGTTCGCGCAGTTGTCCAAGCCGCTGGCGGTCTCTGGCGAGGGGCCAGAAGTGAGAAAGCCACCAGTGACTGAGCAGAATTGGTTGGGATTGCTGGAAGTGAGTATAACCCGGCAGGATGATTCCAAAATCGTTCTCTGCACGGTCAACCAGGGCGCTTTGCACCAGTTTCACAAAAGCATCAATCCGGTCAATGGCTTCTACCAGCCAGAGGGTAAAATCAGTGGCAATCTGATCGTTGCGGCTGCGCCCGGTGTGTAATTTTCCTCCCACCGGACCGGTGAGCTCAATCAAGCGGCGTTCAATAGCCGTATGCACGTCCTCATCGGTTGGTTCGTGCTTAAACTTACCACTGCGCACTTCTGAGAGGACATCGGTCAGTCCTTTGACAATTTGCTGTTGTTCGTCCAGACTGATGACCCCTGCTTTCATCAGGGCTTTTGCCCAGGCGATTGAGCCGCGAATATCTACCTCGGCTAGCCGCCAGTCAAAGGAAATGGAGGCATTGTATTCCCACGCAATGGGATCCAAGCCACTGGAAAAACGCCCGCCCCAAAGTTTGCTCATGTCCTTTTCTCCTTGCATTCAGGGATTAGATGTCCGAATTGTACACTTAATCCCGCTTGAACGAAGAGTAATCCGGTGCGTTCGAGGCAATTTGTACAGCTGTGGCAATATCCCGCATGGCGGCAACCTTGAGGGGCAGTCCAAACAGGGTGATGAATCCTGCGGCATCGCTCTGGTCGTATACGTTATCTTTGCCGAAGGTGGCAAAGTCTTCGCGGTACAGGCTGAATACCGATTTCTTCCCTGCTGTGATGATATTCCCTTTGTAGAGTTTGAGCCGTACCGTTCCGGTAACATGCTTTTGGGTGACCTCAAAAAAGGCATCCAGCGCTTCGCGCAACGGGGTGAACCACTGTCCGTAATACACCAGTTCAGCATAACGCTGTGCCATCACGTCCTTGTAATGCAGGGTGTCCCGATCCAGAGTAATCTGCTCCAATTCTTTATGCGCCCGCATCAGAATCGTTCCACCGGGGGTTTCATACACGCCACGGGATTTCATTCCCACCAGGCGGTTTTCCACCATGTCCACTCTTCCGATGCCATGCTTACCACCAATTTCGTTCAGGGCTTTGATCAGCGTAGCAGAGGATAAGGCTTTGCCGTTGAGCTTTACCGGTGTGCCTTCTTCAAAGGTGATTTCAACATATTCTGGGGTATCCGGGGCATCTTCCGGAGCGACGGTTATCTGATACATGCTTTCCTCGGGTTCTGCCCAGGGGTCTTCCAGTAACCCGCCTTCATGGGAGAGATGCCAGAGATTGCGGTCGCGACTGTAGATAGATTTCAAGGTCGAACTGACCGGTACCTGATGGGCAGCGGCATACTCCAGAGCATCCTCGCGCGAGCGAATATTCCATTCCCGCCAGGGAGCAATGACCTTGAGGCGTGGATCCAGAGCCATGACGGTTAACTCAAAGCGCACCTGATCATTGCCTTTGCCGGTGCATCCGTGTGCTACAGCATCGGCGTTTTCCAGGTGGGCAATTTCCACCATGTGTTTGGCGATGAGAGGGCGGGCAATGGAGGTGCCTAACAGATAATGCCGTTCGTAGATGGCACCAGACTTGAGCAGTTTGAACAGATACTGGCTGGCAAATTCTTCGGTCAAATCTTCGATGTATAGTTTGGAGGCGCCAGTAGCCTTGGCTTTCTCCGGTAAGCCGGACAATTCCTCACCCTGTCCAATATCGGCGGTGAAACAAATGACTTCACAGCCATAGTTTTCTTTCAGCCATGGCACGATGATTGAAGTGTCCAGTCCGCCGGAATAGGCAAGAACAACTTTCTTAATGGGGGTAGATGGGGTTTGTTTGGGCATATCTTACTCCTTTGGCAATTCAAAATCAAAAAGCCCTCCAGGTACTGGAGGGCTTGGTTACAACTGTCAGGGATTTATGGGGTAGAAGTCAGGCAATCCCTTTAACAGGTACGACCAGCCGACCTTCCCTGGAAATTCCGGGGAAGGAAGGTCTTTCGTCGAGCCTTGAGTTCAGTAAGGAATGCCATATTTCTCCCGAAGTTTGGCTGATTATAGCATGATGACCTTTTTTGTCAATAGAAAAAGTGGGTCATTTTGAAAGGAATTTTGGGTCATTCCGGGATACAATGAGAGTATCCTCAAGTTGTTTGGGAGGTTCTCATGTCACCGATTCCTGTAGGTGTTCAATTGTATTCCGTCCGTGAGGACTGCGCGCGTGATTTGCCGGGGACGCTCAAATCCATTGCCCAAATGGGGTATGAAGGGGTGGAATTTGCCGGTTTTTATGGACATTCTGCCAGGCAACTCCGTCAATGGCTGGAGGAAAACGGTTTAAAGTGTTGCGGTGCTCATATTCCGCTTAGCGATCTTTCGGAGGAGACATTTCAGCAGACGGTCGAATTTCATCTGGAGTTGGGTAATCCTTACCTTGTCGTGCCATGGTTACCGGAAGAGTTTCGTTCCAGCCGAGCGGCGTGGCTGAAGACAGCGGAATATTTCTCGCAACTGTCAGAGCGTTTAGAACCGCATGGATTACGTTTGGGGTACCATAACCACGATTTTGAATTTGATTGGATGGACGGGGAGGTGCAATTTGATATCTTCTTCAGTGCAACAAACCCAAAAGTATTCATGCAATTGGATACGGGAAACGCGATGCACGGTAATGCGGACCCTTTGGAGTATCTTCAGAGATACAGTGATCGGGCAGTGACCATCCACCTCAAAGAATACTCTTCTAAAAATCCATTGGCTTTGCCTGGGGAGGGAGAAGTGCCCTGGCAGGATGTCTTTGCCATGTGTGAGTGTTGCGATGTTACCGAATGGTATATTGTCGAACAGGAACAATATGCCGTTCCTCCACTGGAGACCATTGCCCGCTGTCGCGAATTTTTGAGAAAAATGGGACGTTAAGAGATGGATAAGGATCGTATTCGCTGGTTCATAGATGCCCGGTTTGGGATGTTTATCCATTGGGGAATTTACGCCATTCCTGCACGCGGAGAATGGGTCAAGCATTTTGAAAGTATCCCGGAAGCACAATATCAGCAGTACTTTGAGACGTTTAACCCTATTCATTACAATCCCCGGGAATGGGCGCGGATTGCCAGGCAGTCGGGAATGAAATATGCCGTCATGACCACCAAGCACCACGACGGCTTTTGCCTGTTCGACAGCCAGTTTACCGATTACAAAGCCACAAACACACCAGCCGGGCGGGATTTGATTAAAGAGTACGTGGACGCCTTTCGTGCTGAGGGGTTGCGGGTAGGGTTTTATTATTCCCTGCTGGACTGGCATCACCCGGATTATCCTGTGGCAGGTGACCGTTTTCACCCCTACCGGAATTTTCCGGAGTTTTCGGAGTGCAAGGGCAATTTGGAGCGTTATGCCCTTTATGTGCACAATCAGGTGGAAGAACTGTTGACATCTTACGGAAAAATCGACATCATCTGGTTTGATTTTTCTTACGACGACATGCGCGGCGAAGCCTGGAAGGCAACCGAACTGGTGAACATGGTGCGTTCCCTTCAACCTGAAATCTTGATTGATAACCGTTTGGGCGGAAACATTCGCGCGCGTCAACCAGAAGTGTATGCGGGCGATTTTGCCTCTCCCGAGCAAATTATCCCGCCTGAGGGGGTGACCAATGAAGACGGTGAGCCTATTCCCTGGGAAGCCTGTATCACCTTGAATGACCATTGGGGATACCATGCTCAGGATTTGAATTGGAAATCTCCACGGACGATAGTTCGAACCCTGGTGGAGTGTGTTTCCAAAGGCGGGAATCTGTTGCTCAATGTAGGACCCAATGCAAAAGGTGAAATTCCCGAAGCCAGTGTGCGTATCCTGTCCGAGGTGGGACAGTGGATGCGGCGGAACGGGGAAAGCATTTACGGCTGTGGGCGTGCCCCGTTCCCCAAGCCAGAATGGGGGCGCTGGACGGCAAAGGAAGGACGTCTGTATGCTCACCTTCTCGACAGGGGCATTGGTCCTGTTAATTTACGAGGGTTGGAAGGCAAAATTGCCTATGCGCGTTTGCTGGCAGACGGTTCAGAGGTGAGATTGGAACGCCCCTGGAATGCCGCAGAGTATCCGGAAGATGCATTTATCTCTTTCTCTCAGCCCGAATTACCCGATGATTGGGATACTGTTGTTGAACTGATGATGAAATAATCCCCGTTGGGCTTCTTTTTTCCGGTACGATTCGGTTGGGAGGATGGGGGCTGGTATAATTCCTCTCTGGAAAGAGAGGAATTTTTTTTGTGATTTCCACCGGAAAGTCTCTCGCCATGTTAGATCGCCAGTATTATGAAAATCTTCGCGGTGCGCTTCAAAAGGTTGCTGATGACCTGGCGATAGCCGCTGAGGCAGATGGAGCATTCATTGCCATTCTTGAAGAGGATCAGCGGTTTTCCCCTTTGCTGGCTGGGGGACGGGTTACAGAAACCGAACGGGCTGTCTTTATGACATCTACGCTCGACCCAGAAACGGATGTGCTGGTTTACCGTATGTTGGGGCGTCCGGTGACTCTCATTTCCAATCTGGTGGAAACTGATCCGCGTGTTTCGCCTTCGGTTGTCACTCAGTTGGGGGTGAGCGCGGTGGTATCCGTGCCGGTGATGCGGGAAGGGCGTCTGGCGGGGCTGGTTTTGGTGGTGCGGCGTGGACAGAATGACCCCTTTACCCATACCGAAGTGCGCATGGTGGAGTGGTTTGCCACTGCCATTGCTCTGGCATTAGAAAATGCACGTTTGTACCATGAAACTCAAGCACGGCTTGCGGAGAGTCAGGCGCTTCATCAGGTAACGCTGGCGCTTTTACATAAACTGGAATTGGAAGAAGTACTTCAGATTATTTGTGATGAAGCCCTGCATTTGACCCATGCTTCCGGGAGTGCTGTCGCTCTCCTGGAAGATGATGGCTGGTTGCGCATCCCTTATTCCACGGGAGAGGTTCCTGAGATGAAGGGCAGGGTCAGGGTAGATAAATCGGTGATTGGCTCGGCAGTGCGCAAGGGAGAAGCGGTACTGGTGAATCATCCAGCCCAGGAAAACCTCAGTGGTTTGCCAATGTCCGTTCTGGCTGTGCCGCTCCGCTCGCAAAACAGGATTGTGGGGGTGTTGCAGTTAGTTCATCAGGGGCAGGCTTTCATTCCTGAAGATGTGCGTCTGATTCAAATTTTCGCCGATCAGGCGGCAGTCGCCATAGAACACGCGCGTCTTACCCGTCAGGTGCAGGAAATGGCGATCCTGGAAGAACGCCATCGCCTTTCTCGAGAACTTCATGACTCAGTGAATCAATTGCTTTACAGCATCATGTTGTATTCGGAAGCCACGCTTCGCCAGATGGAGCAAGCCGATTGGGAGCGTGCGCGTCATCATGTCGAGCGCCTGCGTGAATCGGCACAGGAAGCTCTTAAAGAGATGCGCATGCTCATCTTTGAGTTGCGTCCCTCCATTTTGGGACAATTGGGACTGAGAGCTGCGCTGGAACAGCGATTGCGCTCGGTAGAGGAACAGGTGGGTTTAAATGCGGCGTTGAAGTGGCGGGTGAATTCGCCGCTGGATAAACGTCTGGAAGAAACGCTTTACGGCATTGCTCAGGAAGCCCTGAACAATATTGTGAAACATGCTCAAGCCCGCAACCTGTTTGTACATGTGGTGCAAAGCGGGCAGTCTTTGATTCTGAGGATTGAGGATGATGGTGTGGGAATGGATGTGGAGAATCTCCCTCCTGCAGGGATGGGGCTGAAAACCATGCGTGAACGCGCCGAAGCCGCAGGGGGAAAACTCAGCCTTCAGAGCACTCCAGGACAGGGAACAGTGGTTACCTTTGAGGTCAGTCTATGAAGAAAATCCGTTTGCTGGTTGTGGATGATCATGTTGTAGTACGCAAAGGGCTCATGGCGATTTTGGAGACGGAACCCGGCATTGAGGTTGTAGGTGAGGCAGGCGATGGAAATGAAGCCGTGGAGAAAGCCTGTGCTCTTCAGCCCGATGTGGTATTGATGGATCTGGTTATGCCCGGCATGGATGGGATTGAAGCCACCCGGCTTATCAAGCAACGTGTTCCTCAGGTTCAGGTGCTTGTGCTGACCAGTTTCAGCACCAACGATAAAGTGATTCCTTCCCTCAGTGCTGGTGCTACGGGATACTTATTGAAGGATGCTTCTCCTGAAGAATTGGTCAAAGCCATAGAGCAGGTGGCTCAGGGCGAAGGGGCGCTCCATCCTGCGGTTACGCGATATGTTCTGGGACAGATTAAGAACATGCCAGATGAACCTGCGCCTGAAGAAGAATTAACCGAGCGTGAAAAGGAAGTACTTCAATTTATGGCTCAGGGATACAGCAATGCCGAAATAGCCCGTCTTCTGGTGGTCAGCAATGCGACCGTACATACCCATGTCAGCCGCATTCTTTCTAAATTAAATGTTTCCAGTCGAACACAAGCCGTGCTTTATGCCCTCAAACGGGGGATTGTCTCGCTGGACTGAACAAACATAAAAAGATTCTCAAGATATCACTAAAAACATCGGGAAAAATCCCGATGTTTTTGCTTAAGAATCAACCTTTTTATGGAGAAGAATTCCATATTTTCCTGGACGACGTGTTTCCTTTCAGTACCTATACTTCTGGCTAGGAAAAAGTATGCCTTTTGAACCATGGCTTGGGAGGTCAGGATGAAAAAAGGAATTGTGAAAAACTGGATGAGTTCCCCGGTTTATACGGTGACGCCGGAAACTTTTATAGTAGATGCCCGGCGACTTCTGGATGTTCGCAAAATTCGCCATTTGCCGGTGGTCTCTGCCGGCAAACTGGTAGGCATTGTGACCCGCCGCGGGCTGCTCCGTGCTGATTTGCCGGCTGTTAGTGACGAAACCTGGGAGATTGCATTTGACCTGCATCATCAAACGATTCGAGACATCATGACGGTTAATCCCATTACCGTTTTCCCTAATACGCCAATGCCAAAAGCGGCTCGTGTGATGTTGGAAAACAAAATCACCGGCTTGCCTGTGCTTAATGACCAACGAGAACTGGTGGGAATTTTGACTTCATCGGATATTTTCCGCTTCATTATCGAAGAACTGGAAGAGCCTCTTGTGGTGGCGGAGTACATGAGTGAGGAAGTGGTAGTGGTGGAGCCGGATACCAGTTTGCTGGAAGCCCATCGCCTGATGGGAACAAAACGCATTCGTGCCCTCCCCGTACTGGAAGAAGATCGTTTGGTTGGTTTGGTCACCCGTACCGATTTAGTTAGCAGTGATCCTTCCCGTTTTATTTCTCGCAAGCAACAGGAACTTTCCCTGAAGATTCTGACGCAACCGGTGGAAGGGATTATGACGCGAACGCTGGTAACCGTTTCACCGCAAACCACGCTGAAGGAAGCGGCGCGATTGTTGCTGGAAAAGAAAATCCATTCCTTGCCAGTAGTTGAAAACAGCAAACTGGTTGGAATTCTCACGGAGAGTGATCTTTTCCGTATGGTTGTCCAAAAATTCTTCTAGTTTGAAAGGGATGGTATGGTTGCAACGACTCGAAAAGTAAATCCCCCAGATGGAGATCGGCGCTGGAAGATTGTCGAAGCCACCATGCGCCGGCATGGATATGCCTCTACGGCGCTTATCGAAACTCTGCACTCTATCCAGGAAACCTTTGGGTTTGTGAGCCGTGAAGCGTTGAATTACGTGGCAGAGTCCTTGAACATTCCCCCGGCAAAGGTATTTGGAGTAGCCACGTTTTACAACCTTTTTAATCTGAACCCGGTGGGGGAACATGTCTTTTCCCTTTGTACCGGAACTGCCTGTTATGTAAAAGGAGCCGGAGAGATTGTAGATTTCATGAAAGAGGAATTTGGCTTGGAGCCCGGACAAACCACGCCAGATGGAAAATTGACCTTTATGGTTGCCCGTTGTGTGGGTGCCTGTGGCTTGGCTCCCGTCATGATTCTGGACGGCGAGGTGGTGGGGAAATTGGGCGTGGAAGAGATGAAAGCCAAAATTCGGGAGTGGGTAAACCATGACAAATGAAGAACTCTTAGCCATCTCTGAAAAAGAACAGGAACTGCAACAGCAGGTTCGTTACCGCATCATGGTCTGTTCCAGTACGGGGTGCCTCTCTTCGCGGAGCGATGAGATTCTGGCAGCGTTGGAAGCCGAAGTAAAGCAGCGTGGTCTGGAAAATGAAGTGTTGGTCAAGAAAGTGGGTTGTTTAGGGTTGTGTGCTGCTGGACCTATTGTATCCATTCAACCAGATGGCATTCTTTACAAAGAAATGACCCCGGAAGATGTGCCTGCTATTCTGGACAGGTTGGGTGGTGAACCGCTGGAAGAAAAGCGTATTGATACCCATCAGCCTTTCTTCACCCGGCAGAAGAAAAATGCTTTGGAAAATGCCGGGGTTGTGGATCCGGAGCGCATTGAGGATTACATAGCAACGGGTGGGTATGCCGCGCTGATTAAAGTGCTGACAGAATTCAGCCCTTCTGAAGTCATTCAGGAAGTTCAGAAAAGCGGTTTGCGCGGTCGCGGTGGTGCAGGTTACCCCACAGGATTGAAATGGAGTACGGTAGCCAAAGCCGAAGGAGAGCAGAAGTTTGTGGTTTGTAATGCAGATGAAGGGGACCCCGGCGCTTTCATGGATCGTTCCATCCTTGAAAGTGACCCTCACCGTGTGCTGGAAGGGATGATTATTGCCGCTTATGCGGTGGGAGCCAACCAGGGTTATGTTTACGTCCGCGCTGAGTATCCGCTGGCAGTTAAGCGTTTCCGCACTGCTATTCGTCAGGCAGAAAAGATGGGCTTCCTTGGACAGAATATTTGTGGCACGCCGTTCTCTTTTAAGGTAGATGTCCGTTTGGGGGCAGGTGCCTTTGTCTGTGGGGAAGAAACTGCCCTTCTCCAGTCTGTGGAAGGGAATCGCGGAATGCCGCGATTGCGCCCGCCTTACCCGGCGCAATCGGGTTTGTTTGGAAAACCCACGCTGGTGAACAATGTGGAAACATACGCCAATATTCCTGCCATTCTGCGTAACGGCGGAGAGTGGTTTGCCCAAACCGGCACCGAAAAAAGCAAAGGCACAAAAGTATTTGCCCTTACCGGTAAGGTGAAGAACACCGGTTTGATTGAAGTTCCTATGGGCATTACCTTGCGGGAAATTGTTTATGACATCGGTGGAGGTGTGCCGGATGGACGCAAATTTAAAGCCGTGCAGACGGGCGGACCTTCGGGTGGATGTATTCCTGAAGAGTTGCTGGATACGCCGGTGGATTATGAGTCCCTTAAAGCGTTAGGTTCGATGATGGGCTCCGGCGGTATGATTGTGATTGACGATCGCTCAGACATGATCGACGTTGCCCGCTACTTCATGGAATTCAGCATGGAAGAATCCTGCGGAAAGTGTGTTCCCTGCCGGGTGGGGACGGTACAGTTATACAACCTGCTGGGTAAATTCCAGCGGCGCGAAGCCACCGAGGAAGATCTCAAGACTCTGGAAGAATTGTGTGATCTGGTGCGCAGTGCCAGTCTGTGCGGGTTGGGACAGGCGGCTCCCAATCCCATTCTCAGTACCCTCAAATATTTCCGTGAAGAGTACTTAGCCAAAATTCGAAAATCTACTCCCGTGGAGGAAGCATGATGACCCCTGGGACTGCTGTTAAGACATTTACGATGGATGGAAAACCCTTTAGCGCGACTGAAGAAGAGACCATTCTGGATGTGGCACGCGAGAATGGCATTGACATTCCTACATTATGCCATTTAGAGGGCATTCTTCCAACCGGACAGTGCCGTTTATGCATGGTGGAGATTCAAGGGAGCGGACGTTTGGTGCCGGCTTGTGCTACCAAGCCGGAAGAAGGCATGGACATCATTACCGATAACCCGCGCTTGCGCAATTACCGAAAGATGATCGTTGAGTTGCTCTTTTCCGAGCGCAATCACATCTGCGCGGTATGTGTGTCCAATGGACATTGTGAACTGCAAAGTGTGGCGCAGAGACTGGGTGTAAATCATGTGCGCTTTGCCTATCTGCATCCGCGCTTTATGCTGGATGGCTCTCATCCCAAATACGAAGTGGATCACAATCGTTGTATCCTTTGCGGGCGTTGTGTGCGCGTTTGCGAGGAAATTGAAGGCGCTCATACCCGCGACTTGCGCAATCGCGGCATTCGCACCATGGTCATCACCGATTTTGATACCCCTTGGGGTGAATCTCCCACCTGCACGGGATGCGGAAAGTGCGTGCATGTATGTCCAACCGGCGCGCTGGCAGAGAAAGGGAAATCGGTGGCAGAAATGGCGAAGCGCCGTCACTTCCTTCCGTATCTGGCAATGCGGCGTCGTGGAGGTAAGTAAAAATGGAAAAACTTAAACTGGCAACGATCTGGCTGGACGGTTGTTCCGGATGCCACATGTCTTTTCTGGATATTGACGAGCGGTTACTGGCATTAAGCGACCGTGTGGAACTGGTGTTTAGCCCTCTGGTGGATACCAAGGACTTCCCCGAGGATGTGGATATTACCCTGGTAGAAGGCGCATTGGGAACGGAAGAGGACTTGCAAAAGATTCGCAAGATTCGAGAGCGTACCAAATTGCTGGTGGCTTTTGGGGATTGTGCTGTTACGGCAAATATTCCCTCGATGCGTAATCCCTTTGGACGCGAGGAAGTGCTCAAGTCCCTATATGTGGAAAGCGATGCTTTGAATCCCCAAATTCCGGTACAATCACTCCCTGAACTGCTTCCGCACGCTTTGCCGCTCCATCACTATGTGCATGTGGATGTCTTTTTGCCCGGATGTCCCCCGGCGGCGGACACGATTTACCAGGTGTTGAGCGAGTTGATTGAAGGGCGTATCCCGGATGTCAACCCACTGACCCGCTTTGGAGCATAGGAGGCAAAAATGAGCGAGCGTATTGTAATTGAACAGGTTACCCGAATTGAGGGGCATGCCCGGGTTTCCATTTTTCTGAACGATGATGGTTCGGTGAAAGATGCTCAGGTGCATGTGACTCAGGTGCGCGGCTTTGAAAAATTTGTACAGGGACGTCCGTTCTATGAGATGCCCTCTCTGACGGCGCGCACCTGCGGAATTTGCCCGGTCAGCCATTTGATTGCCTCGGCAAAAGCCTGCGATCAAATTCTCTCGGTGCGTATTCCCCCTACAGCAATCAGTCTGAGACGGATTCTCAACTTGGGGCAGATTATCCAGTCTCATGCCTTGAATTTCTTTTATCTTTCTTCACCCGACTTGTTGTTGGGCATGGATGCCGACCCGGCAAAACGCAATATCCTGGGCGTAGCGCAGGAACATCCTCAATTTGCCCGTGATGGTATTCGTTTGCGGCAGTTTGGCCAGCAGGTGATTGAACGGCTGGCGGGCAAACGCATCCATCCTGCCTGGGTCATTCCAGGGGGAGTAGCCACTCCGCTGGATCCATCGGCAAGAGAGCAAATTCTTAAGGAGATTCCTGAGGCAAAGAGCATCATTCAGCGCACGCTGGATTGGTACAAGAAAAATCTGAATGCCTATCAGGAATACATCCGCACATTTGCCAATTTTCCCAGCCTTTTCCTGGGGTTGGTGAGCAAAGAAGGACGCCTGGAACACTATCATGGTTATTTGCGTGTAGTCACTGCCAGAGGAAGCATCCTTGCCGATCAACTTTCTGTAGAAAACTACGCGGATTACATTGGTGAATCTGTTGAGCCATGGAGTTACCTGAAGTCACCGTACTACAAACCCCTGGGCTATCCCGGCGGGATGTATCGGGTAGGTCCGCTGGCGCGGTTGAATATTGCAAATGAATGTGGTACACCTCTGGCAGATCAGGAACTGGCAGAATTTCACTGCCTGGATAAGGGCGCGGTGTTAAGTTCCTTCCATTACCACTATGCCCGCCTGATTGAGATTCTGTATGCTATTGAGCGCATTGAGCAATTACTGGATGACCCGGACATTCTCTCAACCAATGTGCGCGCTCATGCGGAGGTCAATAATCTGGAAGGAATTGGCGTGAGTGAAGCACCTCGCGGCACGTTGATTCACCACTACAAAGTGGATGAGCATGGGTTGATTCAATGGGCAAATCTGATTATTGCCTCCGGGCACAACAACCTGGCGATGAATCGCGGAGTGTTGCAGGCGGCGCGCTACTACGTAAAATCATCCCAGTTGACCGAGGGAATGCTCAATCGCGTGGAAGCCGTCATTCGCGCCTTTGATCCCTGTCTGGCGTGTTCTACACATGCCGTTGGTCAAATGCCCCTGGCGATTGAACTGGTATCCCCCGATGGCAAAGTGGTAGATACGCTGGTGCGTGGAGAATAAATAAATTTCGCTGGCAGTCCTCCTCAAGGCTTTCGAAAAGAGCGGAACCCAATGGTTTCGCTCTTTTCACATGTTATGGGGTGTGAGGTGGGATGGGAACTTCTACCCGTGGGGTATAGCCGTGCTTTTCTGCCGCGATGAATGTAGCATATGAAGCTTCACTGCATCCGGGTTCATCCGGGATTCTGACCGAGGTTTGATACGTACCAAAAGGTTTGAAAATCATTTCACCATGGACACAAATCCATGCCTCAATAATGTAAGGTGTTTGTTCGGAATCATCTCCGGCTCGTAAAAGCAGGGGATTCCATGAAACAATGATTTCATTTCCTTCCCGTTTAGCGGTGACACCGCCAGGAGAGGGGTAGTAAGGGGAAATAGGCAGTTTTACATCCCATGCGCTCACCGGTTCTAGCGTTAGCCAGTCTCCCTTAAACTCCAGATAATCCGCCCGAACCCAACAGCGGTTGCTTCCGCCAATGGCTTGAATCTCTACATAATTGCTCCCGATGACCCGCCTCAGCACTTCGATATTGCTCCCTTTGTACACCCCATACTTGTAGAGATAAGGCGCTCCGGGTCCGTAATGGCACACTGCCTGATCAATAATTACTTTGGCACGGAGTTTCGTATAGGTGGGAATGGGACTGGGGGTGAAAGTAGGCGTTGCTGTTACGGTTGCAGAAGGGGAGGGGGTAACCGTTGGGGTTGCTGATGGACTTGCAGTTACAGTTGGGGTATGGGTTGAGGTGGGGGGATTAGGAGTGCTGGTCAGGGTGGGAGTTTCAGATACCTGAAGTACAGGGGTAACGCCCTGAGCATGGCATCCAGTGAAGAGGATGATAGATATCACTGTTAAAGGAAAAAGCCAAAGGGATCTCATATTAAACAAAGGCGCTCCCGGCGGGACTCGAACCCACAACCTACTGATTCGAAGTCAGGCGCTCTGTCCACTTGAGCTACGGGAGCGTTGTCTGTATTATACCCGAAAACGGGCTGTACAAGCATATGAATTTCACTTTACCACCAGCACCGGGCAATTTGCCATGCTGATGACTTTTTGGGTTTGACTGCCCATGAACAGCCCGGCAAAACCACCCTTCCCTTTTGTCCCGATGACGATTAAGTCGCACTGGTGGGTTTCTGCTACGTTCAATATCCCCTCTGCCGGGGATTGGAAGACCAGTTCCCTGCGGATTTCTACACCATTCCCTACCAGAGCGCTGGCTTCGTCAATTAAACGGTTGCCTTCCAGGGTTTGTTCGGCAATCCATCGCTCTGCCATCGGATCGCTGGAGCCCCATGGAACATCCCCTACTGCACAGACGATTCGCACCACACAATCTTTTTGCTCTCGTGCCAGTTTACCTGCTAACTCAGCAGCGCGGCGGGAGTATTCTGAACCATCGTAAGCAAGGAGAATTTGTTTGAACATATCCCCTCCTCAATCTTCATTATAACAACCCTGAAGACAAAAGAAACAGGCTGACAGGGATTTTTCTTGTCAGCCTGGAAAGATTAGAGCCTGATCTTAACTATCGTTTTCCACCACCCCACACTACGAAGGGCATATTCACCACAACGTTCGTCGGAGAAAGGGTTAATTCACCGTTGGCTTCTGCCTGCTTAATGTCTTCTTCAGATTTCAGTTCTCTTGCTTTGGCATTCTCTGCCCATTTGACCAGAACAATTTGACGGAGCGGGGTGTAGCCCTCACTGGATGGCGGATGATTGAAAACATCTGCCTGGAATCCGAGAGGTCCCTTCCCCGCAATTCCATTCTCAAATACATATACCTGAGCCAGCGCTTCCTGTGGAACATTTGCCAGAGAAGGAACCGTGAGCACCGGTGACTTCATCATATTGGTTAACTTTTCAGCAATTTGCGGGTCGGATGTTTCCGTATGCACAAAGTAAATCTCTTTCCCATCTGCATAGGCTTTCCCTGCGGGAATTTGAGCGTAATCTATTCCCGTGGCTGGCTGGGCATTGCATGCTGAAAGAACCAAACTCAGAATAAATAAAAGTGTAATCGAGACAAGAAATCGTTTATTCATGATCTTCTCCTATATTTTTTGATTTTTCAGTCTAAGACTGTTTGTTACCACAAAGACGCTACTGAACGCCATCGCTGACGCGGCAAGAATGGGAACAAGGTAGCCCAGCGCCGCCGCAGGAATGAGAATGGTATTGTAGAAAAATGCCCAAAACAGGTTTTGTTTGATCGTCCGCAGGGTAACCCGCGAGAGGTGAATGGCTCGGGGCACTCCGCGCAAATCGCCGCTGATGAGAACGACAGGCGCAGAAGCCATAGCCACGTCAGTTCCCGTGCCAATGGCAATACCTACATCTGCCTGAGCAAGTGCGGGGGCATCGTTGACGCCATCTCCCACCATTGCCACCACATAGCCCTGTTCCTGAAGTTTTTTCACTTCAGCGGCTTTTTCACCGGGAAGCACTTCAGCCAGTACCCGGTCAATCCCTGCTTGTTGGGCAATAGCCAAAGCGGTGGGGCGGTTATCCCCGGTTAACATGGCTACTTCTATTCCCATGCGGTGCAACTCTTCGATGGCTTCACGTGAGCCAGGTTTGATGGTGTCGGCAATAGCGATGACCCCAACAGGCTGGTTATTTACCGCCACTACAACAGTGGTCTTCCCTTCCTGCTGAAATTTCTCGATCGATTTGTCTGCATTTTCGAGAGTGTAGCCGCGCTGAAGCATCATTCGCGGACTGCCTACAACTACGGATAATCCATCCACCTCGGCTTCAACCCCGTTCCCTGCAGTAGCGCGAAACCCCTGAGGTTCGCTGAGTTTCAGGTCCCTGTTTCCTGCTTCCGCCACAATCGATTCGCCCAACGGGTGTTCAGAACCTTTTTCCACCGATGCGGCGAGCCGGAGAATTTCATCCTCGCTAAAGGCAGAGGTAAGAGAAAGGATATCCGTTACAGAGGGCTGTCCTTTCGTGATGGTACCTGTCTTATCCAGAACAACCATTTTTACTGTTCCGGCGCGCTCAAGGGCTTCGGAATGTTTGAACAAGATGCCCAGTTCTGCCCCTTTCCCTGTTCCTACCATCACTGCAGTGGGTGTTGCCAGTCCCATGGCACACGGGCAGGCGATAACCAGTACCGCAACCATCGTGATCAATGCCCGAGTGAAGGGGGTAACATCAGCGTTAATGGGTAACGGTGGACCGAAGAAAAGCCAGCCCAAAAAAGTAAGCACCGCTATCAGGATTACCACAGGGACGAATACTGCTGAAATGCGGTCTACCAGTTTTTGAATAGGCGCTTTGGAGGCTTGCGCTTCTTCAACCAATCGGATAATTTGGGAAAGCGCGGTATCTTTTCCAATGCGGGTGGCTTCGAATTTGATCATGCCCAGTTTGTTGAGCGTTCCGCCGATGACGGTAGCGCCGGGACCTTTTTCCACTGGCAATGATTCACCCGTCAACATGGATTCGTCCACAGAAGAACGCCCTTCAATAACTATGCCGTCCACAGGAATTTTCTCGCCTGGGCGGACGAGCACCACATCGCCAATCAGGACATCCTCTACCGGAACTTCCATTTCTACACCGTCTCGAATAATTCGAGCGTTTTTCGGGCGCAAAGCCATGAGTTTCTTAATGGCTTCACTGGTTCTTCCCTTAGCACGCGCTTCCAGTAGTTTGCCCAGTTTGATCAGGACAATAATAACCGCGGCAGTTTCGTAATATACATGCCCGGGAATCCAGCCCAATGTTACGGGGATGGAGTAAAAGAAAGCCGCTGAAGTGCCCAACGCCACCAGAACATCCATATTGGCGGTGCCGTTGCGCAGAGATTTGTACGCGCCAATGTAATATTGCCGTCCCACGTAAAACTGTACGGGAAGTGCCAGGGCAAACATCACCCATTTGATCCATGTGGAGTGGGATACAGACATAGGCAGAAATCCCAGGTCTCCAGCCATGGAAAGAATAAACAGGGGAACAGCAAAAATCAAACCCACAATCAGGTGGCGCTTTTGTTCTTCGATTTCTTTCTGTCGGGCGGCACTTTCCGCGTCCTCTGCTTCTCCGCCTTCTTCAACAGTATCAAACCCCAGAGCCTGAATGGAACGGCGAAGTTCAGTATAGGTAATAACCGTGGGCACGTAACGAACCCGTACCCGCTCACTCACCACCGAAACTTGAACCGAAAGGACTCCTTCTACAGATGAGAGAGTTTTTTCCAGCCTTCGCGCGTCATTATCATCACTGAGGCGTTTTAATAAAAAATCTGCTTCGCCAGTTGCAACACCATACCCGGCGCGCTCAACGCGCTCAATCAGATCAGTTAACCCTGCCAATTCAGGGTCAAATTCCACGCTGGCACGCTCTGACGAGAGATTCACGATAGCCGTTTGCACCCCCTTGACCTTCTTCAAACTGCGTTCAACAGTGGCTACACAATTTGCGCAGGTCATTCCTGTTACAGGTAAGGTGACTTGTTTGGTTTGAGGCATACTTAACCAGCCCTTCTTCCGACTCTAAGAGGGATCTCAAAAGGTATTAAAGTAGACAAAGATAGAAATTTATCTCTCGGGCGGGTAATTAATTTCCCGCAAAGTTGCCACGATTTGTTCTTCTGTGGCAGGAGCATCAAAGGTAATGACTGCGATTTTAGTGTCTTTATCAGCCTTGACTTCTTTCACTCCCGGCAGTTCGCTCAGTTCGGAAGTGATGGTGTGAACACAGTGATGGCAGGAAATGTTTGGAATTTTGTATGTAACGGTCTGCATGGATGCCTCCAGTAAAGAAAAGATATTGTTATTGTGTGTTTTAGACGCGAGTCGCGGCTTCAAAAACATCGCTGATTTCTTTTAAGACGCGCTCGCGTTCTTTAGGGTCTTCGCCCTGAACCGCAGTGATGACACAGGAGTTCAGGTGCTGTTCAAGGAGGAGGGTGCTGACTTTATTGAGTGAAGACTGCACCGCCTGGATTTGACGAATCACATCAATACAGTAAGCGTCTTCTTCAAGCATTTTTTGAATCCCTCGTATATGTCCTTCGACAATTTTCAAACGGTGAATGGCTTCACTTCGGTCATGCATATTCCGTTCCTCCTTTTCGTAACCCCATCCCCCTGGGGGGGGTATACTTAGTATAGCAATTAAGACGTAGAAAATCAAGATAGGAAGAGATATTTTTAATTTTTCCTAATCTGCTCTTCAGAGAAGAAGGTTTTATGGGAGGTTGGTTACCCCGTTAGCACAAGGTTTAGCGCTGGCAAGAGGGGCAAAAGTGTGTTCCCCTTTGACTAACGGTGATGCGTTCAATGGGCGTTCCACAGATTGGGCATGGCTCCCCTGTGCGTTGATACACGCGGAAGGAATTCTGGAACTCTCCACCGCGGTACACCCAATCGATGCTGGCGCCATTCTTCCGAATCCCTTCCTCTAATACCTGCCGGATTGCCTGGAGAAGACGGGCGCTTTCTTCTGGACTTAGGGAATCAGATGATCTTTTGGGGTGTAGTTTTGCCAGAAATAAGGCTTCGTCCGAGTAAATATTTCCAACCCCTGCCAGAAAATTCTGGTCCAGTAAAAGCGCTTTGAGTTGGCGGCGGTTTTTGGTCAGCCGTTGGTGAAATTGTGTGGGAGAGAGGCTCTCATCCAGGGGCTCTGGTCCTAAATCCCCAATGACATCCTGAGGATTCTCTGCCAACCAAACCCGTCCAAATTTGCGTGGGTCATTGAATACAAGGCGAAGACCATCGGAAAATTCCAGCCATAACCGATCATGAAGTTGCAGGGGAGAGGTGGATGGCTCTACCCGTACATCACCGCTCATGCGCAGGTGGATAAACAGGTGCGCCGATTGGAGTATTATCCAGATGAATTTACCCCGCCGGCGAATGTCCCGAATTTCTTCCCCGGTAATGTTTTGCTGGAAAGTGAACAGGTCTGGCATGGCTAAGGTTTTTTGCCATGCCACATTTGCGGCGGTAATTTGCTTTCCTAAAATAGATGGAGCCCCCCTTCCTCCATCCCGTAAAACCGAAACAATCGTTTGGACTTCTGGTAGTTCAGGCATGCGGAAAACAATACGTTCTTACTCGTTAAACATCTCTCCCACACTGCGTCCCTGGTTGGCGCGTAAAATCACTTCACCCAGTAATGGGGCAACTGAGAGGATTTTCAAGCGTTCACCAAATAGCGCCTTTTTCTCCGGGGGAATGGGGATAGAGTCTGTGGTGATGAATTCCGTCACCGGCAAACTTGCCAGCCGTTGCGCAGCGTTGGCGGAGAAAACCGGATGCACGAAGACCATATACACGTTGCGCGCGCCATTTTCTTTGAGAATATTCACGGCTTCTACCATCGTTCCGCCCGTATCAATTTCGTCATCTACCAGTACGCAATCACGCCCGTTGACATCGCCAATAATGGTAAGCGCACGGGCTTTGGCATCATTTGCCACGCGGCGCTTCTCAATAAATGCCATGGGGGCATCAATGGCGGCAGCAAAGTTTCTTCCCTTTTTAGCGAACCCCAGGTCGGCGGTGACCAGAACTGGAGAATGCATTCGTGGCTTGATGGAGTGCAGGTAGTCCACCAGAATATGAAAAGCAGTGAGCACATCTCCTGGAATGGTGAAGAACCCTTGAATTTGTCCGGCATGGAGATCAAGGGTAATGTAGCGGTCTGCCCCTGCCACTTCAATCATGTCGGCAACCAATCGGGCTGTGATGGGCACGCGGGGCTGGTCTTTCTTGTCCGAGCGTGCATAGCACAGATAAGGAATAACGGCTGTGATTCTTGCTGCTGAATCCAGCCTCAGGGTTTGAATCATGATCAGCAGTTCCATTAGGTTACGGTGTACCGGAGCCGAGGTGGTTTGAATGACATAGCAATCCTGTCCGCGTACACTGCTGTGCAGTTTGACAAAAATGTTCTCGTTCGGAAAAACCACTACATCCCGCCCGTTGACGGGCACTCCAAGGTATTCGGCTACTTTATTGGTAAGTTCAATGGATGCGGAGCCAGCATAGAGTTTGATGTCTCCGTACATCCGTTCATGTCGCCCATGGTGGACCATTACACTCCCTCCCGTGTCGGTGTCTGCCATTCCGAGCGAAGGACAGACATGACCATCATATCCGAATATTTCCCATTTCGATAATTGGCTTGCCGTAAAATCCCCTCTTTGACAAACCCAGCCTGTTCGTACGACTTAATACCACGGATATTTTCTACATCCACACGTAAATACACCCTGTTTAAATTCAGGGTTTCAAAAGCGTGCTGTACCATTAACCTCATGGCTTCTCTGCCATATCCCCGATTCCAGAATCGTTTATCTCCAATCAGGATGCCCACTTCAGCACTACGGTTAACCCAACTTAAGTCGAACAGGGTAATGTTGCCGATCAGCCGCCACTCCCCCTCTTCTCTAACTTCAATTGCGAAGGGGCGTTCGGGCTTGGGCTGTTTCAGCATTTGCTCATACCATTGCTCTTCTTCTTCCAGTGAGAGGGGAACAGTGACCGTAATGAATTGTCTCACTTCCGGATCGTTGAGCCACTCGACGAAGAAAGGCAAATCGCTGCGCTGAATAGGTCTAAGTCTTAATCGTTGAGAAAAAAGCATTTTTTCTCCTGTTCTGCAACACACCAATTATACGCGAGGATACTTCATTTTACAGGATGCCTCTTTGAACTTTTTAATTTTGTGAATGTTAGCAGACTTCAAGAAAAGTCCCCACACTTGCAGGGTGCGGGGACGAAAAGATCAAGCCCATCCAATTCACTCGTTGGTTTTTTCTTCCTCGGGTAATTCGACGCGGATGTGCAATTCCTGAAGTTGCTTCTCGGTAGCCGGGGAAGGAGCATCCGCCATCAGGTCACGTGCTGCCTGGTTCTTGGGGAAGGCAATAACTTCCCGAATATTGGGTTCGTCTGCCAGGAGCATGACGAGACGGTCAATCCCCGGTGCCATGCCACCATGCGGCGGTGCCCCGTATTCAAAGGCTTCCAGCATGTGCCCGAATTTGCGCTGAATGTCTTCCTCTTTCAATCCCAGCAACTGGAAAATCTTGAATTGAATATCCCGCCGGTGGATACGGATGGAGCCAGAGGCCATCTCGTACCCATTGCACACCATGTCATAGGCATCAGAGAGGATGCTTGCAGGGTCGGTGTCAAATTTATCCAGGTCTTCCATTTTGGGCATGGTGAAGGGATGATGCGCGGCATCCCACTTTTTCTCTTCTTCGTTCCATTCAAACATTGGGAAATCCACCACCCAGGCGAAAGCCAGCACATCCTTGTTGGCTAATTTGAGGCGGTCACGGAAGAGCAGGCGCAATGCTCCAAGGGTTTTATTGGCAACCTCGCGGGTATCGGCGATGAAGAGAACCAGGTCGCCAGTCTTTGCTCCGGTCAATGCTTGTAAGGCTTCCACTTCGCCAGGAGTGATGAACTTTTGCGCAGTGCCTTTTACGCCTTCGGCGGTCAATGCCAGTGTTGCCAACCCTTTAGCGCCTTGTTCTTTTGCAAAGGTGGTCAGGTCGTCGACTTCTTTGCGGGTGTATTCCGCGCAACTTGGTGCGACGATACACTTGATCACGCCGCCGTTTTTAAGCGTGTTCTGAAACACCATGAAGGAACTGTTGGCAAATATGGCACTGCAATCATGCAGTTCCATTCCAAAGCGCAAGTCGGGTTTATCTGTACCATACCGCTCTACCGCTTCCCGGTAGGTAAGTTTGGGCCAGGGGGAAGAGAGCAGACGCTTGTGTGGTGCAACAGCAGGAATCATGGCGGTGAACAATCCTTCCACCATGTTCAGCACGTCATCTCGCTGTACAAAGGACATTTCTAAATCTAACTGGGTGAATTCAGGCTGGCGGTCACCGCGTAAATCCTCATCGCGGAAACAGCGAGCGATTTGGAAATAGCGATCCACTCCCGAAACCATGAGCAACTGCTTCAACTGTTGCGGAGATTGAGGAAGTGCATAAAACATTCCCGGATGCACCCGGCTGGGCACCAGATAGTCACGTGCACCTTCGGGGGTAGTTTTGAACAAAATGGGCGTTTCAACTTCAATGAAACCCTGCTGATCCAAATAATCGCGGATAAATTTCACGACCTTGTGTCGCAGGATAAGATTGCGTTGCATGCGTTCACGGCGCAGGTCCAGATAGCGGTATTTCAGACGAACGCTTTCGTCCACTTCCTCATCTTTGTTTACCAGGAAGGGCAGGGGTTTTGCAGGATTGAGTACTTCACATTCCTGTACTTCGACCTCAATATCGCCTGTGGGCAAGTTGGGGTTCTCGGCTCCTTCCGGGCGGTGGCGTACTACACCTTTTACCTGAAGTACCCATTCTGCTCGGGCGCTTTGAATCACCGCAACCTTTGGGTCAGAAGGATTGGCAACAATCTGCACGATTCCATAACGATCCCGCAGGTCAATGAAAGTAATTCCACCATGGTCTCGCTGACGATGCACCCAGCCTGCCAGCGTAACTGTTTGTCCAATATGAGCGGGGCGTAACTCACCACAGGTATGCGTCCGGTACATTTAGCACATCCTCTATTGCAAAATTCTAGGGGCTAATTTTAACACAGCGAGCCGTTTCCACCAAACGGATTTTTACCACAGGAAACGAAAAAGGCGGTTTATCTTTCCATCAATCGCTTTACGGCTTCTGCAGGCGAAATCTCGCGTTTGAGCACGTTATTTACCATCTCATTCAACCGGGCTTCTCCTACCGTATGTTTCCATTGTTCCAGCAGGGTTTCCTGAACTCGTTCAAGAATTTCTGTTAAGACCCTGTATTTTTCCCGTGTTGTCCATAGAGAATGGTTTCTCAAATACTCCCCATGCCTGAAGATGGCTTGGACAATTTCTTCGATGCCTTCTCCATTCACGGCACTGGCTCGCAAGAGGGGAGGTTTCCAGTTCGTCTCTCCCTGAGCCTGCGGAATCATCTCCAGCATCAGGCTTAGTGCGCGCAGGGTATTTTCGACTCCGGGTAAATCTGCCTTGTTAACCACCAGAATATCCGCAATCTCCAGAATACCGGCTTTAATGGCTTGAACGTCATCTCCCAAACCGGGGGCATCTACAACGATCACGGTATGGGCAAGACGTGCAATTTCCACCTCCGATTGCCCTGTTCCTACCGTTTCAACCAGAATTATGCCAAAACCCAGAGCGTCCAGCACTTGCACCACCGCAGAGGTTGCCCGGGCTATCCCTCCGAGGGCTCCTCGGGAAGCCATAGAACGGACAAATACTCCCGGATCGCCTGCCAGGTCGCGCATGCGCACCCGGTCTCCCAGTAACGCTCCGCCTGTAAATGGGCTGGAAGGATCAACTGCCACAATTGCAACTTTGTGGGCATTGGGGGTTGAACGAAGGACTTTTGCCAGTTGATTTGCCAGAGAGGATTTACCTGTACCGGGAGCACCTGTTAGCCCAACAATATGTGCATTCCCGGTTCGAGAATATAAACGTTGAAGAGCCTCTTGTCCTAGAAGGGTATTATTTTCCACCTGGGTAAGCAGGCGAGCGATTGCCAGACGCTCGCCTGCCAGGGCACGTTCTACCAGATCCATCAGACTTTTTCACCTAAAACGGCTTCTTGGATGTCCCGAATCACTACTTCAGTGCTGGTGCCTGGTCCGTACACTGCGTACACCCCGGCTTCTTTGAGCAGTGGAATATCCTCTTCGGGGATAATTCCGCCCACAAATACCTTAACGTCACCCTGCCCGTTTTTGCGAATCAATTCGATGACCCGAGGGACGAGTGCCATATGCGCTCCGGAAAGAATTGAAAGCCCAACAACGTCAACATCTTCCTGAAGTGCGGCTTCGGCAATCATTTCAGGGGTTTGGCGCAAGCCGGTATAAATGACTTCCATTCCTGCATCCCGCAGGGCTTGAGCGACAATTTTTGCCCCGCGGTCATGTCCATCCAGTCCAGGTTTTGCAATGAGTACCCGAATCTTGCGATCGATCATGGTCTCACTCCTCTTTGTGCACAATCTCACCCTGGATTATAAACGGAAAGGTTCCCTTTTTCTCTGGACAATCCTCATATTTTGAGTATCTCGAACATCCTTCTCTGAAAAGGTTACACAACACCCCTTCAGGTTAGGGGAATTGCAGTAACATAGGCATATCTTTTGAAAAATTTATGATAGAGTTATTGAGAAAAGTTTCAATAAAGAGTTTTCCTATTATGCCTGAAAAAGAACCTACCCAAATGCTTCACCAGCAAGGCTATCGGGTAACGCCTCAGCGTTTAGCCATTTTGAGTGTATTAGAAGAGACGGATGGGCACCTTACTGCGACTGAGGTGTATGAGCGTGCCCGAAAAATCCTTCCGGCAGTAACCGAAGCCACGGTGTACCGTAATCTGGATTTTCTGGTGAATCAGGGATTGGTCTTGATGGCACATGTAGGGAGCGGGAAGATGGTGTACGAATCTACTCGTCATGCGCATCATCATCTGATTTGCAGAAAATGTGGCACCTCGCAAGAGATTCCTCATGCACTTCTGCAGTCCCTCTTTGAGGAGTTATCTACACTCAGTGGGTATCAGATTGATTCTCTCCACGTGACCTTTTTTGGGTTATGTCCCGGGTGTCAATCTGAATAAGGGCTGTTTCCTGTATTCTCAGGAGGATACAATGAACTTTTCACCTGTTCACATGCACATTCCAGATGGATTTCTCTCCGTTCCTCTTTCCATTGTTCTATGGCTCATTTCGATTGCTGTTATTGCTGTAGCGACCCGCCGGGTGAGCCAGGATTTAGGGGAACGTGAAGTTCCTGTCATGGGGGTGCTGGCAGCGGCAATCTTTGCCGGGCAAATGCTGAACTTTTCGGTCACCGGTGGCACCTCTGGTCACTTGATGGGGGCGGCATTAGCCACTATTCTGTTAGGCCCCTGGGCGGCAGTACTCATTATGACCTGTGTGGTAGGCATTCAAGCCCTCATTTTCCAGGATGGTGGCTTGCTTGCGTTGGGGGCAAATCTGTTCAATATGGCAGTGATTGGTCCTTTTGTCTCTTATGCGGTATATCGTTTTCTGCAGCGTGTTTCAGGCGGGCAAAAATGGGGTGTTTTTGTGGGCTCATTCCTCGCTGCCTGGGCTTCAATTTTCATTGCTTCTCTCGCAGTAGCCTTGCAACTGGCGCTGTCTGGAACATCCCCTGCCAATATTGCTCTGCCAGCGATGGGGGGGATTCATGCGCTGATTGGTATTGGCGAGGGGTTAATCACGTTGGGTGCGGTCAGCCTGATATATGCTTCTCGCAGGGACTTGCTTAAACTGGGCGAACCTCAACCCAAAGGCAGTACGCTCATCTGGGTTGGTGGAACATTGCTGGCTCTGCTTCTGGCTGTGCTTTCTCCGCTGGCATCCAGTCATCCAGATGGTTTGGAGTGGGTGGCTGAGCAAGCGGGATTCCTGGAGCGTGCCAGTGAGCCTTCCTTTACTCTCATTCCTGATTATGTCTTCCCGGGTGTTTCCAATGAAGTCCTTGCTACCATCATTGCGGGGGTTTTGGGAACGCTTCTGGTCCTGGGAGTTGCACTTGGGGTGGCATACCTGCGTCGTCAGAAGACAGCATAATAGATCCTCTATGCGAACGGGCATCCAGTAATTATGCATGCGCATTTTCTTGACCCTTTCAAGCCTCGTTTGAGCCCTGTGCATCAACTGGATGCCCGGCTCAAGGTTCCTCTGGTTATTGTTTTTATCCTGGCTACTTCTCTTGTACCCATTGGAGCCTGGCCCTTTTATCTTCTGCTGATTGCAGTTTTGCTTTCATCTGAAATTCTCAGCGATTTGGGGGTTCTTTTTTTCCTGAAAAGAGCCGTGCTGGCTTTGCCATTTGTTCTGGCGGCACTTCCTGTTCTCTTTACCCAGGTAGGTACGGTATGGATTTCGTTGCCTTTTGGACTTGCCATTACGGCGCAGGGCGTAGAGCGTTTTATCAGTGTCGCACTGAAGGCATGGATTTCCATTCAGGCGGCAATTTTGCTGGCATCTACTACCCCTTTCCCCGATATTTTGCTGGCTTTACGCGCCATGAGGTTGCCAAAGGTGCTGGTCTCCATCATCGGATTGATGTGGCGCTATTTGTTTGTCATTGTGGATGAAACCATTCGAATGATGAATGCACGCAGTTCACGAAGTGGAGCAAGTTCTGACCCATCTCATCGCCAGGGGGGCAGTGTGGTTTGGCGTGCCAAAGTCACTGGTGGAATGGCGGGAAATCTGTTTATACGATCCATTGAACGTTCAGACCGTATTTACCATGCCATGCTTTCGCGGGGATACGATGGCGAAATTCGACACTTACCATTGCCAGCGATTCCGTCCATTCAATGGTGGATCTTTATATGGAGTTTGCTCACTCTTGTCGTAATGGTTGTCTTATCCAGAGTTTTATGGGGGTAAATCATGAGTTGTGTGATTGAGGTAAAAAACCTTTCATATGCATATCCTGATGGACACCAAGCGCTTCACGATGTTTCTTTTCGGATAAGTCATGGGGAAAAAGTTGCGCTGATTGGTCCCAACGGTGCAGGAAAATCCACTCTCATCCTGCACCTCAACGGCATTTTGCCCGTTCAGCAGGGCGAAATTTTTGTGGGGGATTTGGCTGTAGTTCCAAAGAATTTCAGCCGCGTGCGGGCTCTGGTTGGATTAGTTTTTCAGACTCCCGATGACCAGTTGTTTTCGCCCACTGTTTTTGACGATGTTGCTTTCGGCCCTATTTATCAAGGCTTATCTCCAGCGCAGGTGCAGGAACGTGTGGATTATGCTCTCTCCATGGTACACATGAGAGAATATGCCCCCCGAGTTTCTCATCATTTGAGCGTTGGCGAGAAAAAACGCATTGCAATTGCTACTGTGCTCTCAATGAACCCCATTGCACTGGTGTTGGATGAACCCACTGCGGGGTTAGACCCCCGTGCCCGTAGGTCGCTGATTGAATTGCTCCGTCAATTGCCTCAGAGCATGCTGGTTGCTACCCATGACCTGCCAATGGTCAGAGAACTGTTTCCCCGTACCATTGTTATGGATCAGGGGAGAATTGTTGCCGATGGATCCACGGATGTGTTGCTCCATGACGAGTCGTTGTTGAATGAGCATGGTTTAGTTTCCTGAAAAGTCTCCAAACACTTCGCAATTTGCTTGCAAAACCGAACCGATGGGTAGAAGAGGTTCGGTTTTGTGGTATGATACCGGAAATTGGAGCGAATTATGGACGAGAAAATTACCATTATTGAAGGACCTACGCCCGTATTTGAAGCCATTGATGACGGCTGGGCTTTAGGCTTACATGAGAGTGCTGGAATGTACGAAACAGCACTTACTCGAGTACGCACCTTTAATGGCAATGCCCTCGTGGAGCGATGTCATAAAGCCTGGAGTCGGCAGGAACATATCTATTTGCATTATCGTAATCGCTTGGGAATGGAAGAGCGTGCTCCCATATTTGCGGCGCGTAATGTAACCACACCAGAAGGGGACGTTCTCTTACTATGGTGCCGTTTGAAACCCGAAGATATCGAAGAAGAACCCGATTTTGACCTGCCAGACGACGAAGATAAAGAGTAAAGGCTTATGCTTAATCTTGCGGTTATCCGTTCGCAATTTCCTGCTCTGGAGAAGCCGGTTGTTTTTCTGGATAATCCTGGTGGTACGCAGGTTGCCCGTTCAGTGGTTGAGCGGATGACGCGATACTTGACGGAGTCCAACGCCAATCATGGTGGAGAATTTGAAACCAGCCGGATTTCGGATGCAATTGTTGATGAAGCCCGGCAACGGATGGCAGACTTCCTCAATGCCAGGCGGACTGAGGAAATCATCTTTGGCCCCAACATGACCTCGCTCACTTTTCAAATGAGCCGTGCTTTAGGAAAACAACTTCGTCCTGGCGATACCATCGTAGTGACGCGCTTGGATCATGATGCCAATATTTCTCCCTGGGTAAAACTGGCAGAAGACCTCCGCTTAACCATTCGCTGGGTGGACTTCCATCCAGAAGATGGAACATTGAACCTGGAAGATTTTGAACAAGCCATGCGTGAACGCCCGCGCCTGGTGGCATTTGGATATGCTTCCAATGCTTTGGGAACAGTCAATCCTGTGGCTGAACTGGTGGCGCGGGCCCATCGGGTGGGAGCACTTACCTATGTTGATGCAGTGCAATATGCTCCGCACGGCCCCATCGATGTTCAGACGCTGGATGTTGATTTTCTGGTGTGCTCGGCATATAAATTTTTTGGTCCCCATGTGGGCGTCCTGTATGGAAAGTATGAGCTACTGGAATCACTGCCTGCCTATAAGGTTCGCCCTGCTCCGGAAGAACCACCCGGAAAGTTTGAAATGGGCACAGGAAATTTTGAGGGTATTGCAGGTGTTCTAGGGGCACTTGAATACCTGGAATGGATGGGAAAGACGTTTGGGGGCGAAGTGGAGGAAAGTCTGCCGTCACAATTTACTGGCAGAAGACGGTATTTTAAGAGCGCCATGGCGGCTATCCGGGCATATGAATTTTCCCTTAGCCGAACTTTGCTGGATGTGCTTGAAGAAATTCCCGGGATTGCCATTTACGGGATCACCGATCACCGTCGACTCGAGGAGCGTGTCCCCACTGTGTCCTTTACCTTAAACGGAAAGAACCCTAAAGAGGTTGCCAGAATGCTGGATGAACGCCAAATTCAGGTGTGGAATGGAAATTTCTACGCTTTGGCTGTAACCCAGCGATTGGGGTTGGAAGAGTCTGGAGGCTTGGTGCGAGTAGGACCTGTACACTACAATACTATCGAGGAACTTGAGAGACTTGGGCGTGCACTTTGGGAAATTGCTAGAATGCAGTGAAGACCTTACCCTCACCCGTTTGTCACCGCGTGGGGGTTTTTTATTCCGCAGGGAAGATATTTTTGGGACTTAAAAAGGATAAACGCCAGAGTGAGGGGGGCACCCTGACGTTTATCTATAGCAAATTTTACTCATTTCTCTGAAAAAATCAAGAGTTAAAACTTACTTTGACCTTACAAATGACCTTAAAATTTCCTAAGAGTTTTTTAATAAAATGAATGCCCCAGGAGGGACTCGAACCCCCAACCAAGGCGTTAGGAGTGCCTTGCTCTGTCCTGTTGAGCTACTGGGGCGCACTCAAATTATATCCGGAACTTTTCCGGCTTTCAAGAAAACCAGAAGTTCCCTTTGGGGTTTGATACTATAATCATTTCATCTCAAGAAGGAGCGCAATTTTATGGATGAGAAACAACATAAACGAGCCATCCGGGCATGGACCATGTATGATTGGGCTAACTCTGCTTTTGCTACCACCATCATGGCGGCGGTACTTCCGGTGTATTATGCTTCAGTTGCTGCAGCCAATCTTCCAGGGAATCTGGCGACTGTTTACTGGGCTTACACCACCTCAATTTCTCTGTTGATTGCTGCCATTCTCAGCCCCATCCTGGGAGCCGTTGCCGATTTCAGTGGAGCCAAGAAGCGTTTTCTAACCATTTTCATGTTGCTGGGCGTCACTGCCACTGCTTTATTGTATTTTGTTCGCACAGGCGATTGGTTGATGGCTTCCATCTTTTTCATTCTGGGCGATTTGGGTTTCGCTGGCTCGCTGGTGTTTTATGATTCTCTTTTGCCCCACGTGGCAGGACCGGATGAAATCGATCAGGTTTCCTCGCGGGGATATGCAATTGGCTATTTAGGAGGTGGCTTATTGCTTGCCATCAACCTGGCGATGATTATGCTTGCCCCGCAAGAGCTCACAGGCTTGATGACGCGTTTGTCTTTTCTGAGTGTCGCTCTCTGGTGGTTTGTTTTTAGCATTCCGTTACTTAAGTGGGTTTCTGAGCCACCCCGGCGTATCATGCCTGGAGAGAGTGGAAGAAATCCCATTGCAGTTTCCTTCAAACGTCTTGGGCACACGTTCCGCGAAATTACTCGTTACCGGGACCTGTTCATCTTCCTGGTCGCTTTTTGGTTTTATAACGACGGCATTGGCACAATCATCAAGATGGCAACCATTTATGGAGCGGAAATAGGCATTGGCCAGACCACCCTGATTGGTACGCTCTTAATGGTGCAGTTTGTGGGTATTCCTTTTGCTTTCCTTTTTGGGTGGCTGGCTAAAAAAATTGGCACAAAGAAAAGCATTTACCTCAGCCTTTTGGTGTACACAGGGATTGCCATTGCTGGATATTTCATGCAGAAAGAATGGCACTTTTGGGCATTGGGATTTGCAGTAGCCACGGTTCAGGGTGGAAGTCAGGCACTGAGCCGTTCACTTTTTGGCCGTATGGTTCCTAAGAGTAAATCGGCCGAATTTTTTGGATTTTTCAGTGTCTCGGAGAAATTTGCCGGCATCGCTGGACCCTTGATTTTTGGCCTGGTCAGCCAGTTTATGGGAAATAGTCGTCTGGGAATCATTTCCTTGATTCTCTTTTTCATTATCGGGGCTTCGTTGTTGACGTTTGTGAATGAGAAAGAAGGAATCAGGGTGGCAGAAAAGGAAGAAAAAGAACTGATTGAAGCCGCTGTCTCGGCAGATTGATAAACTTTATAGACACCCGATTTTGAGGCTCTGGTTGATGTGGTCCAGAGCCCTTTTAATTTGTGAAGTTGCTGACTTGAGCAAAACTTCTTGTATTACAGAAACAAATGTTCTATAATGAGGCTGTGGATACCCTCGAAAAGTTTCGTCTCTTACAATCCGAAATGCGTCTGGAAGTGGCTGATGATATCCCTCTATCCTCTGTTTCGTCAGGCCAGTCAGCCGTTGAAAGTGGCGTCTCTGGTGATTGTCCTGTTGATTTTCCGATATCTACGGCAACATTACCTAATGGAAGAAAGATACCGCTTCTCAAATCCCTGCTGACCTCAGCATGTGAGCGGAATTGTCATTACTGTCCATTTCGTACAGGGCGGGACTTTCGAAGGGTTACCTTCAAGCCGGAGGAACTGGCAAAAGTCATCGTGGAATTAACTACCAAAGGAGTGATCCAGGGGGCATTTCTTTCCAGTGGAATTGCAGGAGGCGGCTTGCGCACTCAGGATCGTCTGTTAATTACCGCGGAGATTCTACGTAAAAAGTATCAGTATCAGGGTTATCTTCATCTGAAAATCATGCCCGGAGCAGAATATGATCAGGTGGTTCATGCCATGCAACTGGCGGATCGAGTTTCTATCAACCTTGAGGGTCCCAATACTCGAGTCCTGCAAGCCCTCGCACCCCAAAAAATCTTCTTTGAAGAATTACTGGAGCCACTGCGCTGGGTAGAGAAGATCCGTCAGATCCTACCCCCATGGCGGGGTTGGAAATCCCGTTGGCCCTCCAGTACAACGCAGTTTGTGGTAGGGGCAGTAGGTGAAAGTGATCTCGAAATCCTTTCCACTACCGCCTGGCTCTATCAAAAGGTGCGTCTGGCAAGAGCCTATTTTTCTGGATTCTCTCCTACTCCGGACACCCCATTTGAAGATCGAGCGGCTTGTTCTCCATGGAGAGAGCATCGTCTTTATCAGGCATCTTTTTTGCTCAGAGATTACGGTTTTGATCTGGAGGATTTCCCCTTTACTTCTGGAGGTAATCTGCCCCTGGATACGGATCCCAAAATGGCATGGGCGCAAATTCATTTGCTCCAGTCCCCTGTAGAAATTAATCGGGCGGAGAAACGCGAATTGTTGCGCGTGCCGGGAATTGGACCCAAAACTGCTGAAGCCATTTTAGCGGCTCGAAGGCGTCATCGTATTACCAGTGAAGAGGACCTCAAACGTTTGGGTATTCCGCTTCAGCGGGCTGCAGCGTTTCTGCTGGTCAATGGCAGGCGGTTACAGCATCAACTTCGTTTCTGGTGAGCCATGGGGGATTTAAAAAATTGAGTGCCCCCAGAGGAATTCGAATCCTCGTTTTGGCCTTGAGAGGGCCACGTCCTGGGCCGCTAGACGATGGGGGCATTCCAGAAAGCGGTTGGATTTTAACACAGCCTTTTTTTGGTGTCAACAAAATCCCTGTCATTTGGGAAAACTTTTTTGTTGGGAGAGAAAATTTCTTGTAAATGAAAACAACCTCCCGCTGAGTTCTCAGCGGGAGGGAGGGGCTCTTTGAGTTTTTACTGGTCAACGAGCAGATCAGCCAGTTGCCTGCGGAAAAATTCCGGTAAGGCAAAAGCCGCCTGATGTACTTTGGGGTTCATATAGTTCAATCCTTCTGGATAAGTACGGGAAAGCCCTGCTGTCCATGGGGTATTGGAAACATACATGAACCCGATACCGCCTCCAGGATAGGTCGGAATGAGGGTATGATAGTAGGCGGGATGCTCTACCAGTCCTTTGACGAAGGTGAAAATCTCGCGAATCAGTGCGGCGTCGAAGAACATTTGCTCGCACTGGGTAGCAATCGCTCCACCAGGGTTGAGCGCTTGTAACATCAGGCGGTAGAATTCTTCGCTGAACAGACGCTCTGCCATGCCTATTGGATCGGTAGTATCCGAGATGATGACATCGAATTTTTCCTTCCCCGACTCCAGAAAAGCAAAGGCATCCTGGACAACCAAACGCGCCCGCGGATCTGCCCATGGGTCTCCAAAGGCGGTGAAATGTTCTCGGGACACTTCTACTACACGGCGATCCAGCTCACAGACAATGGCTTCTTCCACCGAAGGGTGTTTCAAAACCTGCTGAAGGCTTCCTCCGTCACCCCCTCCCACAATGAGCACGCGCCGTGGTGAACCATGGGCAAGCATGGGAATATGGGTAATCATCTCGTGGTAACCGGCATTATCCCGCTCGGTTAACTGAATAATCCCATCCAGCACCAGCGTTTTACCGAAAAATTCTGTGTCCAGCAAAAGCAAATGCTGAAACGGCGTCTGCTCATCTACCAGTACCTGCTTGACCCGCAGGGACTTGCGGTAGTAGGGATGAAGTTGCTCGCTGAACCAGATCTCATTCACGGTTGAAGAAAGTCCCCTTTGCTTTTCCCGCGCCAAAAGTTTCAATCGTGAAGATTGCCGCTTTTTCAGGGTCAAACTTCTTGCACGAGAAGATATCAATATAAGCCGCGTTGGACTGGTTTGCAAAATGTCCGGTGATGTTGCTGGTTTCAATTAACTGTACCAGCGAATACCCACTGACTCGTGGATCTTCGCCAAAGTCCACGATGATAGGTTCACCAAACCGTTTCATTTCAATCAGGTCGCACAACTCAATGACGTAACGCCTGATTACCTCTGCGGAACGAATACGCTCCGGGTCGCAATCGTAGAGATTCAAAACCAGATGCCAACCCCAGGGTTGGTCTGTACCTTCGCTCCCCGGCATGAGCATTTCAAAAGTGTCAAGTTGGAAAGTATTAACAGCAGTTGACATGTTCTGGTTCTCCTACAAGTTCTGCTACTCTTGCGACCTTGCGAATGGAGCACTGAGACGCGCCAAAGATCTCTTTGATCTGGTTAATGAGTGGCGTCAGATCCAGATCCAAATCGCAGGTAAACAGATCGACTGCACAATAGCCGTATTCGGGCCAGGCGTGCAGGCTGGCATGAGATTCAGCCAGCAGAAGGAAACACGTGAATCCATGAGGACTGAATGGAAAAAAGCCCTCATCGACCACAGTTAAACCGCTCTCTCGGACCGCTTTCGAGAATAACCGTCCTGCTTGCTCGCTATCATAGAGTAATTCTCGATTGCAATCCGAGAGATCGCAAATGTAGTGTTCCCCAAGTTTGAGCTGCGCGTTCACCTGAACATAACCCTCCAGTTAGAAAATTAATTGATTGGTTTCAAGAGCCGAATTTTCAATCAAAATCCCCAGAATGTCAATCCTTTTCTAAGAAAATACATATGAGTTTTCCGATATTTTTTCAGGAAAGGATAGTAATCCAATCGCAATTGTATCCATGCTATAATCTTTTTTAGTAACCCCTGTATTGAGAGGTCAGGAATGGAATCGGGTTCAGCCTCTTCTTCCGTCACGATGATTTTGGTGATTGCGTTTTTGTGTATCACGATAGGTTATGTTTTTGGATGGCTGGTTGCGACCTGGCGAGCGGGTAAGGAAAAAGACGAAACCGAGGAATTACTTTCCAAAGCCGTTTCTCCTTCTCCAGAGCGACCATTTCCCTTACTCTTGGGGGTTTTTCAGGACCCCATCTCCAGGCGTATTCAGGTGGAGTGGAAAGGTCAAAAAGTTGAAAAGGCCCTTGACCTTTCAGCCGATGAACGCGGGAAATTGTTGGGAACTCTAAGTGATGTAAAGGAATGGTTGGGGGCTCCTGAACTACCCCTCAAGGTGTCTTCTGTTTCTGTTGAATCCCCGCGACCTTCAGAGCCAGTAGTGCCACCTTTGCCGGAAGAACCCGTACGTCCTCCAAGTATTTTGTCGGGAGTCACCAGTGCACTTGCGGATGCCATGCAACCTCCCAGGCAGGAAAAACCCAAGAGTATTGTTGAACAGATTGACGAAATTTTCCAGAAAAAATTAGAAGGCACCCCTTACGAAGGAAAAAGGATTTTCTTAATGGAAGATCCTCGTCGGGGTGTGCTTGTGCGCATCGAAGGGCAAGTGTATGAAGGAGTTGAAAATGTCCCTGAGGGGGAGGTGAAACAATTGTTGCGAAGCGCTGTCAGCGAGTGGGAAAGGTCTCAAGAACTTCAGATAAAACGAAAGGCTTAAAAAACTCTCACCTGCCAGTAGAGGGGGACTACCGGCAGATGAGATATTTCAACTATAACAGAGAATATCTCGAATTTCAAGTGCTTTTTCAAATTTGAAACCGTTTTCAATTGCGTGTATTTGAAAATTATGACATAATTTGAGTATGAAAGTTTTCTTCAGACAATCGGGTGTTGGGTTAATCCTTCTCGGGGTGTTGGTGGCGTTATTTCACTGGTCTTACCCCGGATATGCTGGCACCCTTTCTCAGGGGGAAAGTTGTCATGTTCTGGAAGGTGAGGTGCTAGAATTCTATAACAACATTTCCAATGCCTCATTCATCCTTGGCGAGCCAATCACCGATTTGTTTGATAATCCCTTAAAACCAAGTGAGAAGATACAGTATTTCCAGCGTGCACGTATTGAATATTCGCCTGATTTGCCTGCTGGAAAACGTGTTCGGCTTTCTCCGTTAGGCAGTCTGAATTTTGAGAATCTTCCACCAGCGGAACTCCCTTTGTCACCGGGTGCTTGTCGTTTGTTTCCCACCGGTAACAGTGTTTGCTTTGATTTTCTTGAATTTTACGACCGCTACGGCGGACAGGAAGTTTTTGGACTCCCTATATCGAATCTGTTGAAGTTACCCAATAATCGTTTGGTACAGTATTTTGAAAATGCGCGTTTTGAATGGTGGCCCGAACTTCCAAGCGGGATGCGGGTACACCTGACAGATTTGGGACGTATGGATTTCTACCGGAATAAGTTTCCGATAGAGTTGCTGAACTGTAAATTAGATTTAGAAATCATTTCTCGAAAACCAATTAAACCGCGGGTGATGGCTTTCCCTGCGAAAATTGCCATCCAGCCCAGCGAGATTCAAACGATTTATATCGTTGTTCGTGATCAAAACTTGAATCCCCTGGAAAATATTCCGGTCTCTCTGCAGGTAGTGGTGGAAGGCAAAACCACTGACCCTGTGCGACTCAAAGAAACCGATTCGACGGGTTTGTCTCTTGGGGCTATCCCTTTGGGGAATTACAAGCCGGGCACAAAAGTGGAAGTAGTTGTCACTGCCATGGTGCAGGATAAAACCGTTACATCACGAACCTCATTCCTCATCTGGTGGTGAGGCGAAGACTGATTTTTTCCCGTTTTTATCAAGACAGATTGACTTTTGCCTTCAGGTAGAAAGCATGTGCTATAATGTGCCTGCTTGAAACCTTGGGATAGGGATTTTCAGTGAACAAGCCAAAATCCAATCCAAAAAAGAGTAAACCTTCTTCCTCCTCCAGAGAGGGCAAGCCAACCGGTAAAGGAGGAAAACTTCCTGCTCGTCATCCTGTGTCCTCGCTTTCCAGAGAGAAACCGCGACAGAGGTCTCAGCCTGTCCCTCATAAAGGGGGAGTGAGTTGGTGGGATAGCCTTTCTCCTGAGCGAAAGATGGACCTGCTGGGAGTCTTATTAGCCCTGCTGGGACTCCTTTCTCTGTTAAGTTTGTTTTCTTCTCACCATGGAATCCTGACGCGCTGGTGGGTAACAGCCCTTCAACTGATGGGGGGAGATGGTGCTTTCATTCTCCCGTTGGTGTTCTTGCTGTTTGGTTTCTGGCTGGTGTTACGTAATGTTGACCGTTTCCCTTCCCCTTCCATAGAACGAGGAACAGGTCTTCTCCTTCTTTACTGGGTCATTCTGGCGGTATTTCACCTTTATCAAGGTGGGGGATGGGAACTTGCCGCGGCAGGAAAAGGCGGAGGTTATATCGGGGCTTTATTGGAGAGGTTATTGGTCTCTGCCATCGGACAGGCGGGGGCATGGGTGGTCCTGCTAGCAGGATTTTTATTAGGGGTGATTATGACTGCCGACATCTCCATGGTGGATCTGGTATCTTCTGTGGAGAGTCTTGTCCATCGTATGCGTCAGGAATCAAAGAGAAGCAGGGAGCGTTTATCTGCAGTGGAGCGGAAGCGCTCTTCCCCGGTTTCGCTTCCCCAGTCGCCTGAACAACGGGAGGAATTGCCAGAAGATTTTAAGCCCTTACCTGTTCACGAGAATGAACTGCCGCCTACCACGAAGCCCTCTGTGTTGGCTCCTTCTGTGAAAAAGGGCGGGGGTGGATCACGCCTTGCCTCATCCTGGGATTCCTCAAGTCGCCCGGAGGACGAGAAGCCCATTCCTTCATCTCAACAAATCTGGCAATTGCCCTCTGTGGATGAAATTCTTGACCCGCCGGTTGAAGAAACCATCCAGACCAATGTCGATGCAGAGCGTGCTCGGTTGATTGAAGAAACCCTGGCGTCGTTTGGCGCTCCGGTGCATGTAGTTGAAATCAGTCGGGGACCTACAGTTACGCAGTTTGGCGTGGAGCCGGATTTCATTGAAACGCGTAGTGGGCGAATGCGAGTGCGTGTAGGAAAAATTGCCGCTCTTGCCGATGACCTTGCTCTGGCATTGGCGGCTCCTCGAATCCGCATCCAGGCGCCGGTGCCAGGACGCCATTACGTGGGCATTGAAGTGCCCAATATTCAAATCAGCCGGGTGATGTTGAAAGAGGTCATTGAAAGTGAGGCATTTCGGAAAATCCGCTCTCCTTTGCGCTTTGCTCTGGGAAAGGATGTTGCTGGACACTCGGTGGCTTATGATTTAGCCACCATGCCCCATTTGTTAATTGCAGGCACTACCGGTTCGGGAAAATCGGTTTGTGTCAATTCCATTTTGACCTGCCTTCTCCTGCATAATTCTCCTGTGGAGTTGCGTTTAATTCTGGTTGACCCCAAGCGCGTAGAGTTAACCGGATATAACGGCATCCCTCATTTGCTTGCTCCGGTGGTCACTGAAGCCGAAAAGGTGGTTGGCGCCTTGCAATGGGTACAGCGTGAAATGGACGCCCGCTACCATCGCTTTTCTCAGTCCGGTGTTCGCAATATCGCGGAATACAATCGCAAGTTTTCGCCTCCATTGCCTTACCTGGTTGTCCTTGTAGATGAACTGGCAGACTTGATGATGATGGCTCCGGAAGAAACGGAGCGCAGTTTAACCCGTTTAGCCCAGTTGGCGCGGGCAACGGGCATTCACCTGGTTTTAGCCACACAACGTCCCTCAGTCGATGTCATTACCGGCTTGATTAAAGCCAATTTCCCTGCCAGGATTGCTTTTGCGGTAGCATCTGGCGTAGATAGCCGGGTCATCCTGGATCAGCCGGGTGCCGAGCGTTTGTTAGGGCGTGGAGATATGCTCTTCCAGGCTCCCGATGCTTCTGCTCCAGTGCGCATTCAGGGCGTTTACGTCTCCGATTTGGAAATTCAGCGTTTGGTGGATTTCTGGCGTCTTCAGGATATGAATGTCCGTGCTACACAACGGATGGCTGCTGACCCCAACATGGCAGAACCGGTTAATATGGATCTTCCACCCAGTGTCCCGTTGACGCAGGTGCCCCTGTTTGATGCCGAGATGGGAGGACGGGAGGGCGATCCCTTGCTGGAAGAAGCAAAACGCATTGTGCGTCAGGAAGGAAAAGCCTCTATTTCGATGTTACAGCGCAAACTGCGCATTGGTTACACCCGGGCTGCCCGCTTGATTGATGCGCTCGAAGAGGCAGGAATAATTGGGCCTGCTTCTCCAACCTCGCAGGTCAGAGAAGTGCTTGATTGGGAGAATGGAGAGGAATAAAAGAACAGAGCATCCACAATCGGGGGTGCTCTGTTCTTTATGGCGAATTATCATCCTACCATGCTTAAACGAATATCTTGCCGATCGAGTCGCACGAGCAACCAGAAGGAAAGAACCAGTCCCAGGAAGCAGGTAATCAGGAATAAAACATTGGGTTGCCCCTGATTGGTAAATCCAGTGCTGAAGAACATCATCAGACGAATGATGACGTTCATTCCTTGCACGAAGATCATGAAAGTCAGTGCCAGTTCTTTCCCTCTCAGCAGGAAATAGCCGATCAGAGCAAATAGCAGAACTGCTGCTATGACCACCCCAATTCCCTTGATTAAAGATTGAGGGGGATAGAGCAACACCGCGAGGATGGGAAGAACAAAAAAGTAGAGAATTTTTTGATAATTTTTCATAGATATTCACCTCCCTGTGGGTCTATCCATGCCCTCCAAGATAGGCTTCAATGACCATGGGGTTGTGGAGCAGTTCCTGAGCAGGTCCCTCCAGCACCACCCGTCCGGTTTCCAGCACATAACCGCGGTCGGCGATGGACAATGCCATTTGGGCATTTTGCTCAACCAGGAGGATGCTGGTACCTTGCTGGTTGATGTCCTGAATGATCTCAAAAATCTGCTCGACCAGAATTGGGGAAAGCCCCATGGATGGCTCATCGAGCAACAGCAAGGTTGGGCGTGACATCAACGCCCGTGCAATGGCAAGCATTTGTTGTTCACCTCCGGAGAGCGTTCCGCCATACTGATTGCGCCGTTCTCGCAGACGTGGAAAACGATCCAGCACCATTTCCAGATCCCGCTGAATTTGGGCTTTATCTTTATTGAGGTAGGCGCCCATTTCCAGGTTCTCCATCACCGAAAGGGTAGCAAAGATTTTTCGTCCTTCGGGCACCTGGACAATGCCTTTCCGCACAATGTCTTGAGGCATGGTACGGGTGATATCTTCGCCCTGAAATACAATGCTTCCCTGTCGGGCTCTGAGTAATCCTGAGATGGTGTTTAGGGTGGTGGATTTCCCTGCACCGTTGGCTCCAATTAGGGTCACAATTTCACCCTTGTCCACATGGAAGTTCACGCCTTTGAGAGCGTGAATTGCGCCATAGTACACATTGAGGTCTTTTACTTCGAGCATCATAGCGTTCTCTTCCGTCTGAATTTTTCAGATAATGCGGCAGAACCTGGACCAAGGTAGGCTTCAACCACACGCGGATTGGCTTGAATTTCCGCTGGTGTTCCTCGGGCAATGACTTCTCCAAAGTCCATGACCGTGATATATTCGCAGATCCCCATCACCACCCGCATTTGATGTTCAATCAGCAGGATGGTCAGGTCAAAGCGTTCCCGGATAAAGTGAATGAGATCCATCAGGGCAACCGTCTCTGCCGGGTTCATTCCCGCTGCAGGCTCATCCAGAAGTAACAACTTGGGTTCTGCGGCAAGGGCACGGGCAATCTCAAGTCGGCGCTGTTCCCCATATGGCAGATTTTTGGCAATTTCATCCTGTCGATCTTGCAGATTGAATACTGCCAAAAACTCCTGAGCCCGTTCGGTCAGAATACGCTCATTTTCTTTGTAACGCGCATTGTGAAAAATCGCGTCGGTTAGACTGTAACCAGCGTGAGGGTGATAGGCAATGCGCACGTTATCCAGCACGGTGAGATTGGAAAAGAGACGAATGTTCTGGAAGGTGCGAGCAATACCCATTTGATTGATTTTGTGCGGTTCAAGCCCGGCAATTTCCTGCCCGTTGAAACGGATTGACCCGGCTGTGGGCACATACACCCCTGTGATCATGTTGAAGACGGTGGTTTTTCCCGCGCCGTTAGGCCCAATCAACCCATTTAAGTCGCCTTTGTTGAGAGAGAGGCTGAAATTATTGACGGCTTTCAACCCTCCAAACAGTTTAGTCAACCCTTCGATGCGCAGGATTTCCTGCCCGTTTGTTTTCGTGGAGGGCGTTTGCAGAGAAGTTTGTTCACTCATAGGCTCTCCTTTGCTGTTTGGGCTGGTTTAGGCTCAGTTGATTTTTTCGGTGGAAGGACCTGGCGCAGGTAAGGAATCTCGTAATTCCCGAATAACCCATTGGGTTTGAGCAACATCATTACCAGCAAAAGAAGAGGGTATACCACATACCGCCAGGTTTCAAACCCTGGGGGAAGGATGCTGCGCAGAATGCCTTCCAGTACCAGTTGCCAGGCAAACGCGGCAAAGATGGTTCCAGTTACACTGCCCAACCCTCCGAAGACCACAATAATCATTGGGTCGAAGGACTTGATAAAGTTGAAGGTGTCTGGATGCAGGAAGCCATTAATATGAGCATACAAGCCGCCTGCCAGTCCAGCAAACAAGCACCCCAATACAAAGGTGAGGGTCTTGTAATGCCCGATATCAATCCCCATGGCTTTGGCGGCAATTTCGTCCTCTCGCACAGAGATGATGGCACGACCATAACTCGAGTGAAGCAGGTTGCGGGTGATGACCAGCACCAGAATCAGAAAGAGCATGACCCAAATCCACGAGGTGAGCTTGGGGATGCCAATCATCCCGCGTGCACCTTTCATCTCTACAAACCCAAACATCACATCGGAGTTATCCAGCAGGACTTTCACGATGATTGTGAAACCCAGGGTGGCAATACCAAAGTAGTCCGACCCGAGGGTAAGCACGGGCAATCCAAACAGGAAACTGACCTCTGCAGCAAGGACACCCCCAATAATCACTGCCAGAAGATAGACTACAGTGTTGGCGATGTTCGCAGGCAAGACTTTGAGCAGTCCATTAACGCCTGGAGCGGTTATATTGCCAATAGACACTGCCAGGGCTGTCAATCCTATTGCGGCAATCAGGTAAATGGCAAATGCGGAAAGCGGGTCGACGCCGCGAATTTTTCCAAATACCCGATAGAGAATCAGGATGGCAGCGCCCACCAGTACTACTGTGAAGAAAAGCACGGTCAAGCCGTTGGAGTTGGCGTCATTTGTCCAGCGGTAGGTGATATCGGCAGCAGAATATGCCCCAATGGCGTAGAAGCCCCATTGCCCGAGGGAGAACTGCCCGTTGAAACCGTAAATCAGGTTCAGCCCCAGGCTGACAATGGCCATCACGGCGCCCTGGCGGAGAATGGTGTTCCAGAATGGACTGAGGACATTCAGCGAAATGAGAACTTGCACCACAAGGGTGAAAGCCACAATGCTTCCAAGGAAGATCAGGGTGGTACGACTGATGCGTTTCATACTATGCCTTCTCCCGTTGGGCTTCTCCAAAGATACCGGTTGGGCGAACCAGCAGGACGATGATCAGGATAGAAAAGGCGATGGCATCCCGCATGGGGGTGGAGATATACGCCGCGCTGAGCGTTTCTGCCTGTCCAAGGATTAAAGCGCCCACAACTGCGCCGGGAATGCTCCCAATTCCTCCCAGCACGGCTGCAACGAACGCTTTCAACCCGGGAATAATTCCCATCCAGAACACAACCTGAGGATAAGCGATGGCATAGAGCACTCCAGCCGCACCTGCCAGCGCTGCGCCAATCGCGAAAGTGGTTGAGATGGTGGCGTCCACATCCACGCCCATCAACCGAGCCGTTTGCCGATCGTAAGCCGTTGCCCGCATGGCTTTTCCGGTACGGGTATTCTTAACAAAGTACTGGAGCAACACCAGTAGAATGATAGAGACAATGATGATGATGAAGGAGATGTTGGAGAAAATAATCGCACCAGGGGGAACTTCCTGCCCTCTTTGCAACACCTGTACTCCCTGATTCCCAATGACCCAGGTGACCACATCAAAGGGGCGGCGATAGGTAATGTAGTTAGCGGTGTAGACAAAATTTAAAGCCCCAAAGTATTCCAGGAAGAAGGACACCCCAATCGCTGTAATGAGGGCGGAGATTCTTGGGGCGTTCCGTAAGGGTTTGTAAGCCACGCGCTCAATGGTGACGGCAAGCAATGCACAAACTACCATGGAAAGCAGAACTACAGTTACGGTACCAATTGCGTCGCCAAGGAACGGGTTAAGGTTGGGAAAGAGTACACGCGGCCAGAGATGCAATTGCATGCGGGAGATGGCGTAAAAACTGGTGAATGCCCCCACCATGAATACATCACCATGGGCAAAGTTAATCAACCGCACGATGCCATACACCATGGTGTATCCCAGCGCAATGAGGGCGTATACAAACCCGATTTGCAATCCATTGGTCACCTGTTGAAGGAACAGAGATGGGTTTTCGAGCAATGCGTTCCCCAAGCGCCAGATGGCTACCAGCAAAATTAGCCCTAACAGCAAATACCCCAATGTTCGCTGTTGGACAAGAGATTCGAACAAAGAAGGGGTTTTACTCATCGGTTCAGAACGATTCATAGGATTTACCCCAACGTTTCAGGTTAAAAAGAATGGTTTTCTCGTGCCAGTGCGCCGAAAAAACCAGAAGAAGACAAAAGGAACATTCCTCCCCTTAGGGGGATTAGTGCTGGTGGAAAATACTCCCGGAAAGAACATGAGTCTGTGATAAAGAGGGGCGGAGCGCTTCCGCCCCTCTTTTGTTCCAGAGTCTGGTTTATGGCGCTACCGAGGCGGAGAAGGAAACCTTTCCGTCTTTGACGGAGAGCACCACCGCATTCTTCACGGGGTTATGCTGGGCATCGAAAGTGATTTTGCCGGAGACGGCTTCGTATTGCAGAGAAGCCAGGGCTTCTGCAACTTTGGTAGTGTCATCGGTGCCGGCTTTTTCGATAGCCGCAAAGAGCAGGTTCGCAGCGTCGTATCCCAGGGTTGCCAGAGCGTCAGGTACGGCGTTATATTTCTTCTGATAGTTTGCAACCCATGATTGCACGATCGGGCGAGGATCTTCAGGCGAATAGTGGTTGGAGAAGAAGCCACCATCTGCGGCTTTGAGGTCAAGGTCGGCAGAGTCCCAACCATCACCGCCCATCATCACAGCCGTCACGCCTTTCTCTTTGGCTTGGGCGCCTACCAGGTTGACAATCGGGTAGTAGTCGGGCAGGAAGAGCACTTCAGCCTTGGACTCGGCTACCTTGGTCAGGATAGCGGAGAAGTCCGTATCGGTCTTGGTGTAGGATTCCTTGCCTACAACTTGCCCACCGGCTTCGGTGAAGGCTTTCTCAAAGTATTCTGCCAGTCCGCGTACGTAGTCATTGCCCTGATCAAACATGATGAAGGCGGTCTTGTAACCCTTATCGAGGGCGAACTTTGCCATGACTGTCCCCTGGAAGGGGTCAATGAAGCAGGCGCGGAAGACGTATTTCTTGGTGGAGCCGTCTTTGTTCAGCGTCACCTGTGGATTGGTCGAGGTGGGGCTGATTTGAATGACCTGATTGGCTTCAGCAATTTCAGAAACCGGAATGGAAGCGCTGGAGCACACCTCACCGATGATGAACTTCACCTTATCTTCCTGAATCACTTTGTTGGCGGCGTTCACCGCAGGGTCGGCAGAACACTGGCTGTCGGCAACCACAGTTTCAATTTTCTTGCCATTGATACCGCCTTTAGCATTCCACTCTTCCACAGCCAGTTGGACCCCGTTATTCGTCGAAATGCCGAACGTGGAAACCTGTCCACTCATGGGAGCCAGAACTGCCACTTTGATGGTTCCCCCACCACCTGCCTGACAGGCTGTAACCAGCAGGGCGACAACCAGCAACACAAATACTGCAATACGGGTCTTCATAAAATTCTGTTCCTCCTTTGGGTTTTTATTTCTTGGGAATAGTCTGTTGCAGAAAAGAGATACCTTTTTTGAGGTGATCAAAGGTTAATTTTTTTCCTTTGATCCGGCGTTCACCTCCTTTCAACGGAAGAAATTGTGCGTATAGTATGCCTCTCACAAAAAAGGGCTTCCGATGTTTGCTACATTGGGTAAGACAAGGGGGACTTTCTAAATAATGCTTGAATATACCAGAGAATTGGGATATGTCAATAGCCGATAGACCTCCAAAATTGAAGATTTTTTCACAATTCAGCGAGCAATGGGATCACTTTACACACATCCCAGGGAAGGACAAGGGTAGCCAAATTGTCCAGGCGAGTGGGGGAAAGATTGTTAATCATCAGGCGGGCACCCCGTTCCACAACTCTTCTTGGGAGTTCATTCGCAGGAAATACTTCCAGCGATGAGCCAATCACCAGCATACAATCGGCTTGGCGAGTGTGTTCTTCGGCCTTCAGCCAGGTGTCTGCAGGAAGCATTTCCTGATACAACACGATGGTTGGTTTCAACACTGAAGAGTCTCTCGGACATCTTGGCATATCTTCGCTGGTTTCCAGAAATTCCCGAAAATCCTCCATGGGAAAGGTCGCCTGACATTTCAGACATTCTAGCCTATCAATGGAGCCATGCAATTCCAGCACAGTTTGACTTCCGGCACGTTGATGCAGTTGATCAATGTTCTGAGTAATCACTGCTCGAAGAATGCCCTGACGTTCCATTTCTGCCAGTGCGCGGTGGGCATCGTTGGGTTGGACTGCCCATATCTGCCGTAAGAGAGGGCGTTTCCAGTCCCAAAATTTCCTGGGGTTAGAGAGGAATACACCCAGCGAAGCTACTTCCATTGGGTCAAAGCGCTCCCACAATCCGCTTCCGGCAGAGCGAAAATCGGGGATACCCGAAGGGGTTGAAATGCCTGCGCCGGTGAAAGCCACTACATAATGACTTTCCCGGAGGATTCTCCGGGCTTGGGCGATCCTTTCTAGGAAAAAAGCATCTTCAAACGTTGACACGCTCAGCAATGGCTTCAGCTAAACGGCTGTATTGAAGGCTTAACATACCTCCAATTTGTACCTGGATAAGGGGTAAATTTCTGGTAGCTGCCTGGAAAGAGACTTCAGGCGCGGGTGGAATAACCTGAGACACGCTGTACCCCAGCATTTCCTGAATTTGGGTAACAGAAAGTTGCACGTCTGCACGGATGCGATTGACCACTACCAGTGAGAGCAATTTTCCCTTTCCAAAACCTCTTTGCTTGAGATCTTCGATGAGGATACGGGTGCGGGCAATGGCAGCGGGGAAGGGCTCGGTGACCACAATGATTTCTCTGGTCAGATTCAGAATTTCATCCAGAGCCAAGTGAGTGTTGGTGCCGATGTCCAGAAAGGTTACCCGTCCAATCAGGGAGAGTTGATCCACTATGGCTTCCATGCCGGCGGTATTTTTCATCAGAGGAACATCTTTGGCATAGGGAGAAGCAAGCAGCAGGCGAATGCCATAAGGAACACGGATTAACTCATTCTCAACGGTGGCGATATTGATATCCGAGGGGTTGAGGCGTAAAAGGTTGTTCAAACCTTCACAGGACTGGATCCCCAGTTCAGTGCTCCAGGAGCCTTGCCCGGGACGCAGTTCAGCGGCAATGACTTCCTGCTTGGTATTCTGAAAGTAGTTAATGGCAACATTAAGAGTGAGGGACGAAACGCCCAGGCCGCCCTTGGCACCGATGACTCCAATTGTGTAGCCCCGTTCTACAGGAACGCCCGTCCGCCCTTTATTGCGGGAGAGGATTGCGCGCATGTGTGCGGTTAATTCTGCCGGGTGGATGGGTTTGGTCAGGTAGTCATCCGCACCAGCCTCATAACCGGCGATTTTGTCCTCCACCTGGGCTTTGGCGGTGAACATCAGGATGGGAATGTCGGCAGTTTCAGGTTCTTTGCGCAGGGTACGGGCAACCGAAAATCCATCGACATCGGGCATCATCACATCCAGCAAAATCAAATCCGGGCGTTCTGTTCGCGCCATGGAAATGGCTTGTGTGCCGTTACTGGCGGCAAGGATTTTGTAACCCTGACGCTCCAGCATTAATCCCACCAGCCGGAGCGTCTGTACATCATCATCTACAATCAGAATTTTCTCTGCCATTTTGCGCTTCCCCTCTCTGTTGAAAAAGTTGCCCCTTTGCATTCAGTCTAGCATAAAATGATGTACCAGACAAGTTTATTTTAACTAATCATTAAAACAATCTTTTGAGTAGAAGCCCGGTAGGAGTTGAGTAATCAGAATCCACTTCTGTTCCACCAAAATATTACTTAACAGGAAGCTACTGATGATGAGGAAGGGTTCTGAAGGTAACCATTCCGACCAGTAAAGGGACCCAGAAGGTGATTCCCCGGTATGCCATGGTGATGACGGCGGCATCCTCAATGGGAACCTGCAGAGAACGCAACGCCACGGTGAGCACACCTTCCACAATTCCGATTCCTGCAGGGGTGGGTGAGACAATCAGGAACAGAGATGCCAGGCTGAACCCCGCAATGACTACCCCAGGAGTAAAGGGAACATGGAATGCCAGAAACGTCAGGGTGAGAATTCCGATCAAGATGACTTTATTTAACAGCGCCAGCAGAATGGGGCGAATGATTCTTTGCGGATGATGTCGAACGATAGCAATACCCTCAGCGGCTTCAAAGGCAAACTCATGAGCACGTTCCTCAGAAAGATATTCTTTTTTGATGAAAGGCTTGAGCAGGCGGTTAACCGTGCGGGCACCCCACTGAAGAACGCGTGCAAAGAGTGATGCCGATTGCATACCAATATACAACAAAATTGCCAGTCCAAGTGCTCCAATTAACAGGATTAACGAGGCAATCACTTCTGCCCAGTGTAAATTATTACGGTATGCCAGTTCAGCCAGTCCAAAAACCAGCACAAAAAGCACGGCTACATATTCAAGCAGGACAAACATGACCGCCGCAATGGCAGTTTTTCCGGTAGAGCGGTTATTCGAAGCCGCATCCGACATAAAAATGGCTACACTGCCTAACCCGGCACTGGGCGCCACAATATTTATAAAGTTTACCGCTGTAGCCACACGCGTCATGTGGAGGGCAGAGACAGGCATATCCAGAATGGCATAGATGGCTTGATAGGTCAGCCCTAAATTAAAAAACCAGCCCCCTAACAGGACAATAGCCAGGGCTATCCAACCAAAGTCTCCCCTCTGGAGAACCTTACCGATATCTTGCATTTCTGCGGCTCGTCCAATGATGAAAAGGATGCCAAGCAGAAGGACAAGTGCGATGAGAAACTTTTTCACATCCCCGATTATAATGTTGAATTCTTTCTGACTTAAGACAAAACACAGGTTGGACGAAAAAAAGCCAACCTGTGCATCATTTGAGGGGTCAAAATCTAAAAATTTACGGGGCAGGATTTCCGCTTTTTAGCAATTCAATGGCTTTATCCAGTTGAGGGTCTTTTTCGGCTTTGATATCTTCTTCGGTCATGGGAACTTCAACATCAGGGGTCAGACCGGTACCGTTGATTTGCCTTTTGTTGGGAGTCAGCCAGCGGGCTACCGTGACCCGAATGGCGCCCTGGTCATTGTCCAGAGCCACCCAGTTTTGCACCGAGCCTTTCCCAAAAGAGGTGGTGCCCACCAGGATACCCCGTTGATAATCCTGAATAGCCCCTGCGGTAATTTCAGAGGCAGAAGCGGTACCTTCGTTAATCAGTACTACCAGGGGAATTTTCGTAGCCAGTCCTCCAGGGATCGCGTTAAAGGATTTTTCCCGCCCATCCCCATACTGCTCATACATCACCACGCCTTTATCGATAAACTGCGATACCACCTCTATAGCAGTGGTGAGATAGCCGCCTCCATTGTTCCGTAAATCCAGTACCAGCCCTTTGGGATTTTGTTTGAGGATTTCTTTCAAGGCGTTTTTGAGTTCGTCTGTAGTTTTTTCTCCAAAGGTGAAAAGCCGGATATAACCGATTCCATCATCGAGCATTTTGCTCTCTACGCTTGGAATGGTAATTTTAGCCCGGATGATGGTAAATTCTAGGGGCTCACTTTCCCCTTCCCGTTGAACAGTCAGGGTCACCTGAGTACCGGCTGGCCCAAGGATTCGCCTCAGCACCAGATTACCGTCTATACCGGTCATATCTTCGCCATTAACCTTGAGGATAATATCTCCGGCTTTCAATCCAGCTTTTTCTGCCGGAGAGTTGGGCATGGGACTGATGATTTTCACATATGCGCCGGTAATATCTACCCACGCACCGATGCCTTCGTATTCTCCGCTCATTGGCATATTGGCTTGGCGATATTGATCTGGGTCCATGTAAGAGGTGTGCGGGTCTCCCAAGGACTGAAGCATCCCGCTGATAGCACCACGCATGAGTTTTTCCTGATTGACTGGTTGTTCTACATACTGGTCATTCACAATATTCCAGGCTTCCCAGAAAGGCTTGAATAAGGTTTGTAAGTCTTCGGGGGTTCCACCTGTGGTAGAGGCAGACGAAATAAAGGGACCGGTAGGCGTGGTAGAAGCACTACGATTGGGAAGCAGCCACCCTACGACGATTCCTCCGGAAAAGGCTCCAGCCAGAAGGATCAACGCAATAAACCCGAGCACAAAGTAACGAATAGATTTATTCATAAGTTACTCCTTGCCATGAGGGTATCACGGCAGGTTTAGGATAGAATGAGAACTCCTTTGCCGGATTATACAACAGACTTCTTTCCGTTTCATTCTTTCTTTGAGGAAGAATTAATCTCACGAACTTTACGAGCCAGTTCCGAGATTTGTTCCTCTTCCTGGCCAAAGGGCTTTTGAAGAGCCTGAAAAGAGCGCTTGAGGATCTGAATTTCTGGAATATCCCCTTTACTCTTAAAAAATTCGTATAACCATAAATTAAACCCGATAATTACGAGAAGCAGGAAACCGATAGCGCACCAACCTGCCAGTCCAAGGTCTTTCATGACCGATTGACCTCCTTGAGCAATGGATCAAGTACCTGGGGCAGATATTGCAGGTAGGGGATATGGGCATGGCAATCGGTGCAATTCTTTTCCGGATAAACATGAATGGTGTAAAACCCCAGTTCTTTAGCCGTACGCAGGTTTGCGACATTATCGTCCAGGTAGATGCATTCCTCCGCACGAAGATTCCCCGCTTTTTCCAATGCTTTTTGAAAGGCTTCCGGCAAAGGTTTGCAGTAGGGCAACATATCCATGATGTCAATGATTTGTTCGAAGATCCCATTTAACTCCAGAATGTTCAGCACTCGCAAGGCATGATTTCGATCGGCATTTGTCAGGATGATTTTGCGGAGAGGATACCGTTCGAGAAGGGCACGGAGTTCGGGAGTAGGGTGTAGAAACTCTCTCAGGGGGATGTCATGAACAAATTCCAGGTAATCGGCAGGGTCAATACCACGCGTCAGCATTAATCCCCGGAGAGTGGTCCCGTAGGTTCGGTACAGGTTTTCTCTTAATACCGGCACTTCGCTGGCATCAATGCCCACTCGGGTTTCCATGTACTTGTTGATTTTCTCTCCGATGGCATCCCATACTCCTTTTTCAGGGGGATAAATGGTATCGTCCAAGTCAATAAAGAGTGTGGTGAATGTCATAGGCAAAGTATACCGTATTCTTTTGAAATGCTCGAAGCAGAGTCTGAGATTATTGTATAATCCAAACCATGCCAATTCATCTCTTACCGGAAGAGGTTGCTTCTCAAATCGCTGCCGGCGAAGTGGTCGAGCGTCCGGCATCGGTGGTCAAGGAATTGATTGAAAATGCTCTGGATGCTCATGCCCGACAGATTGTCGTGCGTGTTGAGAATGCCGGACGTCGAGCAATTGAAGTTGCCGATGATGGGGATGGTATTCCTCAAAGTGAGCTGGCGCTGGCAGTAATGCGCCATGCTACCAGCAAACTTCAAACAGCGGAAGATTTGTTCCGCATTGCTACGTTGGGCTTTCGTGGGGAAGCCCTGGCATCTATTGCTTCTGTTTCTCATTTTTCGCTGGTTTCGCGTCCGGCTCATCAATCTGTAGCAGCACGCATCCGGGTAGATGGGGGAAAAATAGGTACAGTGGAGGTAGTGGGTGCGCCTGTGGGTACGCTGGTGCGTGTAGAAGACCTGTTTTTCAATGTGCCTGCTCGTTTGAAGTTTCTCAAACGTGATCAAACAGAACGCCAGCAGATTGATGCCCTGGTTACCCGCTATGCTCTGGCATATCCTCAGGTACGCTTTCAACTCTTTCATGATGGAACACCCATTTTCCAAACCACTGGAAATGGAAACCGACGGGAAGTATTGGCACAACTGTATGATGTGGAGATTTCCCGACAAATGCTGGAAGTGGAATACGAAGACGAGATGGTCTCGGTTTCTGGTTTTACCAGCCCGGTGGGATTGACGCGTTCAAACCGAAAAGAAATAACGTTCTTTGTCAATGGACGTTGGGTGCAGGATACGGCTTTAAGCACCGCTTTGCTCCAAGCCTACCATACCCTGCTTATGGTCGGGCGTTACCCGATGGCGATTCTCTTTATCAACCTGCATCCCGAAGAAGTGGATGTCAATGTGCACCCCACAAAAGCCGAGGTGCGCTTCCGCAACCCCGATCGTGTCTTCAGCGCTGTTTCCAGAGCGGTGCGCCGGTCTTTGATGATTTCCAATCCTGTACCTTCGGTAGTTCCCCCTTCGGTATGGCAACGTCCCTTATCGACTCCACAGATTGACCCGGCTTGGGAAATGTCCCGTCAGGCTCAAAACCTATGGACGACTTCTGAGCAAACCGGAGAAACGACGGTTTCTCCAACTCCGGAGAATCTTCCTCAGGCAACTCAATCTCCGCTTCCTTCCGGCGTGTTGCCCTTGTTGCGTCTGGTAGGGCAGGTTGCCATGGCTTACCTTGTAGCAGAAGGTCCTGATGGCTTGTACCTCATTGATCAACACGCTGCCCATGAGCGTGTGTTATTTGAGCGTTTTATTCAGAAGAAGGGCGAAGGTATTCCGGCGCAAGCCTTACTGGAGCCAGCACTGGTTCATCTTTCTCCCTCTCAGGCAAGGTTGCTGGAAGATGAGGTGGATACGCTGAATCGGCTGGGGTTTCACATTGAGCCTTTTGGTCCTTCCACGTTTCGGGTGAGCGCTATTCCTGCGCTACTGTCGGGGGCAGATCCTGTCCAGGCCGTTCGTGCTGTAGTGGAAGATTTTGAAGAGGACGAAACGCCGCTTCAATCGGAGGTGGAGGCACGTCTGATTGCCCGTATTTGCAAGCGTACAGCCGTCAAAGCCGGGCAGGTTCTTTCGCCTGAAGAACAACGAGCCTTGTTGCGCGATTTAGAAGCCTGTCAATCCCCGCGCACCTGCCCTCATGGGCGTCCGACCATGATTCATCTTTCAGCAGACTTGCTGGAACGCCAATTTGGGCGCAAGGGAGCACGATAAGCAAAAGAGCGGAGCATCTTTCGTCACGCTCCGCTCTTTTGAGGCACAGAATTTCTCTTATGGCAGGGTAAAACGTAATAAGCGATTGTTCGCCCCATCGCTCACCCAGACTTTGCCATCGGTGTCGATAGCAAGCCCTGAAGCCAACCCAAATCCATCGTAATTTGTGCTGTAATATCCCCAGCCGCGCACGAATGTACCGTCGGCGTTGAATTCCAGCACCCGGTATCCTTCCGGGTCGGTGACAAAGACATGCCCGTTGACCGGTGAAATTTTCAGGAAGGGCTTGTTCTCCAGAGATTGCCCGTACCACCCAGCAATTTCCCATTGTCGAATGGGGGTGAATACGGTACCGGAAGTGTCGGGTACGAAAACCTGCACACGTTGATTCCAGGTATCGGCAATGTATACCAGCCCATCCTGGTCAATGGCGATTCCTACTGGCTCATCAAATTGTCCCACATCCAGCCCCGCTGTGCCAAATTGAGCCACGAATGTTCCATTGGGCTCAAAGATTGCCACGCGCTTGTTGCCGGTATCGGTGACGTAAACTCGCCCTCGCTGATCAATTGCCAAGCCACGCGGTCCCCAGAAAGCATCGGGGGTTTCTGCCTGTCCGAAGTATCCCCACATACGCAGGAAGGTGCCGTCTGGGGTGAAGGCTTGCACACGGTGATTCCAGGTGTCGGTGACAAATACCGTTCCATCCAATCCTACGGCAACGTCCCATGGTTCATTGAAAGTGCCGCCGGGGGCATCACCCTGGACCAGGTCGGCAAACGTACCCCATTGATGCAACAGTGTGCCATCGGCGGCGAAGTGCTGAATGCGGTGGTTGCGGGAGTCGGCAACATACAGAGTGCCGTCAGGCGCAATTGCCATACCGCGAGGTGCCTGCAATTCTCCCGGATTGATTCCGCTGGTGCCGATTACGCGATCAGGGGTCAGAGAGATCATCCCTGCTTCGTAAGGATCCTGCGGAGAAGTTTCTTCAACCGTCTCAGGTTGTACTCCGAATTCCCACATCTTACCAATCACGTCCTTGCGGATGTACACCCGCATTCGGGCAGCGGGTGACCAGTTTTCAAGAGTCAGGTCGGTGCGATTGGTCAATCGGGCGTATTTCTGGTAATCGCGGTTCAGCCAGATATCCCACAAAGCCGCCCGGTATTCTGGAGAGGTAATGGCATTTCGGATTCTCTCCCAGGTCAGATTCTTATAATCTTCCATGGGCCACCACAGGCGCATGTATTCAAATTGGATGTAATTATCGCCAACCACGGGGTCAATCTTATTGAACACATCTTCTCCGGCGATAATGACGGATGCTTCTCTCAGGTCGCGGGTTGGCTGCGAACCAAAAGCCCGGGCGTTCGGGTAATACCGCAAATACCAGATGAACGGATAATTGGCATCTCCGGAATAGGCTACGACCAAGTCTCGTCCCCGGGTCAGGCGTTGCGAAATTTCCTCAATCTGTTTGAAGACCTGCTTGGGACCCGGTGCGGCGTGAGCATAAACCAGATATTCTGTGGGGTAATCATAGTTGATGAAAGATGCCCGATAGGCTGCGCGAGCGGTAAGGATGGTAAGGATGGCAAAAAAGGTCAGGGTACCCAATCGCAAAACCTGACGGGTTTCCCACTGGCGGAATGTGTAGAAAAGTCCGGCTAATGTTGCCAGCGCAGTGAGGGTGGACAATAAAAATTGCCCGGTGGCTTGAAGTTGGGTTAAAGAGTTTCCGGCAAAGGGCGGGTTGGTTCCCAACACACTTCCCAAAGCCATCGAGGTGCTGGTGAGGAAAACGGGAAGCAGTGCCAGCCCAATCCATCCTTCCGGGCGCAGCACAGATTTCCAATCGGTGGTATCAATCAGGTAGCCGATGCCCCATCCACCCGCCAGTAAAAATCCCATGGTGATATGCACGGTAAGCCAGGGCATTTTTTCTCCCGCAATGCTGAAGGCAATCAGGCTGGTGATGCCCCAGTAAACCAGGAACAACAATACGGGCAACGGCTGAGTCCTGGCATAAAAAACCTTTAAACTGAACGGTTCGGAAGGCCCTGAGGCAAGGTCGTTGGTATCCTGAGGGATTCCTGTATCCTGGTTTTCTCCAAGAGCGGTTTCGGTTTCCTGTTGTGTTCCAGAGTCTTCATCCAATGCTGGACTGATGCCCGGCTTATGGGCAAATTTTCTGTATTTTGCGCCAAAATACACTGCCAGGAGCGTACCCAGCACCCCAAGATACTCGTAAATAGGTAACTGTACCAGCGCAAAATAGTAAATGGGTTGGGTGCCTCGATATTCTCCCTGCTGGCTTAACCAGTACCCCAAACTGCCTACGATTCCGCTGAAGAATCCGTTTGTGTAAGTGAACATGGTGGTGTAGAAGAACGCATAAACGGTGTAAAACAAAAAGGCATTCTTCAGCCAGAGTTTCCAGTTCCATAAGATCCCAATGCCAGCGGAGAGGAGAAATAGAAAGATGAGAAAGCCACCGGTCATCAATCTACCGCTCGCAGAGGTATAGTCAAGAGGATCCCCTCCAAGCATTTTCACCGGAAAAGCCGTTAGTTGAGGGAGGACGAGCGTACCGGTGAGCAGAAGCAAGTTGAAAGAGCGCAGTTGTTTTAACTGCTCCCAACCGAGATCCCGAATAAGAAGAACAAAACCTGCTCCTCCGCTGAGCAACGCGCCGAGCACCAGCCCCAGTTCAATGGCAACTCGGGCGCTGGCTGGTGCAGGTCCCGGGGCACTTGCCGATGCGGGTTTCGCAGTGGCTACGCCATAACCAATGGCAAGGAAAATCAGGAGTAGAGCCAGCCCAAACAAAGCAAGAATGGTTGTCGAACGACGCAAGTGCTCCCCTTCGGCGCGGAAAATTTCAGCCAGGAAAAGGAGGAGCAGAAACACCAGCAATTGGGCAAGGTAAATATAAGCCGTTTCTTTGGTGATGAAGTGCATTACAATGCTGGCGGTTAACAGGTAAAGGGAAAGTTTATCTCCTTTTTCCATATGCCGGAGTACAGCGAAGAGCATGACTACCCCGTACAATTCGATAAACCCCTCGTTCCGGGTGTAGCGTCCGTAGAACATCATGTACGGAGAGATCAGGAAAAGAAGTCCAGCGATAAGCGCCCCTGTCCTGCCCAGGTAACGACGATATCCGAACAGCACGAATGCTACTGCGGCGGTGCTGAACAGGGCAGCCGGCACGCGAGAGGTGAAGTCGTTATCGCCAAACAGGAAGTACGTCAAAGCCACAATGTGAAACTGGAAGGGCCCGTGGGTAACCGGGTTGTGCGCATAGCCACGCCCCATGAACAAATCATGTGAGGGCCAGACATGGTTGACTTCGTCGTGACTCATGACCCGTTCGCCCAGCATTACAAAACGGCTGAGGATGGTCAGGATTAAGATCAAAGTTACCAGAATGGTTTCTACTCGAATTGGAGTGGTAGGGGAAAAGATCGGACGATCCAGCCAGTGTTGAGAAGAATTTGTTTGGTTCATGGGCGATTCCATTCTGCAATTCAGGATTGAATGCGGAATTTCTCCAAGTGTTTTTTATGAAGTTGGCAGGTTGAAGTAATTGTATATGGCTCTGGCAAGATCGGCAACTACACGATTGGCAGGCTCCCAGAGCAATTGTACCGGATCGTACATGTAAATGGTGATAATAAAGTTACCTCCGGGGGTGTACACGATGCCGGCATCGGAAACCGAATGCATCAGATTGTCGGTTTCGATGGTCCAACCGTGTTTATGGGCGATTTGGGTACCTTCCGGAATACCGGCTTCCAGAAGTACTCCGTTACGATTCTTCAAGAGATACGCCACCATTTGCTTGCATTTGGTTTGCGTCAGTTGATTAGGGAACAACGCAGCAAAAGTCCCTCCGTTTTTTTCAGCACACATGTAAATGTCTTCAAGCAGTGAACCAATATCCGATGCTGTGGTCTGATTATAGAGATCAGGGTCGGTAGAAACGTCGGTCCGCTGGTTTGCCGGGGTCGTAAAGCGTTGCAGAAGTGGGGCGCCCGGGTAGAAATACCCGGCCAGGAACGTGTTTTCCAGTCCCAGTGTTTGCATATCGGCGGTAACCATAAGCGGACCGGTGTTGCGATCGAGGAGCATCTCCATCAGTCGATCAGCAGGACCGTTTTCAGAGTACTCAATCATCAGCGAAATCTGCTCGGCAATGTCATCTGGCACTGGTTCTGGCGAGCGTATCATGGCTGAGACCATGATGGGAATTTTAATCGTGCTGGCAGCAGAGAACGCAATATTGGGTTGAACTAATTTGCCCTCACTATAGGCAAAATGGATTTCTTCACCGCTTTGCAGGTCATTCACGTACATCTCCAGGGTGCCCTTGAAGCCAGAAAGTTCTACAATTTGCTGAAGCAGTATCTTGAGATTATCTACCGAAGGGCGTGGGGCGTTTACTCGGTTAAAAGAGAGATTGACCTGCCGTGAGGTGGGAGAGCGCAAAGCATCACCGATCAGCACCACTGCGCGCTCTACATCCAGCGAGGTGCCTGCCTGTCCGGGCTGGAAAGAGACCGATCCCGGCAAAGGCATGGCAGGCTTGGGGGGTTCGTCATAGCGTGCTACAATCTCTTCCTGCAAAAAGGCTCTCAAACGTTCTTCCGAGAATGTGGCAATTAATGGAACGGGTTTGGGGGTGGGTAAGCGATTCCAGAGAAATTCCCAAAAGCCGGGCCAGAAGGGCTGTTGGAGCCGTTCCAAATCAGCGGCGGTCATCATGGCTTCCAGGTTCAGGCGAAAGTCTACTGTAGAGGGTTTAATTTGGAAGACAGAGTCACGGTAACGAACTTCTACTGGTGTGGCTGTATATACCGTTAATAGACGTTCTGCCGCCTGTTGTGGGGTAAGCCCGCCTACTGGAACACCAGCAATCGTTTGACCAGGCAAAAAAGTAGCCCGGATGCGGCTGTATCGTACCAGTTGAGTCACGGTAAGAATGGCGGAAAGGAAAATGAGCGCAATCGAAATCCAGCGGATGAAAAGAAACGAGTTGCGGTTACGCATACTGCGGATTTTACCAGAGAAATATGAGAGCAAAGTGAATTGATTTTATGCCGGTTTAGAGGTCAGAGAGGCTTTGAGCATAGAGAGACACTCTTCTTCGTTGTCTATACCGACATGCCCTAATATCTCATCTTGAAGCCTGAATAATCCGGATTCAAAGACAGCAATACGTTCTGCCTCGTGAGGATAACGCTGCTTAAGGGCCTTAATACGTTCTTCTAAGGCTACAAGCCGACTTCCTTCTACCAGTTTATCGGCAAAATATACCAGTTTCTGTTCCCATGTTTCTAATTCATTCAGACTGTGCAACGCATGGGTGCGGATTACCCGGGCAATTTGAGGGTATCCCTGATCTTCCATCAGCCTGGCACCCAATTCGGCATGCCCCATGGAAGAGGGGTTTTCTTTCCCCAGGGTTTGCATCTTTGCCAGGTCATGGAGCAGTCCACTGCGGTGTACCAGCAAAGGATTAACTTTTTGTCCCGCTTTTCGTAGCCAGACAGCCAACTGATAAGAAATTGCAGCAACCATCTGAACATGCATTTGTAAAGAAACCGGCAATCCAAACTCAGCCATCCAGGATTGGCACAAAGCTACATCCGGGAGGTCCAGGGAGAAGAGGCTGTCCGGCAGATAACTCAAATGCTGAATGTCCCCATCCTGCAATGGGAGCAACCCCGGAGCGGACTCTCCATCCGGGTTGTACCAGATGGCTCTCCAACCGGCACGTTTGGCTCCCAGAACGTCTTCCGAAAACTTGTCTCCCACCATGACCATTTGCTCGGGGCGCATTCCCAGAACGCTTTCCATTTGACGGAAGAATTTTAAATCTGGCTTGCGTGCTCCTAATTCCCGGGCGGTAAAAATAGCGTGGAAAGGCTTTTTGATATTGACTCTCTCCAGGGCTTTCCCTACCTGATAAGCGTTAGAGTCGGCTGCGTTGGTTCCTACCACCAATCGAAACTTTTTCTGCAAAGAGAACAAAACCTCTTCTGCTCCGGGCATTGTTGAAACTTCATCCCACAGCATCATTGGACCAGAGAAGCGCGGATCTACCCTCATCAGGGTATTTCCCCAATCGAAGACCACGGTGGTGATGTCTGGCGGATTCATTGTGGACCTCATTTCCAGGAATTATGGGGTTTTGACTTTTTGCATTACTCGACCGGGAAATACCCATGGAAGAAGTGGGAACGCCAGTAAGTTAAGCAATGCAAAGACGATGAAGGTATTGCGGAAGCCAATCCAGTCTGAAAGAGAGCCAGATAATGCCAGACCGATTCCTGTACCAAGATTGGCAATTCCCATCAGGATGGCAAACATGGTTGCTGCAATGCGTGGGTCTGTTACTCTCATGGAGGTGGCAAAGTAAACCGTCTCATAATAGCCAAAAGCAAACCCGAAAACCATCACAAGGAAGAGAGCCACGAAAGCATTAGGGGTCAGGCTCAATCCGAAAATACTGGTAAGAGAAAGAAGTACAGCCGCTATTACCGAACGGGATTGCCCTAACCGGTCTGTCAAAAGTCCGCCCAGTAATCCTCCAAGGATGACTCCAATGCCCCAGATGGTAGTGGTGAACCCCGCAAAACTGACACTAATTTGAAAGGTCTGCTGAAGGAAAGGATTGACAATCTGGTTTGCGGCGTTGATGATCATGGAGTAGAGCGCACCGAGAATTCCCAGTGCAATTACCTCTCTGGACTTAAAGGCAGAAAATCCCTGCCAGGTAAAGCGTTGCTGAGCGGTACGTTCAGATTCTCGAAGTGAGAGCACAAGGGGAAGAGGAATAAGGGTGAGAAGCGCAAGCAGATAGAACATCCACATCCATGAGGCATTTTGCGCTACCCAACCGATGATGCTGGAAATCAGCACCACGCCCAGCGCTCGACCTCCCACCATAATGCCCTGTACAGTGCCTTCTTCTTCGGGTGCTGTGGTATCCAGTGCCAGTCCATCTGTGCTGGTGTCATACAGGGCTTGCCCTGACATAAGAAGAAATGCCAGAAAGGCAAATAAGGCAAATTGCTGTCCCGGATGGATATGAGGAACAACCAGCAAGCAAACGAATTGAACGATTAAACCGATCAGGATATAGGGCTTACGGTGTCCGAGATGAAAGAGATTGAAACGATCGCTGATTAACCCCAGAAAAATTTTCAATACGAAGGGGAGGAGTGCAATCGAACCAATCAACCCAATCTGAGTCATACTGACATCAAAGGACAGTAGATAAATGCCGTTGAGGGCAGTGAAGTAACTCAGAATGGCTCCCTCGGCGAAGTAAATCAGGGCAAACAGCGAAAAACGAAAAAACCGGGAGTGTTTCATCAGGACACCTCTGGAAGAATCGTTGACAAGATGATCTTAGCAGTACCTCGAGGCTTGATGTCTCAGCCTAGTGAATAATCAGGATAAATTCGCTTTTCTTCTCTTTAATCTTGTGTTGTACTTCATCTATTTTGCCTCTGAAAATAGTTTCCCCTGGAAGGGTCAAATCCAGGCATAGAGTGATACGTGCATTGCCTCCGAAAACTGAAGCCACATCATCCAGTACCTGCATAAGACGGTAGGGGGTGTCCATCACTACAATAGGGACTCGCAGGTTGCGCAACCCACGTAGGGTATTCCGTCGTTCGGTTTTGTCCCGGGGAAGAAAGCCGGCATAGTGAAAGCGCTCCAGGCGAAAATCAAGCACAGAGAGTGCCGCCATTAGTGAAGACGGTCCGGGAATTGGGGTAACGGGCACTTCCCATTCGGCTAGATGAGCAATCAGGCTGGCACCGGGGTCGGCAAACACGGGGGTACCGCAGTCGGAAATTAATGCCATGGATTCGCCCATCAGAATACGGCGGGCTACATCAGGGGCTTTCTCGGCTTCGTTGTGTTCGTTAAGCACGATGATTTCCTTCTGAATGCCCAATTTTTTCAACAAAGTACTGCCAATACGGTGTTCCTCGCAGATAATGGCTTGGACGTTCTGCAATACTTCTACTGCCCTTAATGTAATATCTTTGGGATTGCCAATGGGCGTTGCCACCACATAAAGTTGTCCTTTTCTTTCACTCATCTCTTTAATCATAACATCAAAGATTTAGAAGCGTTGCTCTTTCAAAGCCCGTCAAAAAAGGGCTGTCCAGCCTTGAGGACAGCCCTTTGAGAAACCATGCCTTGCGCTGGAACTTTACGCGTCGTAGTACAGGGTGAATTCGTAAGGATGCGGTCGCATGCGCACAGGATCAACCTCGTTCTCGTACTTGTAAGCAATATATGCCTCAAGGAAATCCGTAGTGAACACATCGCCGCGCAACAGGAACTCATGGTCTTCTTCCAGGGCTTTCAGCACTGCGTCCAGCGAACCAGGAACCTGTTTAATGAGTTTGGCTTCCTCTGGGGGAAGTTCGTACAGGTCTTTGTCAGCAGGCTCACCAGGGTCGATACGATTCTGGATGCCATCCAAACCCGCCATGAGCAGAGCCGCAAAAGTGAGGTATGGGTTCGCGGAGGGATCGGGCGCGCGGAACTCGATACGTTTGGCTTTGGGGCTTTTGCTGTATACCGGTATGCGGCAGATAGCAGAGCGATTGCGTTGCGAATATGCCAGATTGACCGGCGCCTCAAAGCCGGGAACAAGTCGCCGGTATGAGTTGGTGGTTGGCGCAACGATAGCCAGCAGAGCAGGCGCATGCTTGAGCAATCCACCGATGTAGTACTTTGCCAGGTCGGAAAGAGAAGCGTATCCAGAAGGATCGTAGAAAATGTTAGTTGAACCGTTCCACAGAGACTGATGAACATGCATCCCTGAACCGTTATCGCCAAAAAGCGGTTTAGGCATAAAGGTTGCAGTTAAGCCGTTCTGACGCGCAACATTTTTCACAATGTATTTGTAAACCATCACGTTGTCCGCCATGCGCAAAAGCGTATCGAAGCGCATATCGATTTCTGCCTGCCCGGCTGTAGCAACCTCATGATGGTGAACTTCTACGGTGATGCCCGCGGACATTAACGCCAGCACAATTTTTGAGCGAATATCCTGCTGGGTGTCGGCGGGAGGAACGGGGAAATATCCACGCTTGGGTGGAATTTGTGCGCCAAGATTGGGCTTGAGGTCTTCACCGGATTTCCACCAGCCCTCTACCGAATCGATGTGGTAGAAAGAGGAATTCGTACCTCCGCCGTATCGCACGTCGTTAAACAGGAAAAATTCTGCTTCGGGCCCCCAATAACTGGTGGTAGCAATTCCCGTTTGTTTCAGATACGCCTCGGCTTTTTTGGCAATATGCCGGGGGTCGCGGGTGTAAGGCTGGCGGGTGATGGGATCATACACATCGCAGATGATGACCAGCGTAGGCACTTCCAGCACAGGGTCAATGAAAGCCGTAGAAGGGTCTGGAATCAAGAGCATGTCGGATTCGTGAATCTCTTTGAAGCCACGAATGGACGACCCATCGAAACCAATTCCCTCTTCAAAAAGTGACTCTTCCATCTGGACGGCAGGGATTGAGAAATGTTGCCATGTGCCAGGCATGTCGGTGAAGCGCAAATCAACCATTTGCACTTTCTCTTTCAACTTCATTACATCAGCAACGGTAGTCATGAGAACCTCCATCAGAGTCAAGCAATTGATGGCTTGATTGTATTCACGCTCATGAAAGAAAAGACTACCCGAAGGGGTAATTTTGCCTCGGGTATAATGAGGATTATGATACGTCCTATGCTGGAAAAGCCTTCCTCGCGGGTTGGAGCCGATGAATTTGTTCTTTCAAGCCCTGCACAAGTTTCCTTTCTCCACATTTTAGAATTCCTCAAACAGTATGCGATTGAAGAGTCGGTCCTTTCCCATTTGATGACGGTGATAGAGGAACAGGACGACATCGAAAGGATTCTGACATACTTTGAGCGCCTGACATCGCAACCACGTTCGGAAAGGTTATGGTTTTATCTCTCCCAAAATCTCCGGGTTATTGAAATTCTGACGGTCCTTTTCTCGCGAAGCCAATTTCTATCGGAGATTTTGCTTCGCAACCCTGACCTCATTTTTCGTTTACCTTCCTATCGGCGGATGGCGCGCCCCAAGTCGGTTGAACAATTTTATTCTGAAGCCTTTGCATGGCTTAAAGAAAACAAAGAAGAGTCTCTCCAATGGATGAATGACTTACGCCGTTATCAGTCGGCTGAATTGTTGCGTATCGGAATTTGTGACCTGCTGGATTTATACGATCTTCCTGCGGTAACCCGTCAATTGAGCGCGCTTGCGGATGCTTTGATTCGACTTTCTCTGCATCTTATCTGTGAGAACTTGAATGTACCCCCTGAAGCGTTGACGGTGATTGCCCTGGGCAAATTGGGCGGGGGTGAATTGAATTATTCTTCGGACATTGACTTGCTGTTTCTAACCGATTCAGGAGACCTGGAAAGGCTTCAGCACGTAGGGGAGCGCCTGATTGATGTCCTTTCGCGAGTCACTGAAGAGGGATTCCTCTATCGTGTCGATATGCGGTTGCGTCCATGGGGAAGGGTTGGTCCGCTCGTTTCAACAATTGATGGCTATCTCTCATACTTGAAAAATCATGCTCGCCCATGGGAAAAGCAGGCTCTTTTGAAAGCCCGTGTCATCAGTGGTTCTCCTCAGGTAAAACAAAAATTCATTGATGGAATTCATCAGACAATTTTCTCCCATGGGGTGGACGAAGTGCGCGCAAGTGTTTTTGCCATGAAACAGCGCACAGAAGCGGTATTGAAACAAAAAGATCAGTTATGGGGCGAGGTCAAACTGGGAGAAGGTTCGGTTAGAGATGTGGAATTCACCTTGCAGTTCCTTCAACTTGCCTATGGCCCTGATGAGCCGGAGATTTTGACCGGGAATACCCTCGAGGGTTTGGTGCGTTTGGCGGCTCTTGCCTTGATTGATCCGGATGAGTATCGTATTCTCTCTGAAGGCTATATTTTCCTGAGAACGGTGGAGCATTACTTGCAAATGATGCATTACCGCCAAACCCATAGTTTGCCCAATCATCCTGAGGCTTTGCGCAAACTGGCGCGACGTTTGGGATATGATGGAAAAAACCCTGAACAGGTCTTTCTGGATCGTTATGAGCAACACCGTAAAGCCATCCGTGCCGTTTTTTTGAAATATGTGGGGAATGGACATATGAGCGCAAATTCACCTGTAAATTCTGCGCAAGCGGAAAACAATGGAGAACAGGGAGAGGTAACTCAGCATCTCAATCGCATGACGGTTTCTTATCGCGAAACGTATACTGAAGCGCAAATTGCTCAGCATGCTCGATTGGCGCGGTTGCTGAACGAGAAAATCCCCTGTCGTGTAGAAGCCCATCCGTTAGAGGGCAATCTATGGCAGGTTACCATTGTGGCACTGGATGTCCCTGGATTGTTTTCGATTATTACGGGGTTGTTATTCGTTCATGGGTGGAACATTCTCAGTGGCGATGCGTTCACTTATGAAGCCCTGAAAAATAGCGCTGTAATGCCGTCTGCGCGCGACCCGCGGCGAAAAATTGTTGATGTTTTTATTGTTCAACCTGTAGACTACCATAAAGTAGATTCTTCGGCGTGGGATGAATTTTCAGCAGATTTGACCACCTGCTTAATTCAAATGCGCTCCGGAGAGAGGCGTGAGGTAATGGGGGATTTGACGCAAAGGGTTGCAAAGTGTGTTCGAAAACCTGAATCGCTTGTACAAGCCCCACCACTGTATCCTCTGGAAATAGTAGTGGACAATGATTCCAGTGAGCATCTTACGCTTTTGCATATTCAGTCTCAGGACACGGTAGGTTTTTTGTATGAACTGACCAATGCGCTGGCAATTACCGGGATCTATATTGACCGTGTACGCATCGAGACGGTGAATCAACGCGTGCGCGATGTGCTCTACGTGACAGATTTGAACGGCAACAAAATTACCAGCGAAGAGAAACTGCGTGAACTTCGCACTGCAACCGTGCTGATTAAGCATTTTACCCATTTGCTCCCATTTTCTCCCAACCCGGAAAATGCGCTGCTGCATTTCCGCGACTTCATGGATCAGTTGTTGAGGCGACCTAACTGGACGGATGAAGTTGCTTCGGTGGAACGCCCTGAAGTGCTTCAAGCGCTGGCTCAGGTGCTGGGTGTGAGTGACTTTCTCTGGGAAGATTTCCTGCGAATTCAATATACCAATCTGTTCCCTGTGGTTACCGATGTTCAGGCTCTGGGGTCGGTGAAGTCTCGTGAAAAATTGCAGGAAGAGATTGGGGGGATTCTGGATGAACTTCATCATGGCGCTCAGGCACCCGATGAAAACGCCCCCTGGATTGAGGCTTTGAATGCCTGGCGGGACCGTGAAATGTTTCGGATTGACATGCGCCACATCCTCGGGCATACGAAGGAATTTTGGGACTTTGCCAGCGAATTGACCGATCTTGCGGAAGTGGTCACCAACGTGACTTTTCATCTTTGCCATGAAGATTTACGCAGTGTCTATGGAACTCCTTTGCTCGACGATGGCAGGATTTGTCAGATGAGCGTTTTAGGCTTGGGGAAGTTTGGCGGTAGAGAATTGGGGTTTGCTTCGGATATTGAGTTAATGTTTGTCTATGAAGGAAATGGGCAGACAACCGGTCCAAAGGTCATTTCTTCGGCTGAGTTTTACGAGAAACTGGTTGAGTATTTTGTCAAAGCCATGCGCAGTCGCCGCGAGGGGATTTTTGAGGTGGATTTACGTCTTCGACCTTACGGCAAAGCGGGAAATCTGGCGGTTTCTCTGGATGCTTTTCGGCGGTATTTTTCACCCTCCGGACCAGCCTGGGCGTACGAGCGTCAGGCACTGGTCAAGATGCGTCCTGTAGCGGGGGATGAACGTTTGGGCGAAACGATTTGCCGGATGCGGGATGAGTTCATTTATCGGGGAGAAGGTTTTGATGTCACTGCCATGCGCGCTATGCGTGAGCGCCAGATTCGCCATCTGGTAAAAGGGGGAACTTTTAACCTGAAATACAGTCAGGGCGGATTGGTGGACATTGAATATCTGGTGCAGGGGTTACAAATGCGCTATGGGGCGCAGTATCTTGAAGTGCGTCAGACCAACACGCGGGATGCCATGGTAGCATTGAGAAAGGTCGGTGTTATCTCGGAAGAAGAATATACCCGTTTGCGCAAAGCCCATACGTTTTTGCGCTGGTGCATTGACTCATTGAGAATGGTGAGAGGAAATGCCAGAGATGTGACACTGCCATTGGATGGCACTGAAGAGTACGAATTTTTAGCCCAGCGGATGCGTTATGGCGATGATCCTCAAAAACTGCGCAAAGAGGTACAGCGCTACAGTGAAGATGTACGGGAGTTAAACCACCGTTTACTTGGCGGAACCCCCTGAAATTGCTCCCACTAATTGGAGAAAGTCTCCATCGTTAAGGGGTGTCTCCCCATCCAGCAGTTCGCCGTTCCTGACAACCAGGAAAAGTTCAGGTGGAATTTGCAGAATCTCCAGGGCTTCTCGAACAGTTGAAGCTCCCTGAATCGTGTATTTCTGATCTCGCAGACGTATAGTGATGGTTGGTTTCTCCATTGGCTTCATGGTAACTCAGCCAGACGGTTTTGTAGACAACTTAACCACTCGTAGGCGTGTCCCTGCGGCTCATCGGTGCTGAGAGCAAGAATGGGGAAAGTTTGAGGCTTGTTTAACCCTTCAAGGGGTAGAACACGCACCGAATCATCCACCCAACGGCTGGGAAGTATTCCTAATCCACCGGGTGTGTTTGCAATGAAAGTGCGCATTGCCTGTGGGGATGGAACGAGAACCAGTTCCCGTGGCAAATCTGCCTCTGAAATCCCCAGGAGTTGGAGAAGAAGAGGTGTTACTTCGCTTTCAGGGGCATAACTTGTCAGGGTGAGGGGCAGATTGCTACCTCCCAAATTCTGCCAGTTGAAGGAAGAAAGTTTACCGGTGTAGGCTTTCTGGATATCCTCGAAGCGAACCTGGGCAATAAGGTTATCGGGGTGCACGATGAACAACAGATGTTCCTCTCCTATTTCATAGGCATGGGAATTGCTGGATTGAATTTCTCCCCACTTCAAAGTAATTTGCGGAGTACCTGGTTCAAGAGGAGAAAGCAAGGCTAGCCCACCTCTTGACGGAGTACAGGCTTGAAAATCATCAGAGAGGGAAAGCAAAGAATCGGGAACCTGAACGTATAACCATGCCGGGGTAGGGACAGATTGGGATACAGGCTGAGATACACAACCAATCAGGAATATCCCCAACACGCTTAGGAGTTTCAGCCAGGGTTTAGAAAGTTGCATGGTTGAAATTTATAAAAGGATTTGCCAGGCAAGGATTCCTGCACCCACAACAAGACAATACAGGGCAAAACTTCTCAAACTGTGTCGCTGTAAATATCCCAGTAACCAGTGAATTGAGGCATACCCAACAATTGCCGCGGTGATGAAGCCGGCTGAGAGTTGGGGAAGAAACTCCCACAGTCCTGGCTCGCGAATCAGGTTCAATCCTTCCATAGCGCCGGCTGCCAGCATAATGGGAATGGACATCAGAAAAGAAAAACGAGCCGCCGAGGGACGATCCAACCCGCGCAGCAGTCCCCCGGTGATGGTTGATCCGGAGCGGGAAATCCCCGGAAAAATGGCAAGGGCTTGAAAGAAGCCGGAGACAATCGCGTCCAGGGCATTCATTTGCGAGAGCGAACGGGTGCGCTTGCCCAGCATTTCAGCCAGAAACAGTAATACTGCAGTTCCCAACAGGAAGGATGCGGTTGTGGTGAGGCTGTGAAATGCCGCTTCTACCGCCGACTTAAGAAATACCCCGGCAATGCTGGCAGGCAGAGTTGCCAGCAAAATGTACCAGCCCAGGCGGGCATCCGGTGTTTCAAATAGATTACGGTGTTGAATCCCGCGCATCCATGCTATGAGGATTTTCCATAGGTCTTGCCAAAAGTAAGCGATGACTGCTACCAGTGTACCAACCTGAATAATGACATCAAAAGGAAAGACAATTTGAGGGTCGAGTTTCCATCCAAAAAGGGCAGGAACGATCACCAGGTGAGCGGAACTGGAAATCGGCAAAAATTCGGTCAAGCCCTGCACAATTCCCAGGATGATGGCTTCCAAAAGGGTCATGGTGTTTTCCTTTCGTCAAGGGGGTGTGCATGTTTCCCACGGGGTTGATAATGGGAGAGAAATTCCTCCCGGAATTCGTTGAAGCGTTTTTCCAGAATGGCTTGCCGCGCTCGCCGTACCAGGGTAAGCAGGGTATGAATGTTGTGAATGGAGATCAGGGTGGATGCCAGCATCTCTCTGGCAACGATGAGGTGTCTGAGATAAGCCCGGCTGAAAGTACGACAGGTGTAACAAGTGCAGGTTTCATCAATGGGACGAGGGTCTCGGGCAAACCCGGCATTCATCAGGTTCAATCGCCCGGTAAAGGTCATTGCCGCCGAGTGACGCGCCAACCGGGTGGGTAATACGCAATCGAAGATATCCACGCCACGTGCAATCCCTTCTACCAGGTCTTCGGGAGAGCCTACGCCCATTAAGTAGCGGGGTTTGTTTGCCGGTAAGATTCCGTTGACAATCTCCAGCATGGCGTGCATCTCGGCTTTGGTTTCTCCCACAGAAAGCCCACCAATGGCATGTCCGGGGAAATTCAAAGAGGCGATGCTCTGTTGCAAAGATAGGTTAGGAAGAGATACACCTAGCGGTGTATGTTGTAGACCAGTCCTTTGATAATCGGTTCTCGGTTTTGCAGGCTGCGTTTCCGCGAGCGGATGGCTTGCCCGAATTTGCGCTTGATGACCGAATTCACGGTTTCGGTCTTCCAGCGTTGACCATAGAGACCATCCAGGCGAGCCGCAGAGACAAGCTCGCTTCTTGCTCGTCGTTCAGGGGCCAGCAAATTTCCACCTCGCCGAACGGGTGGAATCAAGTCTTGAGGCCGGACAGTCCGACCATCGAACCCTGAATCGGCCAGCAAGACCCAAGCCCGACGTTTGGCAAACCGCCTGGCTTTGCGGCGCAGATAGCCCAGATAAGGGGCATCGCTACCTGGACCCCAGCCGGATTGCATCGCAAGGATGAATTGCGAGACAATTCCAACGGCATAAACGCCCTTCGCCCAGTGGCGATAGGCTTTTCCCGAACGGCTTTGGTAGTAAGAACTGGCCGGGCCGGGTGAGAAGCCGGTACTATCGGCAGCCACCCCTTCTTCTTCAGGCCGTCCGATTTCCTCGAGCAAGGTCTCGTTCATGCGCATCCAATCCGCTTTGCGTATCTTGGCGTAGGTACGTTGCAGGGTCGTATGATCGGGAACACGCGGTAATTCCAGCTCCTTACCAACCGCATCGCTTGCCAGCAGCCATTCTTCCATGTCGCGATAGCTGAGATTCAGGTAGAACATCAACAAAACACAGGCCCCCAACTGCGGCAACGTGAAGTGATGGGGACTCTTGGCATGTGAATACATCGGTAATGCTTGTTTGGCAAGCCGGTAGGCGATCCTCGCCACTCGGACGTATCTGCTTTCTCGTGTGGTCATACCGTATGTTTACCACATTTCAACCATGATTGCAACAGAGCAAAGAGGCGATAAAATTTGCCGAACGCTCTCGCAAATCTGGAAAAACCCCACCCTGGACAATGCCAAATAAGGCTTGGTCGGGGCGGCTTTTGGCTTTCAAGCAGCGTTCTGCCCAGGCGTGGGTGCGTTCAAGTGCCCGTTCGTTATATGCGCGGTCGTAAGGTGGGGCACACTCGTCGAATGCCATGATGATGTCCGCGCCTAACTGTTCCTGAATCTGGATGGACTTTTCAGGGGTGAAGCGGTGAAGTGAGCCATCAATATGGCTTTTGAAGGTAACCCCATCTTCGTCAATTTTTCGCATAGCCGAAAGAGAAAATACCTGAAAGCCACCTGAATCGGTCAACATGGGGCGATGCCATTGCATGAAACGGTGTAATCCACCCATCTCGGCTACCAGATCCGCCCCTGGGCGTAAGTACAGATGGTACGTGTTTGCCAGGACGAGCGAGGCATCCAGTTCTTCCAGTTGAGCGGGGGTTACGGCTTTTACAGTAGCCTGTGTCCCCACCGGGGCAAAAATAGGGGTGAGCAGGTCTCCATGGGGTGTGTGGAAAACCCCCGCGCGTGCATTTCCATCTGTGGCAATCAACTCAAATTCGAAATGTCTCATAACGCGACAATTATACCGTACCTGCGCCGAAGACCTGATAAATTCTGGTATACTACACGCCATGGATCATGCAGATCTTACAACGTGGCTTGAAATTGATCTCAGTGTCATCCGTAAAAATATTCGTCTGTTACAAGAAATCGCTGGTGTGCCTGTGATGGCAGTGGTCAAAGCCAATGCCTATGGACATGGCTTAATAGAAGCCAGCCGTGCTGCAGTTCAGGCGGGTGTTCAATGGTTAGGGGTTGCTCGCATTGACGAGGCTCTGGAACTCCATCGCGCAGGGATTCGCGCTCATCCAATTGTGCTGGGCTACACTCCTCCTGAACGTGCCGGGGAAGCGGCACAGGCAGGGGTGCGCCTTGCTGTCTACGATTCCCAGGTTGCGCAAGCCTACGCGGCTCAGGCAAAAGCAGTGGGCAAGCCTCTCTACGTCCATGCAAAATTTGATACTGGCATGGGAAGATTGGGAGCCTCGCCGGAGGAAGGGGTGGAATGGATGCGCTGGCTCCATACTCTGGAGGGGTTGCAGGTAGAAGGAGCTTTTACCCATCTTGCCGAAGCCGATGATCCGCAAAAGCCTACGACTCACTGGCAGTTGGACCGTTTCGACAAATTGCTTTCCGGGTTAGAATCTGCGGGGTTGCGTCCTGCCTGGGTGCATGCGGCAAACTCGGCTGGGGCGTTGTATTTCCCTCGAGCCCGCTATAACCTCGTTCGTACAGGAATAGCCATCTATGGGCTTAATCCTTCTGCCCATGCGCCTTTACCCGAAGGTTTTCGGCCTGCACTAACCTGGAAAACACGCTTGACTTCTGTAAAGATCTTCCCGCCCAATCATGGAATCAGTTATAACTACCGCTACCGTACCAAGTCTGAGGAACGGATTGGGGTATGTGCCGTGGGGTATGCCGATGGTTTTCGCCGTCAAATGGGGAACATGGTTTTAGTACGCGGGAGAAGGGTGCCGGTTGTGGGTAGTGTATGTATGGATCAGTGCATGGTCAACCTTGATCAGGTTCCCGAGGCACAGATGGGCGATGAGGTGGTGCTGATCGGTCAGCAAGGCAATGACGAAATTACTGCTGAAGAACGTGCTCATGAATGGGGCACCATTCACTACGAGGTCGTTTGTGGGTTGGCAAATCGTCTGCCGCGTATTTATGTGGAGTGAGGGCTCATGGAACCTGTTCAGGAAAAACGCTGGAAAATTGCCCCGGTTGTGCCTTCCTACCTGGTTGAGGAACTCAAAGATTATTCTCCCGTAACGCGGCAATTGTTGTATAACCGCGGAATTACTTCGAAAATTGAAGCCGAGCATTACCTTCAGGCAGATCTCCCTGGGTACTCGCCCTTTTTGCTCTCGGGAATGACCGAGGTGGTCGATCGCTTGCTGTATGCGGTGGATCACCGCGAGAAAATTGCTATTTATGGCGATTATGACGTGGATGGGGTAACGGCTACTACCCTGATGGTGGAAGTCCTGCAAGCCTATGGTGCAGATGTCCAGTGGTACATTCCCAATCGTTTTGATGAGGGCTACGGCTTAAACGCCGACGCGGTTCGGGAATTGCACGAACGCGGGGTGGATGTCCTGCTTACGGTGGATTGTGGTATCCGTTCGCCGGGCGAAGCCAGGCTGGCTGCCCAACAGGGCATGGATATCATCATTAGTGATCATCACCAGCCGGGTAGCGAACTTCCAGAAGCCGTGGGGGTGATTTGTCCGAAACAGGCGGGAAATGTTTATCCGTATGAACATCTTTCCGGTGTAGGACTGGCGTTCAAAATTGCTGAAGCCTTGTTGTTGCGTCGTCCTCTTGTTGGCGTATCCGCTCACAACTGGTTGGATTTGGTTGCTCTTGGCACGGTGGCGGATGTGGTTCCTTTGACAGGTGAAAACCGTTCTCTGGTGCGAAAGGGACTGGAGATTCTCAAACAATCCAATCGTGAGGGTATCCTGGCGCTGGCACGGGTTGCTGGTCTCAAACTTCCTTCTATTGAGTCAAGTCATATTGGTTTCATCCTTGGACCGCGTTTGAACGCTGCTGGCAGGGTAGAGTCGGCAAAGGCAGCCGTTGAATTGTTGCTGGCAAGAGATCTTTTCCAGGCAGGGATTCTGGCTCAGCAACTGGACGCACAGAATCGTGAGCGCCAGCGTTTGACCCAGGAAGTACAGGAGAGAGCCATTGAGATTGCCAGCGCGGGTAAGAGCGATTATCTGATCATGGCATTTGATCCTGCTTTCAATCCCGGAGTGGTTGGGCTAGCCGCGTCCAGGCTGGTTGAACTGTACTATCGCCCAGCCATTGTGGGGCAAAGCGAAGAAGATGCCGGTCAAACACGCGCATCCTGTCGCTCTATCCCTGAATTTCACATTACCCGGGCGCTGGATCAATGTGCAGAGTTGCTGGAGCGACATGGTGGACATCAAGCTGCGGCAGGGTTTACTGTGAGAAACGAAAACCTCCCTGTTCTTCAAGAACGTTTATCCTCCATTGCAGAGCAGACTTTAGGTAATCTCGACTTAATCCCCTCGCTGCATGCGGATATGGAACTCCCCCTTTCGGAGATTCAACCTGAGGTTTTATGGGATCTTCGGCGCCTGCAACCTACCGGGGAGGGCAATCCTGAAGCCTTTTTTGTCTCTCGAGGGGTTCAGGTGAAAGATGCACGCTGTGTTGGTGCTCGTGGTGAACATTTGAAACTTTCTCTGGTGGATGGGCGGATTGTCTGGGATGCTATTGCGTTTCGTCAGGGACACCATATTCAGAACATGCCGCGGTTTGTGGATGTTCTGTATACCCTGGAGCAAAATACCTATAACGGAAATACTACTCTACAACTCAGGGTAAGAGATTTGAAACCCGCCCAGTGATTGGGCGGGTTTTTTTGATTAATCCACAAAACGGTACTTCAATAATGTCCATACAGCGATGAAGGCGTCTTTCATCTTGATCTTTTTGCCTTCGGAGTACTCCCGTGGGTTGAATCGGATAGGGACTTCATAAATCCTCACCTTGCGTTTAAGTAGTTTTGCGGTGAATTCAGGTTCGAATTCAAACCCTCTGGCATGTAAAGGAATTTGAAGGGCAATATCCCGACGAAACAACTTGTACCCGGTTTCCATGTCGGTGAGGATGTTGTTGTACAGGATATTGGTGATAAAGGTAAGAATTTTATTTGCCACCATGTTCCAGAACAGAATGGGACGTCTGGCTCCGCCCAAAAACCGTGAGCCATATACTACATCGGCAATGCCCTCTTCTACGGGTTGAAGCAGAACAGGGTAATCGCGGGGGTCATATTCCAGATCGGCATCCTGAATGATGATCCAGTCTCCTCTGGCTTGTTGAATGCCTGTGCGAACTGCGGCGCCCTTCCCCTGATTCCTCTCATGAAGAATGACCCGAACGATGGGATCATCTTTCAGAGTTATCAGATAGTCCCGTGTCCCATCGGTGGAGCCATCGTCCACAATGAGAATTTCCGATGCCAGTTGTACAGCCTTTACGCGGCGAATAATCTCCGCAATGGTTTGAATTTCGTTGTAAACGGGAATTAAGACGGTGAGATTCATGGGGCTGATTATAATGGGGAGAGAAAAGGATAAGCAAGATTTTTGCAAAGAATGAAAGGCTGTTGCAAAGCCCTTGCAACTTCTCCTGGAAGTATTCGTATATGGTAGTAGAAAGAAAGACAGGAGTAACTGGTGAGCCACCTGGAAACAGAATGGATACAACAAGCCATTCAGGGCAATGAGGATGCTTTTGCCTATCTTGTGGAGTTGTATCAAAGACCGGTTTATAACCTCTGTTACCGCATGTTGGGAAACGCTCAGGAAGCGGAAGACGCCGCGCAGGAAGCGTTTTGGCGGGCTTATCAGGCTCTGCGTCGATATGATCCTCAGCGTCCGTTCATTACCTGGCTACTCTCCATTGCCGCCCATTACTGCATAGACCAGCAACGTAAACGCCGCATACCTCTGCTGGATCTGGATCTTTTACCCGAAGAAGACATTCCCGACGGTGCGCCTGACCCTGCCAGAGTGATCGCCGAGAGAGACAGTCAGGAGCAAATTCACCAACTTCTGAAAAAACTTTCTTCACTGGATCGTGCCGCCATTATTCTGCGGTACTGGTATGACTTCTCGGAGGAAGAAATTGCCCGTACCCTTTCACTGACCGTGAGTGCCGTGAAAAGCCGTTTGTTTCGTGCAAGGCGGGAATTGGCAGAACGATACCAGATTGAAATGGAAAAGCCTCTTGTGGGAAGGAGAGCCAATGAAACCACATCAACCGTTTGAAACCTGGATTTTTGACGAACATCTTTCACCGGAGGAGCAACAGAGGCTTACAGAGCATCTGCGCCAGTGTGAATCCTGCCGTGCTTTGCAACAGAAATGGTTTGAAGCCCGGGGCGCTTTGCAGGAAAAGAGCATGGCTGCCCCACGAGCAGGATTTGTCCAACGCTGGAAATCCAGTCTGGTGGAGCGGAAAGAGCGTGAACAGCGAAAACAAGCCTGGAGAGTCTTCTGGATTTTTTCCGGAGTGGCTTCCGGGGTGCTGGTTGGCGTTCTTGTATTCTTCCTCACCAGATTTTCTATGGCAGAGTGGCTCAAGTTAAGTGTAGAAGTCATCCATCAATTCTTAGGCTTAACTTCTTCTTTAGGTGGGATTCTCTCAGCATGGATGCAATTAACGCCGATTCCATTGCATCTGTTTGTATCTCTGTTGTTCCTGTTATCCCTGTTGGGTTTAATAGTATTGTGGTTCGTGGTATTGTCTCGAACGTTTAGAAAGGGGGAGGAGCGCTCTTATGAACATTAAATTCAGATGGATTGGATTTGCGGTGGTGGTTGTCTTTCTCTTTGCCCTCTCAGGGTGTGTGTCAACAACTTCTGTGTTCTCCGGGAACGGAGCCGTGATTGGGCAAAGTTTTATCCTGAGAGAAGGAGAAACCTGGGATCAGGACCTTTCGATTATTGGGGGTTCTGCGGTACTGGAAAAGGGTTCTGTGGTAAACGGAGATGTCGCATTGATTGGCGGGACCCTACTCGTGGACGGGACGGTCACCGGGGATATCAGCGCGATGGGGGGGGTAATCTCCCTGGGCAGCCATGCTGTTGTTGAGGGGGACATTGTGACGCTCGGAGCCAATCTTAACCGCGACACCGGTAGTGTGGTGAAGGGGCAGTTTCAGAATGATTTTCCATCTTTCTCTTTCCCTGTCCAGCCGGTGACGCCACGGTTTGGGATCTTCGACACCCTCATGAATATCTTCTGGCGGGTGTTTCAAGCCTTTGCCCTGGGGGCGCTTGCGGTGCTGGTTGCTTTGTTCATGCTCCAGCCTTTAGAGCGGGTAGGAACGACGATGCAATCCACCCCTGTTCAATCAGGTGTTGTCGGGTTTCTCACTTTCCTGGTGGGGTTGGGGGTTTTGCTGGTGATGGCTATTACCATTATTTTCCTGCCATTGAGTTTGCTGGGCATTCTAGCGTTGGGACTGGCATGGATTTATGGCTGGCTTGCTACAGGACTGCTGACAGGCGAGAAGATTGCCGAACTCTTTCACACTTCATGGAGTGGGCCTGTGAGTGCGGGGGTTGGAACCCTTGTGCTCTCGTTGATGGCGAACCTGTTGGGGGCAATCCCCTGTGTGGGCTGGATGATCCCCTTTGTGGTAACCATGATAGGGTTAGGCGCAGTGATTCTCTCCCGCTTTGGGACACAAAAATACCCTGTGCCTGTTCCTGTTGTACCGTCATCATCTGCTATGGAATGAATGTTGCAACAAGTGAGGGGAGGAGGATAGGATGAAAAGGTACGCATTTCTCATCTGGTTAGGACTTCTGATGCTTCTTGCTCTTGCCTGTACCATTGAATTGCCTTTGCCTGAGGTCAGATTGATTGCACCACAAACCTACGAGATTAAAGAACCTTATCCAGATCAGGAACCGGCTGAGTTGCTGATTCGCATGGGAGCGGGAGAGTTAACCCTGTCTGGTGGCGCTGACAATCTTGTTGAAGGGAAGGTTGAATATAACGTGGAGGGTTGGGAGCCAGAAATCCAGCGAGAGGGGCGTGAAGTACGGGTTGAACAGGGAGTAAAAAGCGCAAATTTTACCCGGGGTGTTCAGAATCTGGTAAATCGCTGGGAATTAACCCTGGGAAAGCGTTCCATGGACTTTGCCCTTGAGGCGGGCGCATATGATGGAAACCTGGATTTTTCCGATGTCCCTCTGACTCGACTCAGGATTTCCGATGGTGCCAGTAAGGTACGGGTTGTTTTCAATGTGCCCAACCCAGAGGTGATGCGCAGTTTTACTTACGAGACCGGGGCATCCAATATTACGTTGAAAAAACTGGCAAATGCCAATTTTGAAGAAATGACCTTCAAGGGGGGAGCGGGCAATTTTACGCTGGATTTCAGCGGAAAACTTCAGCGGGAGGCCAGGGTCTGGATTGACAGTGGATTGGGCAATATGACCGTCATCGTCCCTGCCGATGCAAATTGTCGAATTGTCCTTTCAGGTGGCTTAACCAATGTCTCTACGGAAGGAACATGGACGATTCAGGGACAGGAATATCGCACAAAAGGTGAAGGACCCCAACTGCGTATAGATATTAATGTAGGGGTGGGTAACCTTAAGTTGGTCAGTGAGTAAATCTCGAAGGCATGATTTTTCAAAACGACGCTGGTTCATCGGCGTCGTTGTTTTATAATCGGGAGTTATGAATTTCTGGATTAACCTTGTCATCGTGTTGGTCACCTATGTTGGCATTGCATTGGGAAAATGGCCTCGCTTATCCGTTAACCGTACTACCCTTACCGTCATTGGGGTAGGGCTTTTGTTAGCCTTTGGGCAGATCCCATTCGAGAAACTTCGCGATTATCTGGATATTGATACCCTGATTCTGCTTTTCAGTATGATGGTGGTAAACGCCCATCTGCAACTGGCGGGTTTTTTCCGCGTTGCTGCTCACCTGTTGTTCCGTCTGACGCGGGGACCCAAGGTGTTTCTTGCGGTAGAAATTTTGCTTGCCGGGGTGCTCAGCGCCCTTTTCTTGAACGATACCATTTGTTTAATGCTTACCCCATTGGTGTTGAGTTTGTTGTTGAGCCTCGGTCGCAATCCTATCCCTTACCTGATTGCCCTTGCTACAGCCGCCAATATTGGCTCAACTGCCACATTAACGGGGAATCCCCAAAACATGATTATTGGCGTTTCGTCAGGCATTCCTTATGCGCAGTTCGCGGGGGCATTGACTCCGGTGGCTTTGTTGGGTTTGGGGGTGGTTTGGGTGGTTCTGGTGCTCTTTTATCCTCAGGAATTTCGCGACAAACGTTTTCCGGATATGCAGTCCTCCCAATTAAATATCCTCAGGCCTCAACTGACCAAAACGTTGCTGGTCATTTTGGCAATGCTGGTTGGTTTTCTGGCGGGAGTTCCTGTGGCGCTGGCGGCTTTTCTGGCAGCGTGCGTGCTCTTTTTCACCCGTCGGGTGGATCCGGATAAAGTGCTGGCAGAAATTGATTGGAGCCTGCTGGTTTTCTTTGCTGCACTCTTCATCCTCACCGGTGCATTGGAAGCCAATGGGATTACGCAACGCCTGTTTGAGGCATTGAATTTCCAGGGTAATTTGAATGTTTTAGGGCTCACCTCGGTCTCGGTTGTCTTGAGCAATCTGGTCTCGAATGTGCCGGCGGTCATGCTCTTGCGTCCGGTTGTGGCAGGTTCTGCCCAGCCGGTAGCCGGTTGGTTGACTCTTGCCGCATCCTCTACCCTGGCAGGCAACTTAACCTTGCTTGGCTCGGTTGCCAATCTGATTGTGGCGGAGATTGCTAGCCGCAGGCAGGTGAATCTGTCTTTTGGGGAATATACCCGCAGTGGGGTGGTGATCACCTTCCTGACGTTGATCATCAGTGTATTATGGCTTCAAGCCATGGTTTGGCGTTAATTCCCTGGGAACTGGTAAAGGTGATATTGTTCGATGATTCTGGCGACGCCTTCAGGTACCATGTAACGATAAGGTTGTCCGGAGGAGATCCGCTGCCGGATTTCGTGTGAAGCAATTTGCAAAAGTGGAGCGTTGAAAAAGAATACTTTTTCCCGAAGCCCTGGAAGGGAAGTTTCCAATATTTCCCAATCCAGGACGACTTCAGGACGTCTGAGGACGCCAATGCCATCAAGAAGGCTGACCAGTTTTGCAGGCTGATGCCAGAGCGGTAAATCTCTGAGAGAATCCTCGCCCATGAGATAAAAAAGTTCGCTGTCAGGCAATTTCTCCCTCAACAGGCGCACAGTTTCCACGGCGTATTGTGGAGGGGGGAGTTCCGCTTCAAGCGTGCTGATCTCAAAACGGGCATAGTCCTTCAGGGCTTCTTTTAACATTTCCAGCCGAAGGACAAAGGGGGTAATCTCCACCCCGCGTTTGTGTGGAGGATTGGGGGTAATCATCCACAACACCTGACTCAAATTGAGTTGATGCAGGGCTTCTTCTGCCAGTGCTAAATGAGCCATATGGGGTGGGTCAAAAGTCCCCCCAAAAACACCCACGCGCGAAAGGGTCAGTCCTGCCATTCCAGTTCGTAGTCGCCAATAAAAACGGATTCCCCTTCCTGGATGCCTGCCTTGCGCAAGGCTTCTTCAACCCCCAACGTTTCAATCAGTTTTTGGAAACGGCGCACGGGGGCTTCATATTCCCAGTAGGTCATGGAAGCAGCGCGTTCCAGGGCTTTGGAATGTACGCGCCAGCCGCCAGGTACCCGTTCGATGGTAAAAGCGCGGGGGTCTTCTCCCGGCCGGTAAACGGGGAGCGCGGGAATTTCCTCGACTTTGGGCGCTTTCTGGAGCATTTCTGCGGCTTTCCAGAGCAGTTCTTTTACTCCGGTTCGAGCCAGTGCCGATATCGCATAAGGCTCTACGCCATGGTTTCGCAGTTGTTTTTGAATTTCAGGCCAGCGTTCCTGAACTTCGGGTAAATCAATTTTGTTCAAAGCCACCAGTTGAGGTTTTTCAGCCAGTTTTTCGTCAAACAGCGCCAGTTCGGTGTTAATTTGCGAGTAGTCTGCCAATGGATCTTCAGATAATCCATCTAGAAGGTGAATGAGGACGCGGGTACGTTGTATGTGGCGCAGGAAAGCATCGCCCAGCCCTACTCCCTGATGGGCGCCTTCAATCAGCCCAGGAATATCTGCCAGTACCAGGGTGGTGTTGATGTCCAGTTCGGCAACCCCCAAATTGGGTTCCAGCGTAGTGAACGGGTAATCGGCAATTTTGGGTCTCGCGTTGGTCACTGCTGCCAGTAGACTGGACTTGCCGGCATTAGGCACGCCTACAATTCCAACATCGGCAATTAATTTGAGTTCCAGGCGTAAAATCCGTTCTTCCCCGGGTTCACCTTTCTCCGCCATTTTAGGTACCTGGTTGGAAGGGGTGGCAAAATGTTGATTTCCCCGGCCGCCTCGGCCACCATGTGCAACGATTAACCTCTGTCCAGGTTGGGTGAGATCCCCAAGCAACTCACCGGTTTCTGCATCCATGACCACTGTGCCTGGAGGAACAGGAATGATCAGATCGGGAGCCGATTTCCCGCTCATATTATTGGGGCCCCCGCGGGCGCCATCCTGAGCATGGTAGCGATCTTTGTAACGGAAAGCAACCAGCGTGTTGAGAGTGGGTTTCACTTCCAAAACCACGTTTCCCCCTCTCCCACCGTCTCCGCCATCGGGGCCACCGTGGGGAACGTATTTTTCGCGGTGGAAATGCACCATTCCATCTCCACCGCGACCGCCTCTAACTTTAATGATGGCTTCATCAACAAACATACGCTAATTTTAACCGCAAATCGAGCCGTATGCGAGGGACAATCCTCATATACGGCTCGATTCATAGCCTATAGAAACAACTTATTTCTTCTTGCCGAACTTTTCAGACAGGATGTCCATCAAGTCGGGTTTGCCAATTTCCTGCAGTTCATAGCGCACCCGTTGGATGGGCTTTTGCACCTTAATCACCCGGGTCAGGTCAATGGGGGTGGCGCTGATGACCAGGTCGACATCGGAGCGGTTGATGGTTTCTTCCAGATCCTTCATCTGGGCTTCACCATAACCCATAGCGGGCAGAATCGCGCCGGTGGTGGGGTACTTCTTGTAGGTTTCCAGGATACTGCGCACAGCAAAGGGGCGCGGGTCCACAATTTCAGCCGCGCCGAAGCGTCGAGCCGCTACCCAGCCAGCGCCGTAAGCCATCTCGCCATGAGTCAGCGTGGGACCATCTTCGACGACCAGCACGCGTTTGCCACGGATAGCCCCAGGATTTTCAACGAATAAGGGTGAAGCCGCTTCAATAAAGATGGCATTCGGGTTGACTGCATACAGACTCTCACGCACTTTGATGACATCTTCGGGACGTGCAGTATCCACTTTGTTCAATACGAACACATCTGCTGCGCGGACATTGGTTTCGCCGGGGTGATAAGCCAGTTCGTGTCCAGGGCGATGCGGGTCCGCAACCACGATGTAGAGATCGGGCACATAGAAGGGGAAATCGTTGTTGCCACCATCCCACAGAATGATATCCACTTCCTGCTCTGCCTGGCGCAGGATTTTTTCGTAATCTACACCAGCGTAAACAATCACGCCGTTGTCAAGGTGTGGTTCGTATTCTTCGCGTTCCTCAATGGTGCATTCGTGCTTGTCCAGATCAGCATAGGTCTCAAACCGTTGCACGGCTTGCTTCACCAGATCGCCGTAAGGCATGGGGTGGCGAATGGCGGCAACTTTGTATCCCAATTCGCGCAAAATCAGAGAAACACGACGGGTGGTCTGGCTCTTCCCTGAGCCGGTACGTACGGCACAAACCGCCACAACTGGTTTCGAGGATTTCAGCATGGTGGCTTTGGTACCCATCAGGCGGAAATCGGCACCTGCTGCAAGCACAGTAGAGGCTTTGTGCATGACATATTCATGGGGGACATCGCTGTAAGCGAATACGACCTGATCAACTTTGAGTTCCTTAATCAACCGCACCAGATCGCTTTCGGGGTAAATTGGAATCCCTTTGGGGTATTTTGGCCCAGCCAGTTCAGCAGGGTAAACTCTGCCTTCAATATTGGGAATTTGGGTTGCGGTGAAGGCAACGACTTCGTATTCCGGATTCCCGCGGAAAAAAACATTGAAGTTATGGAAGTCTCTTCCAGCAGCGCCCATGATGATGGTTCGAATTGGTGCCATAGTGTGACCTTTCTCTCCTTATCAGGTGATTTTTCGAAAAAACAAGCGTTTGTAATCTTGATCTACAAACGCTTGTGATTTCCTACATGACCTCGGGGGCTTGAATACCCAAAAGCCCCAGGGCGTTAGCAATTGTCTGTCGTGTAGCGGCTACCAATCGCAGCCGTCCATTTCGCACCGGTTCTTCAGCTGTGAGAACCGGGCATTCATTGTAAAAATCGCTGAAGGTCTTTGCCAGTTCATATGCCGCATTGGCAATGTGCAAGGGTTTCAACTCACTGGCGGCTCGCTGGACTTCTTTAGGGAAGCGCGAAATTAAGTCAATTAGTTGCAGTTCCGCAGGCATCATTGGATAATTGACTTCTGCATGGAGTGGCACGCCGCCAGCTTTGCGTAAGATGCTGGAAGCACGCACGTGAGCGTATTGAATATACGGTGCGGCTTGCCCGTTAAAATCTAGGGCAGTTTGCCAGTCAAAGGTGACAATTTTGGTGTTTTCCCTCGCCAGCATGGGGTATTTGATTGCGCCAATTCCCACAGCCTGTGCTACCTGTTGCTTCTGTTCAGGAAGCAATTCAGGGTTCTTTTCTTCCACTACCTGCAGGGCTCTGGCAGTGGCTTCCCGAATCAGGTCTTCTAGCAGAACCACAGTGCCTTCACGGGATGCCATTACGACATTACCGGGAAGATTTACCAGTTCGTAGGGAATGTGTTGACACCGGTTTGCCCATTCATATCCCGCCAGTTCCAGCGTCTTAAATACCTGCTGGAAATGGAGAGATTGTCTTACGTCTACCACGTAGTAAGAGCGGTATAGATTGGGATAGTCGGAAAACTTGCGTTTTGCCAGCGCCAGATCCTCGGTGGCGTACAGGGCTGTGTTGTCTGAACGCAGGATTACCAGCACACGGTATTTTTCTTCTTTCAGCCCCAGCAATTCGTCTAATTTGACAATTACCGGACCTTCCGGACGCTCATCCTGGGCGATACCCTTTTGAATCAATTCTTCAACCACTTCCTTGCCGGGATGTTCTACCATGCTGTTGAAGTAGTAAATATCAAAGCGGATATCAAGTGTCCTGTACATCTCGCGGAAACCCTGCAGAGACCACTCACGGGTTTCTTCCCACAAGCGTACGATTTCAGGGTCCCGTTTGTCCCAGCGAGCATAAAGCGCGCGAACTTCGCTTTCCAGTTCAGGGTTTTCTTCGAGCCTGCGGTTGGCTTCGGCGTAGAGATCACCCATCCAGCGGGTGGTGGCACCGGCAGGCGGTTTTTCGCCGTTGTGGAATTTCATATAGTTCCACAGCCATTTGATGACGTGCAGTCCGATATCTCCCGGATAATTGGCGCGAATGACGTCATAACCGGCAAATTCCAGTATGCGGCTGATGGAATCTCCCAGGATGGCACTTCTTAGATGCCCTACATGAAAGGCTTTGTGGGTATTCGGTTGGGAAAACTCAACCATCACCTGCTGGTTCAGGCTGGGCCCCTTTCCAAATTCACTGCCTTCTTCCAGCACCTGGTCAATTACGCGTTGGGCATATTCGCTTGAAGAGAAGTACAAATTCAGGTAACCCTTGACGGCTTCTACCCGCTCGAACCCTGCGGGTTTCCCAAGGGCTTGGGCGACTTCTTCAGCCAGTTCCTGTGCTCTCACAGGAACCTGAACCTTTTTCCCCATACGGGCTTCCTGAGCGGCGACCGGGAAAAAGGGGGCAGCCATACCCCATGCACCGTTAAACGGAATCCATCCCCAGGTAAGTTTGATATCCTGGAGCCCTTTTTCACTCAGAATTTGCAGGATTTTTTCCTCAATTTGTTGCTTTTCGGCTTCAAACATGATGCTTTCTTTCTGCGTGGTTGTGTGAGATCCATAAGAAGAAAAAGCGGGAGGATCATCTCCCGCTGCCGACCTCACTGATGAGGGCGCTGTGATGGTTGACAAAGCTCACCCGGCAGTTGCCGGGGATCGAACAAGGGTTACTTTGCCAGGGCTGCAAGACGCTTCATCAGGCGGCTCTTGCGGCGGGCGGCATTATTCTTATGGATGACACCCTTAGAGGCTGCACGATCGAGCGACGAGATTGCCAGCAAGACAGCCTGCTTGGCTTCTTCCACCGATTGGCTGGCAAGGGCTTCTCGGGCTTTGGCTACGGCCGTGCGCGCTTTCCCACGAACGATGCGGTTGCGAATACGTCGTTTTTCGTTTTGCTTATTGCGCTTGATTTGAGACTTGATGTTCGCCAACTTTCCAATCCTCCAGATAATTTCCACAATCGCGACGATGGATTTTAATCCAGACCTTGCCTTTTGTCTAGAGAAAATTTGAAGAAAACTGCGGGGGATTTTACGTCCCCCGCAGCGAACTTATCTCTGACAAGGGATGGATTACTTGTCCAGTAAGGCCGCCACACCGGGCAAGAACAATCCTTCAAGCATCTCCAGCGATGCTCCTCCGCCTGTCGAAATATGGGTGATTTTCTCTGCCAGTCCAGATTTCTGCACTGCCGAGGCGGAGTCGCCTCCACCCACGATAGAAATGGCATTGCTCTTTGCCAGGGCGTCGGCAATGCCGAAAGTGCCTTTGGCAAATGTTGAGACCTCAAAAACACCCATCGGACCGTTCCACACCACAGTCGCGGCGTTCGCAATCACCTTTCCGTATGACGCCACCGTTTCGGGTCCGATGTCCAGAATCATCCAGTCGTCGGGGATGGGACCCACAGGGACAACCTTGGTTTCTGCGCCTTCTTCCATGCTTTGGGCAATGACCACGTCTACCGGCAGGCGTAGTTTAGTACCGCCCTGGGCGATTAATTCACGTGCCAGATCGAGAACCTCGTCTTCCACCAGCGACTTACCCACCGGATACCCCTGGGCTTTGAAGAAAGTGTTTGCCATTCCGCCACCGATCAGGATGGTATCGGCTTTGGTAAGCAAGTTCTTGATCACGCCAATTTTGTCACTCACTTTTGCACCGCCCAGAATAGCGACAAAGGGGCGTTTGGGATTTTCAATGGCTTGGGAGAGATATTGGATTTCCTTCTCCATCAGGAAGCCAGCCACCGCAGGCAGGAAGCGGGCCACCCCTTCCGTCGAGGAATGGGCGCGATGAGCGCTTCCAAAGGCATCGTTGACGTAGATATCTGCCAGCGCTGCCATTTTCTTTGCCAGTTCCAGGTCATTCTTTTCTTCTTCCGGATGGAAGCGGGTGTTTTCCAGCACCAGCACTTCACCGGGTTTGAGATTGGCGGCTGCTTTCTCCGCAGGCTCGCCAACACAATCCTCAGCGAAGGCAACCGGCTTACCCATCAGTTGAGCAAGGTACTCGGCAACCGGTTTCATGGAGTATTTGGGATCAGGTCCGCCTTTGGGTCTGCCCAGATGGGAGAAGAGAATCACTGCGGCGCCCTGTTCCAGCAAATATTCAATTGTGGGCAGTGCTGCCCGGATACGGGTATCATCCTGCACCACGCCCTCTTTGATAGGGACGTTAAAATCCACCCGAACCAGGACTTTCTTCCCTTTGACGTCAATATCCCGAACAGATTTTTTGTTGAACATATGCAACCTCACTGCTCAATACAGGAATTGTCCGCCCTCTTTCATGACAAGAGGGCGGACAGGTTGTTCGTAAGGATTACAGTTTCTTTGCCATCATGGCTGCCAGATCGGCGGTGCGGCAGGAATACCCCCATTCGTTATCGTACCAGGTAACGACTTTGATCAGGTTGCCGCCCATCACCATATTGGAGGGCAGGTCTACAATCGAGGAGCGGGAGTCACCTTTGAAGTCCATGGACACCAGCGGATCCATGTATTCGCCGGTGGTCACCCCCAGGATACCCTTCAAAGCGCCATTGGCGGCTTCCATGAAGGCAGCATTCAGTTCTTCTTTGGTAGTGGCTTTTTCCACAGTGGCAGTGAAGTCAACAATCGACACCGTGGGCGTGGGCACGCGCAGAGCATAACCATCGAATTTGCCCTTCAGGTCGGGGATCACCAACGCAACGGCTTTGGCGGCGCCGGTAGTGGTGGGGATGATGTTCAAGCCAGCGGCGCGGGAGCGGCGCATTTCTTTCTTGTGACCCTGATCCAGAATGACCTGGTCGTTGGTGTAGGAGTGAATGGTGACCATCACGGCGTTCAAAATCTTGAATTTCTCATGCACCACTTTCGCAGCGGGTGCCAGACAGTTCGTGGTGCAGGAGGCGTTGGAGACGATATGGTGTTTGGCGGGGTCATACTTGTCGTCATTCACACCCATGACGATGGTGATGTCTTCATTTTTCGCTGGGGCAGAAATGATGACTTTCTTGGCACCAGCCTGCAGGTGAGCGTTGGCGCCGGCTTTTCCTTTTGCAGGATCGCCCAGTGCATCGGTAAACACGCCGGTGGATTCAATCACAATATCCACGCCCAGATCCTTCCACGGCAGTTTGGCAGGATCTTTTTCGGCTAACACCTTAACGGTTTTGCCGTTGATCACAAGGTCGGTCCCGGAAACTTCAACGGTGCCGTTGAAAATGCCGTAATTGGAATCATATTTGAACAGGTGGGCATTGGTTTTGGCGTCAAACAAGTCATTGACAGCCACAACTTCCAGTTCGTTCGGGTATCGTTCCATAATGGCTTTCAATACCTGACGACCGATGCGTCCAAACCCATTAATACCAACTTTGACAGTCATGAAAAACCTCCTTATGAAGATATAAACTTGACATGCATATGCATGTGTCTTCCGGTTTTCTTTCTGAACCTTTGAATCCCCCTGAGTATGTCCAGACAAACCCATCTAATTATATACGATTTTCAGGATTCGACATTGTTCAAATTTTCACGAATGCTTAAAGGCCCCGTTCGGTCTTCGAAAATTTCCATGATTGCCTGGGCAAGTTTTTGCGGATCATGACGAGTGGGACTCTCTGAATCAATCAGGTCTGTGCAATATACCGGGTAAGATTGTTTGAATTCCTCTCCTGCCAGAACCCATTGAATGCCCTCCGGAAGGGATTTACTGGTGTTCTGGTTGCAAATGATGACGTCAAAGATTCCCTCTCCAATGTACTGCTCAATGGTTTTTACATGGTCCTCGCAGGTAAAGGAATCCGTTTCACCCCGCTGAGTTGCTACATTACAAATGAAGAATTTCAATCCACGACTCACCCGAAGGGCTTCAGCAATGTCTGATACCAGCAAATTTGGCAGAATACTGGTGAATAAACTTCCTGGACCAACAAGAATCAGGTCAGCATTCAGAATGGCTTGAATTGCCGGGGGGTAGGCTTTGGGGTTGTCTGGTTCAAGCCACACCCGGCGGATTTTCCCTTTTGCTTCCGGGATGCGACTCTCCCCCAGAATATGGATTTCTCTGGCGTGGTCGGGAAGTTGAACCTCTGCCGCCAGACGCACGTCATGCAGGGTGGAAGGATATACTCTTCCCCGCACTGCCAGCACTTTTCCCGACTCGGCAATGGCTTCTTCAAAACTTCCGGTAATTTCGGTCATGGCTGTGATGAATAAATTCCCCATGGAGTGCCCGGTGAGTCCGTTGCTTCCCGAAAAGCGGTACTGGAACAAATGGGTCATCAGAGTTTCATCATTTGCCAGGGCTGCCAGACAGTTGCGGATATCGCCGGGGGGAAGAATCCCGAGGGTGCGCCGTAGTTCTCCCGAAGAGCCACCATCATCTGCCACGGTAACAATAGCGGTGATGTTGTGTGTATAGGCCTTAATACCCCTTAACAGGCTGTACAAGCCCGTTCCGCCACCGATCGCAACAATGCGGGGCCCACGTTCGCGCTTGCGAAATTCAGAGAGGGAATCCAGTACCCGTTTACCCGGTTGGATGAATGGGCTGAGCAGGGTCTTGTTGAAGCCCCAAAGACCTATCAGCAATAACCCTAGCCCGATTCCTCCAAAAATCAACACGCGGAGAGGACGGGTGAGGAAGCGTAACGCCAGGAAAGAAACGGCGGGCAACCACCAGGTATCGGGAGCATTTCGGTAAAAATCCAGCAAAAGCATGGCAATCCCTACACCAATGAAGGTGTTGCCCAGCATGATTAATAACAGCCATCTTTTTAACCCCACCCCTGGGGATAACCATCGAAGTTCCCGTCGAAGAATTCCCAGAAAGGTGCGGAAGAAAGGTTTGCGCATGTTCGGCATACGCGGTAGAATATAGCAGCGATTTGATTTTGAGTCAACGATGTGAACCCAAAGGATTAGGCAGGGATTCTTTATGGACTATTACATCGCTGTAGATATTGGGGGAACCCAGTTACGAGCCGCACTGTACCCGGAGGGAGAACAGAAAGCTGTATCTCAGAAGCGTATCCCCACACAGACCAAAGATCAGTCTCCCGTAGATCGTCTGCTGGAACTGATTAAGAATATTATGCCCTCGCAGGGTAAAGTCAAAGCCATTGGTATGGCAGCACCGGGCCCCATTAATCCCAAGACTGGAATTTTGTATGCCGCTCCGAACATCCCCGGGTGGGTGAATCTTCCCCTGGCGCAGATTGTTCAGGATCGTTTCAAGGTCCCCACGCTTTTAGGAAATGATGCTAACCTTGCCGCCATGGGGGAGTGGAAATTTGGTGCGGGGCGTGGGTATCAGCATTTGCTCTACATGACTGTCAGCACAGGCATCGGCGGTGGTGTGATTGAGGAAGGAAAATTGCTGTTAGGTTATAAAGGATTAGCGGCGGAAATCGGGCATATCACGGTGGACCCTAATGGCCCACTGTGTGGTTGTGGACAGCGAGGACATCTGGAAGCGCTGGCTTCAGGTACGGCAATTGCGCGTTATGTTTCCGAGCAACTCGCTAGTGGGGTGCCTTCATCCATGGCTGAACTGCCCGCTGTGACGGCGCGCGATGTTAGCCTGGCGGCAGAACAGGGAGACCCATTGGCGCGGGAAGCGCTTGCCCGCGCAGGGCGTTATTTGGGTCGAGCCATTGCAGATTTCCTGCATTTATTCAATCCCCAAATTGTGATTATCGGGGGTGGGGTCTCTCGTAGTGGGCGTTATTTCCTCGATCCCTTGCGGAACTCAATTGCGGAATATGTGATTTCCCCAGAGTATTTGCATGGATTGGTGGTAACCACGGCCTCTCTTGGGGATGATGCGGGACTGCTGGGTGCCCTGGCGCTAGCACAAACTGTGGAGTAAAGGATGACTATGCAACCGGAGGTAAGAACCTCCGGTTTTTTTTGTCACATCGAAATACGATGGGGTTGTTGGTTTTATTGGCGAAAAATCGCTGAATTTGCTACACTAATTGAGGTACACCATTCCAATACCCAAAGACACTCAGGAGGCTTTTTCCATATGGTTACCAGGCTGAAACTGCCCGGCGTTATTGCACAATCCCTGATTGAACGCGATCATCGTGTGATATCACCTTCCTATCCGCGTGGTTATCCCTTCGTCATGGATCACGGAAAAGGTTGTGAAGTATGGGACGTGGACGGCAATCGTTTCCTGGATTTTGCCGCAGGCATTGCAGTGAACTCGACCGGGCATAGTCATCCCAAAGTGGTCAAAGCCATTCAGGAGCAAGCCGAAAAGTTTTTGCACATCTCATCAGATTTTTACCATGAGGGATGGATCAGATTGGGAGAATCCCTGAATGATATTGCGCCTTTCAATGAACCGGCTGTTTCTTTCATGACCAATTCAGGTACCGAAAGTGTGGAGGCGGCGATTAAACTCGCCCGCTATGTCACCGGGCGCACCCAGTTTATTGGCTTTCTGGGGGATTTCACGGACGAACGATGGGGGCTGTGACGTTCACCGCCAGCAAGAACCACTATCATCGTGGTTTCTTTCCACTGATGAATGGGGTGACTCATGTACCATATCCGGACCCATATCGCCCGGTTTTACAGAGCCTGCCGGGTGAACCTTATGGAGAAACGGTTGTTCGTTATATTGAGGAGCAGGTTTTGGGAAAAATTTTACCCCCAGAAGACGTTGCTGGAATTCTGGTTGAGCCAATTCAGGGAGAAGGTGGTTATATTGTTCCAGCGGAAGGCTTCTTCCCGGCATTACGTCAGTTATGCGACCGTTACGGTATTCTGCTGATCGTGGATGAAGTTCAGTCTGGCATGGGCCGTACTGGCAAGTGGTGGGCAATTGAGCATTTTGGGGTAGAACCTGATATTGTCTGCGCGGCAAAAGGAATTGCCTCTGGTTTACCGCTGGGTGCTATGATCGCCCGTAAACGACTGATGAAATGGCCCAAGGGTTCGCACGGTAATACCTTTGGCGGGAATCCTCTTTCTTGTGCGGCGGCGCTGGCAACCATTGAACTGATTGGTAGTGAATATCTGCAAAATGCTGCTGAAGTAGGAACTTATACTCTGGGGAAGTTACGCGAAATGTCTCTGCGACATCCTTCCATAGGGGATGTGCGTGGAATTGGATTGATGATTGGCATTGAATTTGTGAAGGACAGGCAAACCCGGCATCCTGATGAGAAATTCAGGGACAAAGTGGTGGATCTGGCATTTGAACATGGTTTGCTCTTGCTGGGGTGCGGTAAGAGCGTCATTCGCATTTCACCGCCACTTTGCATTACTCGACAGGAAGTCGATGAGGGGTTGGAAATCCTGGAGCGAGCCATTTACCTGGCAGAGGAAGCATGTTAGAACCGCTCTTACCCGATTTTCGAGTCCGTCAACGTGATTACCTGCTGGAAATTGCCCGAGCGTTAACCCAGGAACTGGATTTAAAGAAACTTCTGGGTCGTATTCTTCGTATAGCCATTGAAATGCTGGCGGGACAGGCAGGGTTGATTGCGCTCCGGGAGGAAGAAGGTGGCTGGCGCGTGGTGGTTACTCAAGGGATCCCCATGGCTTTCTTGCGAGCAATTGAGAATGTACTGGCAAATGTCCCTGCCGATGAGGATCCCGAACGATACGAACTTCCGGAAATTAATCGTCAGGTAAATGAATTAGCACAAGCCGCAAGTATGGGGTTGTTGCATGGCATTGTCCTGCCTCTCATTACACTTCAGCGTGTGGTGGGGTTGATTGTCATCTTCCGTTCGTATGCCGGCAGTTTTACCTCCAATGATATTGCCTTGTTGAGCAGTTTCGCCGACCAGGCAGCCATTGCGGTGCAAAATGCTCAGTTGTACACACAAACGAATCTGGAGAAAGAAAGGCTTAATGCTTTACTGGACTCCCTGGCAGACGGAATCCTGATTCTCCGTCCGGATCATTCCATTGAGCGCTGTAACCCGGCAATTTCCAGGATGTTGAATTTGCCATTAGAAAATATTCGCGGCAGACGTCATGATGAAATCATCCGCTGGAGCAAACCCCCACAGGGAATCACTCTCGAACAAGCCGAATCAGATGGCTGGCCTCTTACTCCGCATGCATACCTTTACGTTGAAGGGGATCTTTCCCGCTCTGGTTTAGCCCCCTTGCCGGTTGGGATTACCTATGCGCCTTTGATCTCTTCCGAAAATAAACTGGTCAATATTATTGCCACGGTGAGAGACATTACTCGTTTCCGTCAGGCGGAAGAGTTAAAATCTACTTTTATCTCCATTGTAAGTCATGAACTTAAGACCCCCGTGGCACTGATTAAGGGCTATGTAAGTACTTTGCGTAGAGAAGACGCTTCCTGGGACCCGGAAATCATTCAGGACAGCCTGAAGGTGATCGAGGAAGAAGCCGACCGCTTAGCGGTGATGATTGAGAACCTGCTGGATGCTTCACGCTTGCAAGCCGGTGGTTTAACTCTGAAGAAGAGCGATTTGTCTCTTCCAGAATTGGCTCGGCGAGTAGCTCAGCGGATGCAAACTCAGACTTCCTCTCACCGCATTGTGGTGGATTTTCCAGACGATTTTCCTATTGTGCTTGCCGATGAAGGCAGACTACAACAGGTGCTGACCAATTTGATAGGCAATGCGATCAAGTACGCTCCTGGTGGAGAGATCCGTGTGCATGGAGAGGCACGTGGAAATCAGATTATCGTTTGTGTGAGTGACCAGGGCCCTGGTATCAACCCTGAGGATGTCCCTCATGTGTTTGATCGCTTTTACCGTAACCCTGAAGCAGCAAAAAAGACGAAAGGTGCGGGGTTGGGTTTGTATTTGTCACGGGCTATCATTGAGGCGCATGGAGGAAGGATTTGGGTAGATAGTCACCCCGGTCAACAGGGTGCTCGAATTTGTTTCACCTTGCCCCGAGATTAGCAGCAGTTCCATGGAGCGGAGTGGTATAATCCCTTCATCTTTTGAACGTTAAGGAAGTTCTATGGCGAAAATTCAAACTTCTTGCCCACGATGCCGCCAGCCCGTCCTCGCGGAGGTCGAGCAGTTGCTGGATATGAAGGTCGACCCCAAAGCCAAACAGAAACTTTTGGCAGGAACATACAATCGTGCTGTTTGTCAGAATTGTGGTTATGATGGACCTATCCCCATGCCGTTGGTGTATCACGATCCGGAGAAAGAACTACTCCTCACCTATTTCCCGCCGGAATTGGGGATCCCATTGAATGAACAGGAACGCTTGTTAGGCCCTTATATCAAGCAGGTCACCGAGCGTCTTCAGCCTGAAGAGCGCAAGGCTTACCTCTTCCGTCCCCAATCCATGCTGACCATGCAAACCATGATTGATCGCGTTCTGGAGGCGGATGGTATTACCCGCGAAATGATCGAAAAGTCGCAGAAGCGCCTCAACCTGATTCAACGTTTGTTGAATGCTACGCCTTCTTCCCGTCCCGAAATTGTTCGTCAGGAAGAAGAAATCATCGATCAGGAATTTTTCCAGATGCTGGGTCAGTTAATTGAAGCCTCTCTGGCAGGAGGGGATCGTGCTACTGCCCAGGCATTGGTAAACCTTCAGAAGGAAATCCTTCCTCTTACACAGGTTGGACAACAAATTTTATCTGACTCTTCGGCAATTCAAACAGCCTTACAAGATCTTCAAGAGGCTGGTAAACGTGGACTTACCCGGGAAGCTTTGCTGGATTTGATGCTGAAGCAGACCAATCCAGCGGCTGTAGAAGCACTGGCACGGGTCACAGTTACGGGTTTGGATTATGAATTTTTTACTATCCTGAGCGAGCGCATAGAAAAGGCTCCAGAAGCCGAACAGAGCCGCCTGGTGCAACTCCGCGATAAATTGTTGGCGATGACTCAGGAAGTGAATCGGCAAATTCAGGAACAGATGCAGTCGGCTCGAAAACTGGTTGACAATATCCTGAACGCTCCCAATCTGGAGAAGGCTCTCGAAGAAAATTTGGGGTCGCTGGATGAATTTTTTGCCGAAGCCTTACGCGAAGCTCTTGAACAAGCACGGCAAAAAGGAGATATTGAACGCAGTGCCCGTATTCAAAAGATTGTGAGTATTTTGCAGGAAGCCGCCAAACCTCCCGCAGAGTACGAGTTAATCGAGAATTTGCTCAGCCTTCAGGATGAGGTTTCACGTCGTGAGTTGCTGGAGAAAAATGAAGAAAAAATCACTCCAGAGTTTCTTCAGATTTTATCCGGGCTGGTTTCTCAAATGGAGGAACAGGGGCAGGAAGAATTTGCCCATCAGCTGGAGAGGGTTTACAAGCAGGTTTTACGCTTCAGTATGGAAATGAATATGAAGCGAGGATAACCCAATGTGATTTAACTCTCACAGGGCGGTCTCCAAAGATCGCCCTGTTTATCTTAAGATTCTACAGGTGGATTATCCAAACGCAGTCCATGACCTCGGATGGTTAGAATGTAATTATGGTGCGGGTCAATTTCGGCAAGACGTTCACGCAGTCTTCTTACCAGTGCATCGAAGGCTTGCTCGGTTACTCCGAAGGCTTCATCTCCCCAAACGGCTTGAATCAATTCCTCGCGAGATACCACCTCTCCCTGCTGTCTTTCCAGGGCTTGCAGGAGTCTGAATTGCTGGGCAGACAATGGCGGTAGGACTTCCTTGCCGTTTAACCATAGTCGCCGTGAACGTTCGTCCAATCGTAAGCGATATTTTGTAGCCTGAGTGGAGATGAACGCATTTCCCAAAGGCAGGGTTGCATCGGAAATTAGGAAAGTGAAATGCTGAACCAGTGCTACCTGGAAAGCATCTCCATCCTGTAAAGATACCGGATCTTCCACACGTTTTCCCAGGTAGTAAGTGCCATTTTTACTCCCCAGGTCTTCCAGTATGGCACCGTTTGGCGTTGGGGAGATGCGGGCATGGTAGCGGGAAATCTGTCGGTCGGGGATGACAATATCACAGGATGGATCCCGTCCGATAAGCAGGGCTTTGTCCATTGTCCAACGCTGTCCGGACAGGGGTCCTATGGAAGCCACCAGCAAAGGTGCCTCTGAGCCGCTTTGTGTCATCTAATCCCTCCGATACGGTATAATATATCAAAGAATCATACTTTTGATAACCCTGCAGCGGGTCGTCCGAACCAAACTCAGACAATTACGCCGAACCTTTTGATTGTCTGGGTGGTTTTTCTACAGGTAGGAGGAGATGCCAGTTCCAATTAAGCCTGGAGAGGTGCTGCGAGGGCGTTACAAGATTCGCCGGGTGATTGGGCAGGGGGGAGTTGGATGTATTTATCTGGCGGATGATTTACGCCTGGAGGGTCGCACCTGTGCGTTGAAAGAAGTGGAACACGATCGTTCTCTGCCTCCCGATTTGTTGCGTGAGGCGCGGGAACAATTTTTACGTGAAGCCACCATTTTGGCGCGCCTGGATCACCCTAACTTACCCAAAGTTTCAGACTTTTTCTCGGTAGGAAACCGGGATTATCTGGTGATGGATTATGTCCCAGGCAAAGATTTGCGCACCTTGATGGTTGAGGCGCGTCAGGCAGGGATATTTTTGTCGGAAGAGGATGTACTGGCTTGGGCAAGTCAACTTTGTGATGCCCTGGAGTACCTCCATGGGCAAAATCCTCCTATTCTGCATCGGGATATCAAGCCCAGTAATTTGAAATTAACGCCCAGCGGCTTGTTAAAATTGGTGGATTTTGGCTTGGTGAAACTTGCTGCCCCTGGTGAGGTGACCATTACCATCCTTCAGGGGCAGGGCACTGCACTATACACGCCTCTAGAACAATATGGAGGTGATAGCGGGCATACGGATGTGCGTTCGGATATTTACGCGTTTGGAGCGACCCTCTATCATTTGCTTACCAATCATCCGCCGGCTGATGCCAGGGAGCGCTTCCTGAATCCCGAAAAATTAATTCCACCGCGGCAAATCAATCCGTCACTTTCCCCAAGAACTGAGCGTGCGATCTTATGGGCAATGGCTTTACATCCTGATGAACGCCCTGAGTCGGTGCGCCAATTCCGTTTGGCTTTATTTGGGGAAGATGCTGTTCCGATTTCCCGTCCTTTGCCGCGTACGGTTACTCAGCGTTCGGTGTGGGGGTTTCTGCGGTTTCCATTGGAAAGGACTTTGCTGGGCACTTCACTGGTGTTGATCACCCTTGGCTTGCTAATTACTCTTTTACGTTGAATGCTCATCAGGTTTCCTGGGAGTTTTTGATATATCTTTGAAATTGATAAAGTGCTGATTAACTTCGTGCCAACTGTACCCCACCAAACCGCCAATCAACATTCCTATTCCCGTTACCCACAAGATGCCTTTCCAGGTTTGAATAAGTACCTCTTTGCTGCCGGGCAAACCCAGAGCGAGGTAGAGATAAGCCAGGACTCCCCCCATAAGAACGGTTAATCCTAATCTCACTGCCCAACGCGGGCTAGGAAGAAAATGCATTCCCAGCCAACCGCCCGTGAACGCTCCTCCAAGGGAAAGGAGAGTGGATAGAAGCCATAAAGAGAGCGTGGGAGCAGGGCGAGATTGCACCGGCTCAGGATTGCTGGTGGGGGTTGCCTCCGGGGTTGAAGTGGTTGTTGGGATAGGTGTTTCTGTAGGTATGGGGGTAGGTAAAATTGCTGTGACCACAGCCCCCTCTGTACTGGTTATATCCAATCGCAGAATGTTTGAATTTATGGCTGGCTCGCTGGCCACGCGGATTTCCAGCAACCCTCCCCGTTCAATCCGGTAAGAAGCCCGAGCAATTCCATTCTGAGTGACCGTTTCGACCACTTGAGACATCCCTGATTCTCCCCCCAGAGAGAAGTAGAAACGCACAGGTGTACCATCGGGGACAGGATGTCGATTATGGTCCAGAATAACCCCTGTTTTCAGGGGAATAACATCCCCAATTTTGAACGTTGGAATGGGAGTTGCTTCCGGAGTTCCTCCCGGTTTTACCATTCCTTCTGGGATATCCAGTTGGAGACTGATGATTTGATTGGGATCGGGGGTCATAGCTTCAATCAGATCATAGCCAATGCCGGGAATGGAAACAGGAGAGGCTCCCGAAGGAATCATTTCCTGAAAGAGCAGACGAGCGGCAATATCAATAAAAGGAGATGTTTTGCCATAAAGTGCATAATAGGCACTGAGTTTGCTGATATCCGTAGCGTCCAGATAGTACGGAGCGTTGAAGGCAAATACAATGATTTTTTTGTTTCGAATCCAATCGGGTCTTTCAGAGAGCAATTGCCGTAAAGCGTTCGATTCCGGGCGGGTGTTAGTTTCGTTAAGGATGGAGAAGATTACCCAATCTGCCAGTTGAATTTCACGAACCAAAGTCTCTGTTCCTTCCTGATTCTGCAGGGCTTGCCAGAGTTCCAGGAAAGAGTATGAACTGAGGCGATTCGACGATACCTGTGCACCTGCTTGAGGACCATACAGTTGCAATACTGTATTTTGCAAGGCATTAATTGCAGGAATGGATTTTTCTGCGCAGGTGGTGCATTGCCTTGAAAGGATAGCGTCCGTAAAGAACACCAGGCGATCTCTGGGTTGAGGGGGGGATGGCAGGACACTGATCAATTCTGTAAAATCTGGACTGATCAATGTCGCAGCACGCGCGGCCACATCGAATGTCACTTTTTGAGATTTACCGACGGCTCCAAGGTTGGCTTCAGAGGGCGCTATTTCTTCAAAATTGAAGTCTGGATACAGGCGAAACTTCAACGTAAGAATGCGTTCGACTGAGTCATCCACCCGTTGGGCAAAAGTGGGGTCTTCATTATACTTTTGAGTGAAGGACTCTAAAATTCGGGTAAGGGTGGTGAAAGAGTCGGTATCCCCTGTTGATATCAGGGAATCAAGATATAAAATATCATTCCCTGCCAGAAAAGCATTGCGGGTAACCTGACGGGCATCAAAATTTGTACCACTGGGGTCGAAAAAGCGCTGAATAGCTGGACTTCCCAGATTATCACTGATGATAACGCCACCATTCTCACGCCATCGTGAAAACTCGGGCAGGCTCAAAATTTCATTCAGGGCGGTTCTATCAAAACTTAACGGGTTTGTGGTCGCGCGAATATTTTTCTGGAAACCTTGATAGCGAATGTGGGAAAGAAGCAAACCATCTGTCGTGGTGTCTGCAGGAAACGGGGTGCTGGTCACTGCAATGAAAGGCGCCAGTTCAACCTGTTTCAACTGCTCAAAGGTCTTTCGCACAGTAGCAATTTCTTCTTCCGGTTGGCGATCCGAACTTCCTCGACCGGGAAAGTGCTTGGCAATCACTGCAATTTTGTTGCCACTGCCCTGATGAATTCCGGCGATGTAGGCTTTTCCCATTTCGCTGACCCAGTAAGGATCTCCCCCAAAGGTACGAGAGCCAAGGTCTTCCTTCCCAACCGTATAAGACACATCCAGAACATCTAAAGACGGTCCAAGGATTAGATTAAAACCCAGGGCGCTGAGCTCACTTCCCAGCACCGTGCCGACCCGCTGTGCCATACCTGTATCCCAGGTTGCCCCGATTGCCATCAGATTGGGAAGCGGCGTCAGGCTGGAAAGAATCTGATCGTTTGGAGCAAGGTCACCTTCTTGAGAGATGCCTACAAACAGGGGGATGTATTGGTAGCTCTGCTCTTCACTTTGGGACTGTTGCCATTCTATTTCTTGAAGCGCGTGAATCAAGTTAAACGTGCTCAGCAGTAAACTTTCCTGGTCGTTAAAATTGTTGTTTTTCCGTTGTAATACTACGCCTCCAATGTGGTATTTTGTGATTAAGGTGTAAATGGGAGTGTCGGAAGCAGTGTTTGTCCCTTGAAAAGTAACCAGGAATAATTGGCCAATGCGTTCTTCAGGGGTAAGTTTGTTCAATAAACTGCGCGCTTTTTGGCGAGCCTCGTCGGCTTGAGGGAGAGAATTTGCCGAGGCAACAGGAAACACGGCTGATAAAAGCACAGCCACAAGAAGAAAAACACGGATGAGGGGAAGACTTCTCTTCATGAAGAAAACCATGACCGGGCGGAATGGTTTTATGAATGCAGAATGTTCTCAAAGATTTGTGGGTCGATATTCCCTCCACTGATAATCAGCGTAGCAGGTAATTCATCTACTTTTCTGCTCAGAACGGCAGCCAGCGTTACTGCCGCTGAACCTTCAATACGTTCTCCATATCTTTGCCATGCGAAACGAATGGCTTCAGCAATCTCTTTTTCCGATACCAGGCGAAGGTCAAAAAGGTGTGTTTTAACCAGAGGAATGGTGATGGAATTGTCTTCTACATCGCCTGCCAGTCCATCTGCGAGACTTTCCCATTCTACCACTTCCTTTTTGTTATTTTGATGAAATAAAGCATGAAAGTAAGCAGAGGCTTCCGATTGCACCCCAATCACCTTAGGGGGATGGGGTAAGCGTTGCATTGCCAGGGCAATCCCGGCGGCTAATCCCCCACCGCCAACTGGCACAACGACGCTGGCGGGGATTTCTGCTTTCCATTGCTCGATGAGTTCCAGTCCCACAGTAGCCTGACCAGCAATGACTTGTGGGTCATTGTATGGGGAAATCCACGTGGCTTGATGACTTCGAGCATATTCCAGTCCAGCCCGTTCTGCGTCTGCATAATGCCCGGGAACGATGTGTACCTTTGCTCCTAACTGACGCATCTGCTCAATTTTGTGCGCAGAAGCTCCTTCATAGGTAAAAACTATGCAGGATGCCCCCAATAGTTTAGCCGCGTAAGCAACTCCTTGACCGTGGTTTCCTGCACTGGCGCATACTAACCCTTTTTCAATTTCCCATGGCTGCAAAGTAAGGGCTCTGTTCAGCGCTCCGCGAACCTTAAACGACCCGGTAATTTGCTGGTTTTCCCATTTCAAGGTAATGGCTGCTACTTCATCCTGCGTTAAGGGTGTTTGAATGACCTTATCTTGTAAACGCTGATAAGCCTGTTCCAGCCATTCCCATGGGAAGATCATCGCCCCAAAACCTCACGAGCAAGAAGGGGATCATCGGTGATTAACCCGTCCACGCCATTCTGTACCAGTTCTTGCATAGCATTCACCTGATTGACCGTCCAAACGTTGATGCGACGTCCTTTCTGATGCTGTTTCTGGATAAACAAAGCCGTAGCGTCTGTGTAATAAGGGTGCAAAAATTCTGGAGAAAGTCCGCGCATCACAAAGGAACGCGCCCACCATCCGCCTCTACCTTCCAATGCCAGAAGGGCTACAGGAACTTCCGGGAGAATCTGGCGTGCACGTATTAAGTTTAATGGGTGAAAAGAGGAAAACAGCACGCGGTCTTCCAGGTGGTATTTTTTCACCAGATGACACACCTTTTCTACCAGGGCGTCTGTTGGGGAAGCATAGTTGGTCAACTCCACATTGACCAAAAGCGAAGGGGCAATTTCAACGAATACCTCTTCCAACGTAGGGATAGGTTCACCACTGAATTTAGCAGAGAAAAATCGTCCAGCATCCAGGTTTTTGAGTTCTGCCAGGGTGAGCCGATGCACCCATCCTTTGCCGTTGGTAGTCCTGTCAACGGTGGGGTCATGGATGACAACCACGTGCCCATCTGCACTGAGTTTGGCGTCCAGTTCAATGGCATCTGCGCCTTGCTCGATTGCCAGGCGGAAAGCCGCCAGGGTGTTTTCAGGGGCATAGGCGCTGGCGCCTCGATGGGCGATGATCAGAGTTTCGTGTCGCAGGCGAAATTCGTTCATAGTTCTACAAAGTAAGATTTGGCGGCTCGATCAATTAGTTCACGGCTCATTTCCGGTTCAACATTCAGATAGCCGGCAATATCCAGGATCTGGTCACATAAATCGCGAGGATGGTTAGCGCGAAGTTTACGATTGCGTTTCACGTACCATTCCTGGAGCAGGTAGGCTAAGCCCTGATCCGAGTAGGTTACCCCTTTGGCAGCCGCAACGCGGCGGAAAATTTCCCGATATTCCTCGTAGGTAGGATCCTGAATCTCAATTTTGTGGCGTAAACGGCGCAGGAAGGCTTCATCTACCAGTTCTTTGGGGGGCAGGTTAGTGGAGAATACCACCAGCACATCAAAGGGGATTTCAATTTTCCGTCCTGTGTGCAGGGTCAGGTAGTCAATACGATTTTCCAGAGGCACAATCCAGCGGTTGAGCAAATCCCTGGGGCGTACCATTTGACGACCAAAGTCATCAATGAGCAGAATGCCACCATTGGCTTTAACCTGGAAAGGCGCTTCATAGTATTTCAGGGTATCGTCAAAAACCAGGTCCAGGCCGGCAAGGGTCAGCTCTCCACCGGTGACGATGAAGGGGCGGTGAATGCGCACCCAGCGGGGATCTCGTCGCGATCCTGCTTTGAGTGTGCCGGTTCCCTGATAAGTGGTATCCTCTTCCTGTACCAGTTTGTGATTGACTGAGTCGTACAGTTTGATGACCTGTCCATCTACATAAATGGCATAGGGGATGTAGATGCTCTGAGCTTGCAGCATGTTGCCAATTGCCCGGGCAATGCTGGTTTTCCCATTCCCTGGGGGACCATAGAGGAAGATTGAAGTTCCAGAGTTCACGGCGGGTCCAAGCGCCTGAAAAGTATTCTCATTGAGTACCAGCCCGGAAAGAACCTGCCGCATGACCCGACTGGTCACCTGGACTCTCGAACGCGCCTGACGCAATACCGATTCAACATAAATGCCCAAAGGGACGGGAGCCGGTCCGGCATACTGACTGCGTTCCAGGGCTTCTCGGGCGCGGGAAATTCCTGCACCAGTAATTGCATAGAGGTAAGCGCCTTCTCCCAACCCCATTTGCGAGGATCGTACTTCAATCAGTTTTTCTCGTTTAAGGGTTTCGAGAATTTGATCTACCACGCCAGAAAATGGCAGGGCAATTTCTTCAGCAATCTTATACCCGGTTAAGTACCCCTGAAAGTACATTACTTTCAAGATTAAGTCCTGAAGCCATAATGGGGAAAGCCCGGTGTCTTCCAGATTGACAATGGGAGGCGGGGTAAAAGGCGGTGCAGAGGGACCTGTGGCTGCTGAGGGTGCAGGTTTTGCTCCCGGTTTCATGGGCGCATTTGTCATAGGTAACCTCCCTGTAAATGCCAAAATCGGATAGAACAGTGCAGAGTTCTTTTCTGATTATAGCATGGCGGGCATAATCCTCCGCCTTTCTGCAGGATTTTTATTCTTTACGAACACCTTTCAATTCTCGAAAAAGATATAATAAGCATGTTATTTGATTTTCTGTGTTCGAGGATGTTTTAACATGAACTTTGAGCGACCTCATCGACGTTTAAATTTGTTGACTGGAGAGTGGGTGCTGGTTTCCCCGCATCGTGCGAAACGCCCATGGCTTGGGCAGGTGGAGAAAATTCCCCCCGAACGTTTACCTCAATATGACCCCGATTGTTACCTCTGCCCGGGAAATAAACGCTCTGTAGGCATCCAAAACCCCCCTTATACCGGGACTTTTGTATTCGATAATGATTTCGCTGCTCTGCTTTTACCGGAGGACCGTCCGGAGAGTCACACTGAGGGAAACCTTTTTATTGCGGAAGAAGAAAATGGAATTTGCCGGGTGATTTGCTTTTCTCCGCGTCACGATTTAACCATTCCTGAGATGTCTCAGGAAGAGGTCGAAGCAGTGGTAGAAACATGGAGCGATCAAACACTGGATTTAGGAGCCAGACCGTTTATCCGTTACGTCCAGATTTTTGAGAACAAAGGGGCTATGATGGGGGCATCAAATCCGCACCCCCACAGCCAGGTGTGGGCTACCAGCCATATTCCCAACCAACCGGCTGTGGAATTGCGTCAGCAGGAAATATATGCTCAATCCCACCACTCATGTTTGTTATGTGATTACCTCAAAGCCGAGCAATCTTCCGGTGAACGCATTGTTTGCCAGAATGAAACCTTTACCGCTTTGGTGCCGTTCTGGGCAATCTGGCCCTTTGAGATTTTAGTAATTTCCAACCAGCATACAGGGTCATTGCCTGAGTTGAACGCTGAACAGCGTAAAGGTTTGGCAGATATTCTCCGACAGGTCACTATCCGTTACGATAACCTGTTCGAAATTTCTTTCCCCTATTCCATGGGATTTCATCAAAACCCTACAGATGGACAAGCCTATCCTTTTCATCATTTTCATGCCCACTATTACCCTCCGCTTTTGCGTTCGGCAACTGTGCGGAAGTTTATGGTAGGCTTTGAGATGCTGGGAATGCCGCAACGGGATCTGACCCCAGAAACGGCCGCTCAGCGCCTGCGGGATTTGCCTGCTCTTCATTACAAGAACAGAGCGTCATCTTAATCCAGCACCATTTCTTCTTTGCCTGCCAGTTTTTCTTGAATACGCTGGACAACCAGGTCCAGGTGCTGGGGACGGTGTACAAAATCCAGATCATCTGATCGGATGGTGAGCACCGGGCAAAGGTCAAAAGAGCGTAGCCAATCTTCGTAGAAGGAATCCAGTAGAGCCAGGTATTCCTCGGTAATGCCTGTTTCGATATTCCTGGCACGTTTGCGAATGCGGTTCATAAGCACGGGAACCGGGGCTTTGAGGTAAATCAGCAAACTGGGGGTTGGCAGATGCGCAACCACCAGGTCAAAAACTTTTCGATAGGAATGGTATTCTGGCTCGGTCATGTTTCCTAGGTGATGCAGTGCCCGGGCAAAGATAAAAGCATCTTCGTAAATACTTCGATCGATGATTGCAGAACGCGGGTCATTCCACATGTCCAGATGCTGTTGAGCGCGGTGTCCCAGGAAGTAAATCTGGAGGTGGAAAGCCCATTTTTTCATATCAGCGTAAAAATCAGCAAGGAAGGGATTATCAGCCACCGATTCATAAGCAGTAATCCATCCCAGGCGTTCTCCAATCCGTTCGGTGAGCGAAGTTTTGCCTGAACCAATGTTACCGGCAACCAGAACCAAGCGTTTGGGCATAGATTATTTCTCCGTTGAGAATAGGTTTAGTGACGCTGGACTTATTCTATCCTAAATTGTCAGAGGGGATGGGGGTATAATACCTCTGAATTTCTTTCTCCGGGAGGAAAGAATGTCCCAACAGCCCCGTTCCAACATTGATCGCATGGTGCTGATTGTGGCTGCTGCTGAGCAGAGCGGACAGTTAACCACCGAGTTGCTTAAGGCGGGTTTTTCTCTTACCGTCATCAGTCCTCGTGAGGGTTTTCTGGGGTTTGGAGCCACTTGCCTGCTGTTGGGAATTGACTCGCAAAGGATGCAGGAACTTCTGGAAATTGTACAGAAAACGTGTGGAAAGCGCCGTCAATTTGTCCCTGCACAGGGGCATCTTGTTTTACCTGAAGGTCTTCCCCCAATGATGATAGAAGCCGAAGTAGGGAGCGCTTATGTTTTTAGCATGGAAGTAGAACATTTTGAGCAGTTTTGAGTATGAAACGACAAACATCGCAGATTTCATGGGAAAAAATTAAAACTAGCATGCAATTGATAACTGCCGGGGGCAGTTGGTCGGCTCAATTTCCTGATCAGGTCCAGCATAACTTAAGAATGTTTTTCTTCGATGGTGTCTTCGCTGCAAGTCAAGACGCCATTCATGTGACTTATCTTACTCTTTATGTTCTGGCGTTGGGTGCAACCAAAGCCCAAATAGGGCTGATGAGCGCATTGGGAAGCATAGGGGCTATGCTCCTTTTGCTTCCGGGGGCAATTCTGGCAGAGAAATTACCTTCCCGAAAGTGGTTGGTGGTCTGGACGGGAGGGGGGATTAGCCGCTTGATGCTGCTCGGTTTTGCCATTTTGCCGTTTTTCCTGTCAGGTGAACCTGCAGTGGTGATCGCTATCGCCATGAAAGTGGTCATGGATGGGTTTGGCAATCTTTCGATGCCTGCCTGGACGTCCCTCACGGCCGATATTGTGCCTCTTGCTTGGCGTGGCCGTTACTTTGGTACCCGGAATATGTTCATGGGTATTGCCAACATGCTGGTGACCTTCATTGCGGGGCAGATTATCGTTCTTTCTATGACCCCCGTGGTGGGGTATCAGCGTGTTTATTTCATCGCATTGATGTTTGGGATTGCCTCCAGTGTCTTTTTTGCTAGTATTCGAGAGCCGCGCTCCGGTCAGATGGTTTCTCAGTCCAGTTTGGAGGTGTATAAACCCGGAGTCCTTCTTCAAGGGCTGAAGCAGGACCGAAATTTTCTGGCTTTTTGTATTTCTCAAATGGTGTGGAATTTTTCTGTCAATATTGCGGGCCCTTTCTTCAGCGTGTATCAGGTGGAAGTGCTGAATTCAACTGCAGCCATAATTGGTATTCAATCGATTATTGCCAGTGTAGCGGGATTACCAGCCCAACGTTTATTCGGGGCTTTGAATGATCGTTGGGGGGCGCGTAAAGTTCTTTTGCTAACGGGATTCCTGATTCCGTTCATGCCCTTTGTTTGGCTCTTCGTTCGTTCTCCATGGCACCCAACTCCAATCAATATTTGGGCAGGTTTTATGTGGGCTGGGTATAACCTGGCTACATTCAATTTTTTACTGGCTCTCAGTACTCCACAAACCCGCGCTCGCTATTCGGCTTTGTATCAGATTGCAGTAACTCTTTCGCTGGCGGCTGGTTCGGCGTTTGGTGGTTTTTTAGTCCAGCATGTGGGATATCCAGCCATTTTTATCAGTTCAGGGCTTGGGCGTTTCTTAAGTGTTTTCCTTCTCTGGCGTTTTGTGAAAGCCCCTGAAGAGCATGCGCTTTCTGCAAGTTCCCTTTTAGTTGTTGAGGAATCATCTGGAGACTTTGATCACTTTGATAAGGACAACAATACCTGTGAAGATGACAGCAAAAACCTTTGAATTTGAACCTCATGGCGTTTGTCCTCGTAAAATCCGCCTGGAGTTGGAACAGGGACGGATTCACCGAGTTGAATTTCTTGGGGGATGTGATGGTAATCTGCAAGGCATTTGTCGATTGGTGCAGGGAATGGGGGCACAGGAAGTCATTTCACGCTTGATGGGTGTGAAGTGTGGGCAAAAACCGACATCTTGTCCCGATCAATTAGCACAGGCTCTGGCAATTGCCCTGCGAGAACACGAACAAGATTAGGACTTGATTAACGTTTGGCATTTTGCTTGACTTTTGCTTCCCAATATGTCATACTAACCTCATCAACCTCATGGGTTGAGCATTTATTCCATAGCTATCTTTAGAGAAAAGGAGGTGGTGTCGAACATGGATCATAGTAAGCAACAAACGGCTGCGGCACCCCTCCTGGTTTCTCATTAACCAGTGTGCCGCAGCCACCCAAAGAAGGAGCCGTCTAAAAAAGACGGCTTCTTCGTTATACATAACCTTTTACAACTTCAAGACACAATAGGACTTCTGGATTATCATCAATATAGATAAGGCGGATATTCGAATATTTTTACTGGTATCCTCGAATATCCGCCTTTTTGAGGGGAAAATGACAACCATTCTCTGGTGGATTCGTCGTGATTTGAGATTGCATGATCACCCTGCGCTGGAATATGCTTTGCAAAAAGGCAGGGTCATACCTGTTTTTATTCTCGACGATCGACTTTTACAAAAAGAGGCGTCTAAGCGCAAGCAATTTCTCTTTTCCGGATTAAGACAACTGGATGAGGATTTACGAAAACGGGGGAGTCAACTGATTATCCGCAGGGGGGAGCCACTTGCTGAATTAACCCGCTTAATTCAGGAAACCGGTGCAGAGGAAATCGTTGCTCTGGAAGATTACAGCCCTTATGCTCGTCGTAGAGATAGCCATATTGCTCGTGAACTTCCTCTGCATCTTTTTGCCGGTGAGACGGTCTATCCTCCTTCTCTGGTTTTGAAGCCTGATGGCTCTCCTTATACGGTTTTTACGCCTTTCAGCAGAGCCTGGAAAGCCTTGCCATTCGCTTCTCCCTCCGTTGTTTCCCTTCCAGAACGTTTTCCGGCGGTCCCCGATAAACTTGTCTCTTTACCCATCCCTGAAGCCATATTTCTGCAGGATTTTCCTCCAGGTGAATTGGAGGCTCTACGCCGGTTGGAGAATTTTCTCTCCGGACCGGCAAGAGAGTATGCCGATGGGCGCAACCGGTTGGATCAACCGGGCACATCTTTCCTTTCCCCTTATTTTCGCTTTGGAATGCTTTCCCCACGTTGGGCAGTTTTTCAGGTTCGGAAAATGATTCAGATCACTTCCTCACCAGACGAAAAGCGGGGTTATGAAGCGTGGTTAAACGAATTAATTTGGCGTGAGTTTTATATTTCTATTCTGTACCATTACCCTCATGTACTGGCAATGGCGTTCAATCCAGCATTGAGGGCAATTGAGTGGAGAGATGCCCCATCCGAGTTGCAAGCGTGGAAGGAAGGGAAAACAGGCTACCCTGTAGTGGATGCTGCCATGCGCCAGTTAAAAGCCACCGGTTGGATGCACAACCGCGCACGCATGATTGTTGCTTCTTTCCTGACCAAAGATTTATTGATTAACTGGCAGGAAGGCGAGCAATGGTTTATGCAGAACTTGGTTGATGGGGATCCGGCAGCCAACAATGGGGGGTGGCAGTGGACAGCGGGTGTAGGCACGGATGCAGCCCCCTATTTTAGAATTTTTAACCCCGTCCTGCAAAGTGCCAAGTTCGATCCCCAAGGGAGGTATATCAAAACATGGGTGCCGGAATTAACTTCTGTGCCCACCGAATTTATTCATGCTCCATGGACAATGCCACTGTCGCTCCAAATCTCTCTGGGGGTAAGAATTGGAAGGGATTATCCGACGCCGATGGTGGATCACCAAGAAGTTCGCGGCCGTGTCCTTGAGGCTTACCGTACATCTCAGGGGAAAACACGGAACTGAGCATTTGCTCTTTTCAAATTGTGCCATAATTACACAAAAAATATTCATCGGGGAGGACTTTGTATGATTCCAAACCAGTGGTATGTTGTGCTGGAATCCAGAGAGGTTCGGGTGGGAAGGCCGGTAGGGGCGGTTCGGATGGGGGAGAAGATGGTTTTCTGGCGCCGTAAGGATGGAAAGGTGGTTTGCATGGCAGACCGTTGCCCGCATTTGGGAGCGAGTTTGTCCAGAGGAAAAGTAGTCGAAGACCATTTGGCTTGCCCATTCCATGCCTTTGAATTTGATCCCGGTGGAGCGTGTGTTTATATTCCAGCGCTGGGGAGAAATACTCCTCCTCCTAAAGCGATGCGGATAAAGTCGTATCCCACTTATGAAGCCCATGGCTTTATCTGGATTTATTGGGGGGAACCTCAAGGGGAACTTCTTCCTCCGAAGTTTTTTGACATTGATGAGACTTTCTCTTACGCTGGATACCGCCAATTGTGGCCTGTACACTATTCGCGAATGGTAGAGAACCAGCTGGATGTGATGCATTTGCCCCATGTTCATACCGATACTATTGGCAGAGGAAGAAAAGTGGTGGTGGATGGCCCTCTTGCCAGAGTGGAAGACGGGGTTCTAAAAGTGTGGGTGTTCAATCGTAAGGATGATGGAACTCCACCCCGACGGGCTGACGAACTTCCCACGCCCAGCCGGCCTCCCTTTTTAGAATTCATTTTCCCCAATCTCTGGCAAAACCGCATCAGTTCAGACTATCGCATCGTTGTAGCGTTTGTCCCGGTAGATGAGGAACATGGTATGTTCTACCTGAGACAGTATCAACGGATTGTCCGTATTCCTATACTTCGTGAAATTGTCAACTGGATTGGGGTGCTCGGCAGCCATCACATTGCCGAGCAGGATCGTAGAGTCGTCAGTACGCAATTGCCTAAAAAATCTGCCTTGCGGGGCGAAGATAAGCCTGTTCAGGGGGATCATGCCATACTGACGTACCGAAGATATCGGGAAGAATTGATAGAAAAAGCCAGGAGTAATGGTGCAAAATGATTATGGCTTGTGCCTGCGAAGAACGGCTCGGAGTTGCGGAGCCGTTCTTAATTCTCTGGCGTGTTTTCCAAGAACCAGCAAAGTATTCAGCACCCAAACGCTCAAAAACAACGGATCGGGGTGATAAAGAATCAGATAAAGAAATGTACCCAGTAAACTGAACAACACCACCCAAGCATGGGGTTCAAGGGCAAAAATCCCTAACACCATGAAAAGCCCTAAAATTGTAGGCACCTCTCCGAGACTCAATCCAATCCACATCCCAAAAGTGGAGGCAATGGCTTTGCCACCCTTCCCACGAAGAAATGGAGAGAACATGTGCCCCAGCACAGGGGCAAGCGAAATCAACAGCATCCAGAGAAATGGGGGATGCAGAACAAAGTATGCCCAACCTACGGGGATAGCCGCTTTTAGGGCGTCCAGCACCAATCCCAGAGCTCCGCTCCATTTTCCGCCTGCTCGAATGAGGTTGGTTGCGCCAGGATTGCCATCCCCGTATGTGCGGATATCTGTATGAAAAAGCCATTTTCCTAACAGGAAAGAAAAAGGAATGCTTCCCGACAGAAATGCAATGGTGGTCCAGAGGAAGAACTCGACAGAAGAATTCATTTCGGGTTAGAGGACTTCACCAGGTTGTGGTAATCCTTGAAGTTTCCAGAGGATACTCGGAAGCATGGCAATTTTCTTCCATCCTTTCGTATGGGCACGTAGGGTGTGAACGTGATATTGAATGTTCTCAATTTCATCTAAAATTGCACGGTAGAGAAAGGCTGCTGCGCCTACAGCAGGACGAGCTGCCTTACTCAAAAAGGCAATTCCGGGAATGGCTTGCTGGTAAAGTTCGCGGGTGCGTGAAATCTCGAATTTCATTAACCTGATAAAACGATCATCGTAAACCCCATTAAGAATATCCTGATGGGTGAGATTAAATTTTTGTAAATCTTCCAGAGGGAGATACACACGGTTTCGCCGGGCATCCTCTCCAATATCTCTGAGGATATTGGTCATCTGCAGGGCTATACCTAACTGGATGGCAAAGGGGGCAGCCTGTTCGAAACTTACCCCCTTTGCCAATCCAATGATTGGGATTGCCAGCAAACCTACAGTGGAAGCAACCCGGTAACAATACACTTTGAGCGCTTCGAAGGTCGGATAGACCTGAAAATTCAGGTCCATTTCAATGCCATCCAGCAACTCTTTTTCGTATAGTCGGTTGATTGCGTATTCTTCCCGAACTTCTGACCAGGCTTTCAACACCGGGTTGCTTTGTTCATGCGCAGGTAAGTTAACTTGTTCTCGCCAGGCATCCAGATCGCTGAGCGTTGTTTGTTCTCGATCTACCAGATCATCACTTGCCCGACAGAATGCGTACAATGCGCGAATGGCGTATCGTTTTCTTGAAGGGAGCAGTGCGGTAGCAAAATAAAAGGTTTTTGAATGCTCCCGAATAATCTGTTCCAGCAAGGTAGAGGAAACAGGATCTTCACGGGCAAGGATGGACACGGACATAACAACCTCCAACTCAGGACCCTCTTCCAAGGATTAATTTTTCCGCAATTATTGAAGAGGACAACACTCCCGGCAATCCTGCACCCGGATGTGTGCCTGCTCCTACAAAATACAGATTCTCAAAGTCCTCTGATTGGTTATGAGGGCGGAACCATGCCGACTGAGTGAGAATGGGTTCGACAGAGAAAGCGGCACCGCGGAAACTGTTCAGCGTGTTCTCAAAGTGAAGCGGGTCAATGTAATGCTCTGCAACAATATTTGCGCGCAGGTCCGGGAGGTAGTGTTCCTCGAGGAATTGCAGGATGCGATCTTTATACACCGGGGCAACTTTTCTCCAGTCTACATCGCTTTCCAGATGAGGAACGGGGGAGAGAACGTAGAAGGACTCATATCCCTCCGGTGCCATGGATGGATCAGTGATGGTGGGCATATGCAAGTAAAGGGAAAAGTCGTCCGCCAGTACCTTGCGATGGAAGATATCATCCAGCAACCCTTTATAACGACTGCTCAGGATAATATTGTGATGAGCAAGGCGGCTATCCAGATATCGCCGCCTGGTACCAAAGTAAATCACAAAAAGTGACATGCTGTAGCGCATTCTTTCGTAACGTATATTGGTATTAACCTTCCGGTAACGCGCCGGAATCAGGTTGCGATACGTCCAGGCTACCTCTGCATTGCTGATAATGGCGTCAGCAGTGTGAACAGAGCCATCCCGCAAGCGAATTCCATTTACCCGTCGGTCTCCTGAAACCAGAATTTCTTCCACTTCCGAATTCAGGTGAATCTTTCCGCCCAACTCTTCAATCAGGCGAACCATAGCATCCACAATGGCGCCGGTTCCGCCCATGGCATACCAGACTCCCCACTCCCGTTCCAGATAGTGAATCATTGCATAGATGCTGGTCACTTCGAATGGATTGCCACCTACTAACAATGGGTGAAAGGAAAACACCGTGCGCAGGAAGGGGTGTTTGACAAATTGTGAGACATATTGATAAACACTTTTATAAGACTGAAGTTTTATCAAGTCAGGGACAATTTTCAACATATCCTGAAGATGCAGGAAAGGCTCTGATGCCAGTTCTACGAAACCTTTCTGGAAGATGGGCTTGGTAGTTTGGATGAAACGCTCATACCCTGCTTTGTCTTCAGGATTCCACTTTTCGATTTCTTTCAAGATAAACTCGTGGTCGTTGTTGTAGTCAAATTGCTTCCCTTCATGGTCAAAAATCCGATAGAAAGGATTCACCGGGACAAACTTAACGTAATCTTCGCGTTTTTTACCAGCCAACGTAAAAATCTCATCAAACATCCAGGGGGCTGTAATAACAGTAGGTCCTCCGTCAAATTTAAAGCCATTGATTTCATAAACGTAAGCCCTGCCCCCCGGCTTATCGCGCTTTTCAAAAATCTCAACTTCGACCCCTCGAGCAGCAAGACGTGCCGCAGCCCCTAATCCCCCAAAACCACTGCCGATGATGATGACTTTCATTTGTTCCCTCCATATCAAAATTTACTATTTCATTATAGTGAACTTGCAATTCGCTTCTTTACACAGCATAGACTTTGTATAACGTTTATATAGGGTTTCGGGTAAGTCCCTATGCAAGATTGGAGATTTTTTTCCTGCGGTACCAGAAGAAAAATTTCATTGCCAAGGCGTTGAACAGCAGGCGAGTTAGCATTCCCTTAAGATTTGGAGCATGTTCGCATAAGATATATTCCCGCATTTGGGTTTCGTTTTTGGAAATGGACTTCCATTCATGATGGTGTTCCCAATACTTGAATGGGCCTTTTCTTTGAATGTCAATAAAACCACTGTCCCAGGATACCTTTTGATGTTGGGCTTCCCATTCTATTGGAATTGGCCCAATCCACAATCGAAAATGAGTCACAGACCCTTCGGATAGAGGCTGGTGAGAAAGAATCTGAACTCCAATTCCCGGAGGAGAAAGTTGTTTGATGGCATCTTTTGAAAAGTGGAAATTGGCAATTTTTTCCACTGGTACGCCGGCATTGTAAACATCAGCGAACTTTTTCATTTTCTTTTTCTTCTGCGAAACATTGGCAAACCTGCAGGGACAGGTTGCGGGACTGGTTTCTGCCCAATCATTGAGGAAATTTCTTTTAGGCTTTTTTCAACCCAATCCAGAAAATTCTGGAGAAGACGTTTGGATGATTTTTTCTTCATAAAGCGCTTCCTTTTCTCTAATCCATGCCGCTTGGGCTATGTACCACAGGCGGAACACGATAGATCATCCGCCAGAAATAAGAGCCCAACCAGATAAGTAATACAAAGGCAGCCAAGCCCGGGACAGCAGTCCCAATAAATACCCCATAACTTTGGGAGGTGATTTGAAGCAGTAATGTGCCCAGTGAAGGGGCAATTACCCGGGTAAGAGATTCCAGAGAAGCCGAAAGTCCTAAAATTCCACCCGTTTCAATGGGGGCTACTGATTTGGATAGTGCACTGTTGATGACGGTATTCAAAATCCCGCCTGACATGGCAATTGGTAACAGTGTGATAAGAAGTACAGGTACTGAAGGGGCAAATCCCCATGCCAGGAGGGAAAATGCCATGGTCAGGATTGCTACAAACATCAATTGAATTTCGTTGAATTTCCGGGTTAACTTTCCAATAAAGACTCCCTGGGTGAGTACGGAGATAACGCCAACATAGGCAAGGATATAACCGGTATCCCGGGCTTGGAGGTTAAAGCGCTCTAACGCGTAAAGAGAGAAAATGGTTTGAAAGAGAGAGAATGCCAATCCAAAGAAGAAACGAGTGTGGAGCAGGGGTCCCACGTAGGGACGGCGCAAAGTTTCCAGCATGGCTTTCAGGGTGATGGGAGGACGCTGTTGATGGTTCAAGGCTTGGCGGCGTTCTGGAGTTAAGGATTCCTTCAGCCATGAAAAAACGAGAAGGAAATTAAGCGCTGAAAGACCGGTTGCGGCAAAAGCCGGGTACGCATAACCGAATTGGCTAAGCGCTCCCCCAATTGCCGGACCAAGGATGAAGCCTAAACCGAATGCGGCGCCAATTAGCCCTAATCCTCGAGCGCGGCTCTGAGCATCGGTCACGTCGCTAATGTAAGCCTGAGCAACACTGATGTTTGCCGCTGTAAACCCTGCCAGAATTCGGGAAAGGAAGAGCATTTCAAGGTTTTGAGCAATTCCTAAAAGGAAGAAACCGATGGCATTTCCGGCGATGGAAATCAGCAGGATGGGGCGTCTTCCAAAACGGTCTGAAAGTCTTCCTAAAAAGGGTGCGCCAATAAACTGCGCCAGTGCATAGGAAGCCACCAGCAAACCGATTTGAAACTCACTGGCAGAAAAACTCTTTGCCAGATAAGGCAAGAGCGGGAGAATCAAACTAAAACCCAATAAATCAATAAAAACAACCAGAAAAATGGAAGAAAGTGGTTTGTTTTTTGTCATACTTTTACCTCTATGATTTCTCAATTTTCTCATCGGATAGTAATAGTGCTTCTATTCGAGAAACGATTTCCGAAGGGCGCATTCCCGTAAGATAGATGGCGGCGACATTTTCTGGCAATCGGTTCGATTGAAAGGCTTGTCCTCCAAGCACAACAAGAGGTTTTTTCCCTTTCACTTTGTGAAGAATGCTGGGGAGTTCTGTAAGATGTAAAGCGTTTTGAAGGTTATTGGCAGTAAACATGATCAGTTCCGGTTGGATAGAATTCAGAGTTTCTTCCAGACGATCGAGTTTTAAGTCCGCCCCAAAATAGATGACTTCCCAACCTCTCCAGCGTAACATCACCACCAGCATCAAAATGCCGATTTGATGCATCTCTCCCGGGGCACAAGCCGCAAATATCTTCTTGGGACGTGTCGGTTGGCTGGTAACGGTCATCATGCTCATCAAATGTTGCATGACAAACTGCGTAGCAAAATGTTCCACAGGGATTGAGAGTTCCCCTCGATGCCATCGTTCACCAATTTCAACCAGGACTGGAGTAATAATCTCTGTAAGTACCTGATCTACGGAATATAAGGAAAAAGCCCGTCTTAACACCTCTGTTGCCTGCAATTCATTAAATGCGAGTAATTTGTCAAGAAATTCAAGGCGAAGGTTTGATACTTCAGGGGTAGTTATAAGTGAAGGGATCGAAAAAGTGGCTGGAGATGGAGAAATTGCCGGGTCTTGTCCGTTTTTGCGTAATTCGTTCAAATACTCGACCGCCCGGCTAATGTTCATACCGGCATCAATTTGCGCTTTCAGCCATCTTAAGGTCTTCAAGTCGTACTCTGAATACAAGCGATAGCCTTGTTGTCCCCTTCGAGGCGTAGGTAATCCGTAACGCCTTTCCCAAGCTCGAATCGTTACGGGCAATAACCCTACGAGTTGAGAAATGGCTTTTATATTGTAGACGGGTAAGTCATTTCTGTTGTGTGCGTGATGATTTTCATTATTCATTTCTTAATGCATTCCCTCAACTTCATCTTACCTTGCCGAAGTCGGAAACAGGTCGGTTTGTATAAGGTTTGTACTCAAACGCCTTTTCGAGCATATGGTTTGCTGGAATGTTCCCCGAGAAGTTCATTTACTTTTTCCAGGGCTTTTTCCAGTGTGTTTCCCAGGTAAATTCCGGCAACTTTTTGACGGATTTCAGGGTGGTTGTCGAAACCTCGTCCACCATAACCAAACAGAGGAGGGCGGCGTAATTTTGCCAGTTTCTGCTGGGTGTTTTTCAGTTCAATTGCTGAGGCGCTTGAAGAGGCGGATAAGATAATCATGGCGGGATGTTCGTAAGAAGCAAAATCAACAAGATCATCAATGGGAACATCCGGTCCCAGATACTCAACCCGGTAACCATGTGCGCGCAGAAGTGTAGCAAGCATCAGGCTTCCCAGTTCATGTTGCTCAAAGGGGGCACATCCGATGAGAACGTAGGAAGAGTTCTTCCGAATTGGGTAGGTTTGAAAGAGATCAAGCAGCCTTCCTCTGAGGAAGTTGCTGGCAAAATGCTCGGTGGCAATGGTAATTTTCCCCAGGTACCAGTCCTCTCCGATTTGTGTTAGCACCGGAACAAGGATTTCTGTAAAGAGAGGGATTAGATCATACTCTTCGGCGGCTTGCTTAAAAGTTTCATAGGAGCGAATTTCGTCGTGAGCCAGAAAGGCTTGATAAAGGAACTTTATATATTCCTCTTTGGTATGAGTAGGTTGGGGTTTTGCTTTTTGTGGACTTACAGGCGATACTTCGGGCATAAGCCCCTGGGCCATCATCGAGCGCAATTCGGCCACTGCAGTGCTAATGGAAATACCCGCATCTACCCGACTCTTCAGCCATCGCAGAATGGCTACATCGCGTTCGGAATAAAGGCGGTAGTGGTTGTCAGCACGTTGTGGGTTAAGCACTTCGTGTCGTCTTTCCCATGCACGAAGGGTTACAGGGCGAATGCCCGTTTGAATTGCCACAACTTTGATGGTGTACTGCGGGGTGTCGGGTAAATCAGCGATATTTGCCATATTTCACTCCAATTTACAAATGCCATCTAAAATATCCGAATTGTATAAACATAGTATAGTGTTTATATAGGGAAAATACAATAGGAAAACAAAATTCTTAGGAAACTCTCATTTTTGTAAAAGGTTTTTATAAGCAAAGTGATACAAATGTGGGCATGACCTCACTTAGAAGATTCCCTGCGGATTTGTTTTCCTAAACGCTGTATGAACTTGCCTATCGGTCTGCGTTTTGCCTTTTGCGAAAAGATGTTCTTTGCGGGTAATCCAAGGAAATAAGTTAAAATATGCCCCATGACCTGGATTCGCCGTGTTTATTTTGGGGATAATTTATCTATACTAAGACGACTTCCGTCGGAGTCGGTGCACTTAATTTATATTGACCCACCCTTTAATACCGGAAAAGAGCAATCGCGTACGCGTTTGAGAGTTGTTCAATCCGATACTGGAAATCGGCGAGGGTTTGGCGGAAGAACCTATGAAAGTATTCCGATTGACGAAAAAGCATATCCGGATGATTTTGATGACTATGAAGCCTTTCTTGTTCCCCGCCTGGAGGAAGCCTATCGGATTCTAACTCCCAATGGGAGCCTGTACTTTCACATAGACTATCGTGAGGTCCATTACTGTAAAATCTGGTTAGATCGGATTTTTGGACGGGATTGTTTTTTAAACGAAATCATTTGGGCTTATGATTATGGAGGAAAGCCTAAAAATCGCTGGCCTGCCAAGCATGACAACATCCTTTTTTACGTCAAAGACCCAAATCATTACACCTTTAATGTTGATGCTATTGATCGTGAGCCGTATATGGCACCTGGTCTGGTGGGCCCTGAGAAAGCGGCGCGCGGCAAACTCCCGACAGATGTGTGGTGGCATACGATTGTGGGAACAAACAGCAAGGAGAAAACCGGCTATCCTACTCAAAAGCCTGTGGGGGTAATTGATCGGATTATTAAGGCATCGTCGAATGCAGGGGATGTGGTGATGGACTTTTTTGCCGGTAGCGGTACTGTGGGTGAAAGTTGTCTGAAATTGAACCGTCAGTTTATTTTGATTGATAACCACCCCGAAGCTATTCATGTCATGCGGCAACGATTTGCCGGGGTAGAGGGGATTGAATGGATAAATGCCTTCAACACATCAAGCGGTGACACTCAATCCTTAGACCCTTTTGAATAAGCCCATTGTTAATCAAGGGTTAGGTGGGATTGTCGGGTTACCCATGTTCACCTTGGGCTTCCCGACGGCGGGCAATAAAAGTTTCCTGGGCATTAATAATGGGTTCCCCTGGTTGGGGTTTGAGCCTCTTATAAGAACCGTCAGGTTGCATGATGCGGGCTTTTACATTGTCTTTCAGGTAGGTTTCCAGAATTTCATCCCGAATGGTGCGAATCATTTGAGGATCTTCTACAGGGAACAAGACCTCTACCCGCTGATTAAGATTCCGGGGCATTAGATCAGCGCTCCCCATGTAAATAATTTCTTCTCCTGCATTGTGGAAATAGTAAATCCGGCTATGTTCCAGGAAGCGTCCAACAATGCTTCGCACCGTAATATTTTCACTGATTCCCGGAATACCAGGGCGAAGACAACATATCCCACGTACAATCAGAGACTGTAACAAAATTGGTGGGCGAATTTTCGAAAAAAGGAAGGAAGAGAGAAGACGGGGGGAGAGGAGGGAATTACGGGAGGGCTCATGCCCAGAACTGACAGGCAACTGTGCTTCCGCGGAGCAACCCGGCGGTGGTTTTATATCGCCTGGCTTGCTGGGCGCGGCTCTTGAGCCTGCCAATCATCTGTTCCGTGCGATTATTGGTCCAGGGAATACCCACATCAGCATAGAAAGCCACATAGCGTTGCCAATCACGCGATAAGCGCAGGATCAGGTCGCGGAGTTTTTCCAGGGGCGTGCGTTTTCCTTCCGGTGGTGTACTCCTGCCCGGCAGGGATTTCCACAGGCGGTGTAAGAGGCGGTCTCCATGCAATGGCAGGTCGCGCAGGATTTCCTCGACCTTTTCAAGCACCCCCTGCCAGGCTGGATCCAACTCAGCCTGTAACCCCTTCAAAGCATGCTTTACCCAGCGCCGCACATGAAACTGACAGACCTGATGCCCTATCTCCAGTTCATCGGTCAGTTGCTTGTAGATCGCCAGATCATCGCTCACGATGGCGCCGATGTCATGCATCTCTTTCAACCGTTTCAGCCAGGTGAACAGAGCCCGGCTGTCTTTCTCGTCTACCTCGGCAACCTCCAGCAGACTACCATCTCCCAGATCCACCGCCACCATCACTCCTTTGCCTCCCACCCAGGCTCCATCTACCCCCACCACCCGCACGCTTTTCCATTTCAATTCCCCCATCAACTTTTCCCCCTCTGCCTGTACATGCCGCCACCCGCTCATATGACTGAGCCTCAGCCCAAAGATCCTCAACACCCCGGCTACCCTGCGATAACTCAATCCCAGTGACCACAGGATCACACTCAATTTCTTCAACCGTTCACTGTGCCGTCCATTGCCTACCCCCTCCGGATAGTCCCGAAAGGTGCGCCTGCACCGTGTGCATCGATACCTCACCACCTCGACATGACGAACTTTGACATCCTCGATGCGCCTTTTCTCCACTCCCCATCGCTGGAATGTCTCCCCCTGACAATATGGACAGCGCTTCGGACGAGCAGGCTTTTTTCGTTTTACCTGTGGCAGTTGGAGTATAATCTTCATGGAAGGGCTCCTGGAGTTGTGATATCAATATCTTACAGGATCCCTTCCTTTTTTTCCCTTTCTCCACCAAGTTTGTTACAGCGTCTACAATCAGATCTATCTTTACCCCGGCTTGAGAGGCTTCATACAGCAAGCGGATCATGGGCTTATCCACCAGGGCATTCATTTTAAATAACAGATAACCCTGTTTTCCTGACTTTTGATGGGCAATCTCTTGCCGAATCAGGGATTCAAACCGTTGGCGAAGGTTAATGGGAGCCACCAGCAATTTCCGGTAAGTGTCTCTGGAGGCATACCCGGTCAAGTAATTGAATAAATCGGTGGCATCTGCGCCGATTTCTTCGTCACAGGTAAACATTCCGATATCTTCATAAATATTCGCAGTAATGTGATTGTAGTTCCCGGTGCTCAGGTGGATATACCGACGAATATGGTTTCCTTCCCGCCGGACCACCAGAGCAACTTTGGAATGGGTTTTCAATCCCAACAATCCATAAATAACATGGACACCTTCCTGCTCGAGGATTTTTGCCCATCCAATATTGCTTTCTTCATCAAAACGCGCCTTCAACTCGACCAGCACAGCCACTTGTTTTCCGTAGTCTCGCTGGGCTTCCAGTAAGGCATGGACCACTGGCGAGTCCTTCCCTACCCGATAAAGTGTTTGTTTGATTGCCAGAACATGAGGGTCGCGTGAGGCGGCTCTCAGAAAGTCAATGACGGGATTAAATGAGTCATAGGGATGGTGCAGTAAGATATCCTTTTGCCGAATGGCATGGAAGAGATTTTCATCTTCCAGAGGTTCCTTCTTAAGCGCTTCGGGTATGGCGGGGAAGAATGGTTTATCCTTCAAATCATACCGGTCAATCCGGGTTAATTCGAATAAATTGCTGAGCACCAGTGGCCCATTTAACTCATAAATCTCACTGGGTTCGACTTTGAGGTTTTCGATGAGAATTTTCCGTATTTCTGGCGACATGTTGGGGTGAATCATCAAACGGGTTACCGCCCCAAAGCGTCTTTTCCTCACGCTTTCTTCAATCAAGTCCAGCAAGTCCAGGGCTTCCAGTTCCTGAATTTCCATGTCGGAGTTTCTGGTTACATGGAAGGTGTGCGATTCCAGCACCTCCATGCCCGGGAATAGATGGGCTAAATTTGCCTGAATGACCTGGTCAATCCAGACAAAATAGTGTTTCTTGGGGGACGTTCCATCTTTGCGAGTGCTTCCAGAAGAGCGCTTGATCGGGACAAGTTGAGGAAGAGATGGCGGGACCTTGATTCGTGCAAAGCGCTTGACATTATTCTTTCCTCTCACCATGACTGCCAGGTTCAGACTCAGGTTGGAAATATGTGGAAATGGATGCCCGGGGTCATAGGCAAGCGGGGTTAGCACGGGATAAATGATTTCGTGGAAATAAGCGTTGACATTTTCACGCTGTTTTGGGGTGAGTTCATGGTAATCCAGTACATAAATGCCGTTTTCCTTCAATGCCGGGAGCAGCTCTTCGCGCCAGACTGTTTCGGCTTTCTCCATCAACTTCAGTGCTACTTTACGAATCTCGGCTAATTGTTGAGATGGGGTTAATCCATCAGGCGGAAGCTCAAACACCCCGGTTTCTTTTTGCATTTTTAGGCCGCCAACCCGTACCATGAAAAATTCTTCCAGGTTGGATCCTACAATGGCAAGGAATTTCACCCTTTCCAGCAGAGGATTGGTGGGATCGCGAGCCTCATCCAAAACGCGGAATTGAAATTCAAGAAGACTTAATTCTCGGTTCAGATACAAATCTGGTGAATCCAAATTTTGAGGATCGAAAACAGGATTATCCACGCCCCGGACTCCTTGTGTGTGCTTGATAAGAAAATTATAACAATTTCTGTAAACTTATTTTGATGAATTGGGGAATGAAGACATATTTTCAGGGTGAGTTCGTTGCAATCACAATTAAGCGATGGGTACTTTCGTAGGGAGGCCAGCAGGTAATCAGGGTGAGGCGTTCTTCGTTTGTATCTTTTAACAATTCGGCATTTTGGAGCATTTGGGCAAATGAAACATCTTTTTCTTTGATCTTTACTATGTCTGTAACCTTGTAGTGAAACTCTAACCCTCTGGAAACCACGATCAGTTCGTCCCCACGCTGAACCTGATACAAACGGGCGAAAACAGCCCCATTGATGTTGTGATGCCCATAAAGCACCACATTCCCTTTTGAACCCGGTGTGCCGGAAGACGGATTCCATCCTGCTGCAAAGGTGTCTGGAACCAACCATTGTTCATAGACTGTATTGCGTACAAGTATTTTCCTGCTACCGGTTACCTGGACAGGTGCTCTTAATTGGATAGCAGGCACAATAAGGGTTTCAGGGATGTTTAACGCTTTGTCAAGAGTCTGATCGATGAGGCTTGGACTGAGAGCGTACTGATAAGTATCTGGAAGGTTGGTGTTAGTAGGCGTGGAAGGTTCAATGACCTGGATCAAATATGGATCGTATTCTTCACCCAATGCCTGGAGAATTTCAGTAGAGGCGTTCGCTGGCACAGGACGTGAATAACTCCATAACCCCAAAATCAGGAAAGTGGTTCCAATTCCGAGAAAGATCCAGCGTGTCAGTTTTCTTAACATTGTTACTGTGACCTTGGTGGTGAGGGAGGGACTTATATCCCTCCCTCATGATTTGTAAGTTGAACTAAATGCGAGATTTGGCGGGCCTTGAAAGGAAAAACCCAACCAGCAGGAAAATCAAGCCCATGCCGATCAAAACAACAGTGATGATTCCGCGTGGTCCCAACAGGGAAGAACCTGTTACAGGGATAAGCACTCCCCCCTCAGGCGTTGCAGAGGGTGTTACTGAAGGACGGTTGTCTGGAGGAGGTGGTGAAGTTCGCGTGGGTGTGCGTGTGGGGTCGTTAGGAGGAGGTGGTGGGAGAGTTAGTGAAGCGGTTGGGGTGCTTGTCGGCGTGACCGATGTGGCTGTGATTTCTACGGTGGTGCTTGGGGTTGGTGTAAAGGTTGTAGTTTCTGTAGCAGTTTGTGTGTTCGTAGGTGTGAGGGATGGTGTCTCAGTAGGCATTTCTGTAAAAGTAGGCGTGAACGTCGGCGTGTCGGTGGGGGTGGCGGTGAAAGTAGGCGTGAACGTCGGCGTGTCGGTGAGGGTGGCGGTGAAAGTAGGCGTGAACGTCGGCGTGTCGGTAGGGGTGGCGGTGAAAGTAGGCGTGAACGTCGGCGTGTCGGTGGGGGTAGCGGTGAAAGTAGGTGTGAATGTCGGCGTGTCGGTGGGGGTAGCGGTGAAAGTAGGTGTGAATGTCGGCGTGTTGGTGGGGGTAGCGGTGAAGGTAGGTGTGAATGTCGGCGTGTCGGTGGGGGTAGCGGTGAAGGTAGGTGTGAACGTCGGCGTGTTGGTGGGGGTAGCGGTGAAAGTAGGTGTGAATGTTGGCGTGTCGGTGGGGGTAGCGGTGAAGGTAGGTGTCACTGAGGGAGTAGGTGAAGGACTTGAGGTGGGAGTAAAAGTTTCCTGTAGGCCACAGGACTCAATCGTTGTGGAAAGGAATACAGTTCGGGGACCCTCAGGTTGATAATCCCAGGTCAGGCTCAGGGTATGAGCACCAAATGAGGAAGTGGTCACCAGCACAGTTTGGAAGGAATTGATCACTCCACTTCCGGAAATAGTTCCGTCGAGGATCCATGTGAAGGGTTGATTGTTAATCAGATCATTATTGTTAGTCACGTACCAGTTAATGCCGTTTTCAGTACAAACATAACTCAGTCTTAAGTAAGTTTTACAGGGAGGAGTGTTGGGTGAACTGGTAGAGAGCTCTCCATCCACGTACAACGAAACTGTGCTCGCAGAACTGGAGGTAATAAATTGTGCAAAAGAGTTGGGTCCAACGGTTCCAGAACCGGTTTCTCCCAGGTTTGTCACCCATGTGAAATTGACTACAAAGGCATTGGGGTTATACACTAACCACAATTGGGTGGTATCTTCAACATAACCACAGATGGGGGACAAATTGAGGGGAGGAGCGGCTTGAATCACAGGCGGCACAAAGAGTGTAGAGCGGGGTTGCAGAGTGGGTTGTGAAGTGGGGGGAACTATAACAGGGGGAATAGCAGTTTCCTGTTGTCTTGGGGTGGGAGTTGTAACGAGTGTGGCAAGAACAGGAGAAGGTTTTAATTTATCTACGGGGGGAAGTTCGATTCGTGGGGGGATGGTTGTTGTGAGAATGTCGCCGTCTTCTACGGGTGGCGATTCGGTAGGGAGTTCAATCTCCTGACCGGAAAACCCTCCGATTGGACCTGTATCCGATGCCATAACGGGCTGACTTAAGATAGAGAGGAAAATACCTACCAATAAAAACAATATTCCCGAGGTATTGAATAAACGGCCAAGCATATTTCTTCTTAACCTACTCATGGACACACCTTCCCTTAAAAGAGAATTACAGTCATAATCGTAATACAAAGAATCGAAATAGTCAACTGCTTTCTAAACAAAAAATATTCAAAAAAACAAACTGTAATGCATATGATATATTTATCGCGTGACAAGGAGTTTATAACCTAAACGATCAATATTTTGAATCAATTCTGGGGTTTGAATGACGTTTCCAAGTTTTTGGCGTAGCAGGTAAATCAAGTACTTAATCCGATTGCGAACCTGTGGGGAATCCTTTCCCCAGACTTCTTCGGCAATGGTCTTGTAATGAACCACTTCAGGAGCATGCTTTGCCAGACAGGCCAAAATGGCAAACTCTTTGCCGGTCAGTTGAATGTGCTTTTGTTGATAGATAACTTCCTGGGTGGTGAAGTTGATGATAAGCCCTTCATGAGGAAAGACTAGCCGATCGGATTGTTTAGTGGGGCGGGCGCGTCGAAGTACTGCTTGCACTCGTGCGACTACTTCAGCATTGACAAATGGCTTGGTGATGTAATCATCCATTCCAATACGGAGTGCACGTACCACATCTTCCTTGTTATGAATAGCAGAGATAACGATGACCGGGACGTCAGTGGCTTCGCGCAAGTACTGGTACGTCTGCCAGCCATCCATTTCGGGCATCATCAAGTCGAGCAGAATGAGATCAGGATGAATATCCATACATTTCTGGATGGCTTCATACCCATTTACAGCGCTTAAGACATTGTATCCAGCCATCCGCAAAATTTGCTTGAGCAGAAAAACGGTATCTGGCTCATCTTCCACAACCAGAATCGTCTGCCGTGAGGCTTTGGTAATCTCATCCAGGTCGATCCCAGGTTGAGTTTGATCCAGTGGTAAAGTAACAGGCTCGTTCATATGTTTATTTTTCACTCCCCTTTCTGAGAATAGAAATACCGGCATCCTCAGGACCGGTTTCGCTATTGACTCCCCACAGAATTTCTCTGCCCGTTTGACAGATGAGCGACCAAACTCATCCTGTGGATTAACGCCTCCACAAAAATGCACGTATATGATGTTGTGATGTATATATTGTTACCAATTCCAATTAAAAAGTCAATAGATTTCTATTAAGCGGTTGTGATGATTCAGGTTATAAGCGGTAAATTCTCTCTATTTTTCTTTGTTTTAGTTTTAGAGAAAACAAACCATTGACTTTTCTATCGGGAAGGCTAAAATTATATCAGGTTTAGTGTAAAAAATACACCAAATAAGGAGGATAAGATGACAACACAATCTCCATCGGTTCAGTGGGCAGAATGGCAGGCATATCTGGATGAATGGCTGGCAGGGTTGTCTGTTGTACAAGCCCGAGAAGTCTTTGAAAAACCTCAGAAGTGTGCCATCGTATCTGTCGATGTCATCAATGGATTTTGTGCTTTTGGCCCCCTTGCCAGTCCTCGGGTGGCGCGGATTGTTCAACCCATTGTGGACTTATTCCAAAAAGCATGGAGTCTGGGAGTGCGCCATATTGTGCTGACCCAGGATACACATGAGCCCGATGCAGTAGAGTTTGCTCAATGGCCTCCCCACTGTGTGAGGGGCACTGCAGAAGCAGAGCCAGTAGATGAATTTAAGGCCTTACCATTTTTCTCATCCATGGTGCAAATCCCCAAAAATTCCATCCACTCCGGGTTAAATACCCCTTTGAATGACTGGATCCAGGCGCATCCTGAGGTGGATACTTTTGTTGTAGTGGGGGACTGCACGGATTTATGTACCTATCAATTAGCCATGCATCTTCGTTTGGATGCAAATGCCCGTCAGTTGAATCGCAGGGTGATTGTGCCGGTGGATTGTGTAGATACCTATGATTTGCCTGTAGAAGTGGCTCGTGTGCAGGGTTTAATGGCGCATCCTGGGGATGTATTCCATGGGATTTTCCTGTACCATATGGCGTTAAATGGTGTCGAAGTGGTGCAAAAAATTGCTTGATGGGTCGAAATAATCTTTATCAGGGCGGAGGAGGCTCCGCCTTTTTTGTTGCAAGTTGATTACAAACTCATAAAATAAAGAATTGTTCTTTTCTCTTTGGTAGATTTACGCTTAGAATTGAGAAAAGAAAGTATCCAGGAAATATGGAACACAACTCTAAAATCCCCGTTCTTTTGGTTGAGGACAATCCGGTCAATCAACGGGTTGCAATGATGATGTTGCAAAAACTGGGGTTTCAGCCTGACTTTGCCGGCAATGGGCAACAGGCCCTGAAAATGGTTAAGGAAAAGGCTCTCCTGGAAAGTTATCCTTATAAGGTAGTGTTTCTTGATATTTTTTTACCTGATATAGACGGTTCAGAAGTATGTCGCAGAATTCGTGCAGAACTTCCCCTGAAAGATCAGCCATTTATTGTGGCTCTTACTGCGGATGAATCTCAGGAAAATCTCAAGCATTACATTGACGATGGTATGGATGCCATATTAATCAAACCGTTGAAAATGAGCGAGTTACAGGAAGTTATAGATATTTTCCAGAAAAAAAATCTTATCTTAAAGGCACAATCCGAAGAAATAGATTGGAGAAACACTGGCGAAGTCCTTCATCTGCCAACCTTACGGAAATGGCAGGAAATGCTGGGAGGGAAGGATGCGTTTCGGAATGTAGTCAGTATTTATATAAAAGATGCACGCTTGTTATTCGAAGGCATTGAGAGAGGGGTAGCAGAAGATAACTGGAAACTTGTGCATCGAAATGCCCATACCCTGAAATCCACCAGTGCCAATCTGGGGGCTTTGGGCTTGGCATCGGTGCTGGAGGAAGTGGAACTAATTGCTTACGAAAATCTGACCGGTGATTTCCCTCGTTCTGTGACCGACCTGATTTGTCAGGCACGAGATTGTTTGAAAAAAGTACTTCAGGAATTGGAAACATACATTCAATAACTTTTTGACAAAATAGCGAGGAAAATTCCCCGCTTTTTTGTTTTTTCTGTAAAATTGAACCCATTCTCATTTTTCTCAGGAGGATCACCGTGGCAGACCAGTCGCAAGCCTCTTTTGTCAAAGCCGAAACAAAGAAACTGAAGCGAGAATTGACCTTACTTCCTTTGTTTGGTTTGCTATATTTCACGGTATGTGGCGGTTCGTTTGGAATTGAGCCCCTTATTGGTTATTCTGGACCGGGATTGGCTTTGCTCTTAATCGCTATCACCCCCCTTGTTTTCAGTCTGCCAAATGTGCTGATGGTGCGAGAACTAAATAGCATGATGCCGGTGGAAGGGGGGTATTATCATTGGGTTAAACAAGCCTTTGGACCCTTTGCCGGTTTTCTTGCCGGGTGGAATAACTGGGTGGTCTCATGGCTTGATGTAGCTATTTATCCCGTTCTTGCGGTTACTTATCTTTCTTGCTCTGTTGCAAAGATAGGTTAGGAAGAGATACACCTAGCGGTGTATGTTGTAGACCAGTCCTTTGATAATCGGTTCTCGGTTTTGCAGGCTGCGTTTCCGCGAGCGGATGGCTTGCCCGAATTTGCGCTTGATGACCGAATTCACGGTTTCGGTCTTCCAGCGTTGACCATAGAGACCATCCAGGCGAGCCGCAGAGACAAGCTCGCTTCTTGCTCGTCGTTCAGGGGCCAGCAAATTTCCACCTCGCCGAACGGGTGGAATCAAGTCTTGAGGCCGGACAGTCCGACCATCGAACCCTGAATCGGCCAGCAAGACCCAAGCCCGACGTTTGGCAAACCGCCTGGCTTTGCGGCGCAGATAGCCCAGATAAGGGGCATCGCTACCTGGACCCCAGCCGGATTGCATCGCAAGGATGAATTGCGAGACAATTCCAACGGCATAAACGCCCTTCGCCCAGTGGCGATAGGCTTTTCCCGAACGGCTTTGGTAGTAAGAACTGGCCGGGCCGGGTGAGAAGCCGGTACTATCGGCAGCCACCCCTTCTTCTTCAGGCCGTCCGATTTCCTCGAGCAAGGTCTCGTTCATGCGCATCCAATCCGCTTTGCGTATCTTGGCGTAGGTACGTTGCAGGGTCGTATGATCGGGAACACGCGGTAATTCCAGCTCCTTACCAACCGCATCGCTTGCCAGCAGCCATTCTTCCATGTCGCGATAGCTGAGATTCAGGTAGAACATCAACAAAACACAGGCCCCCAACTGCGGCAACGTGAAGTGATGGGGACTCTTGGCATGTGAATACATCGGTAATGCTTGTTTGGCAAGCCGGTAGGCGATCCTCGCCACTCGGACGTATCTGCTTTCTCGTGTGGTCATACCGTATGTTTACCACATTTCAACCATGATTGCAACAGAGCATATCTTTCTTATTTCATTCCTGCGTTGGATAGCGGTGCTATGATCGGCGGGATTTTTCTTTCTGGCCCGGTCCTCCGTTGGCTCACTGCGGCTTTGATTATTTGGGCAATTTGCTCTGTTGCAAAGATAGGTTAGGAAGAGATACACCTAGCGGTGTATGTTGTAGACCAGTCCTTTGATAATCGGTTCTCGGTTTTGCAGGCTGCGTTTCCGCGAGCGGATGGCTTGCCCGAATTTGCGCTTGATGACCGAATTCACGGTTTCGGTCTTCCAGCGTTGACCATAGAGACCATCCAGGCGAGCCGCAGAGACAAGCTCGCTTCTTGCTCGTCGTTCAGGGGCCAGCAAATTTCCACCTCGCCGAACGGGTGGAATCAAGTCTTGAGGCCGGACAGTCCGACCATCGAACCCTGAATCGGCCAGCAAGACCCAAGCCCGACGTTTGGCAAACCGCCTGGCTTTGCGGCGCAGATAGCCCAGATAAGGGGCATCGCTACCTGGACCCCAGCCGGATTGCATCGCAAGGATGAATTGCGAGACAATTCCAACGGCATAAACGCCCTTCGCCCAGTGGCGATAGGCTTTTCCCGAACGGCTTTGGTAGTAAGAACTGGCCGGGCCGGGTGAGAAGCCGGTACTATCGGCAGCCACCCCTTCTTCTTCAGGCCGTCCGATTTCCTCGAGCAAGGTCTCGTTCATGCGCATCCAATCCGCTTTGCGTATCTTGGCGTAGGTACGTTGCAGGGTCGTATGATCGGGAACACGCGGTAATTCCAGCTCCTTACCAACCGCATCGCTTGCCAGCAGCCATTCTTCCATGTCGCGATAGCTGAGATTCAGGTAGAACATCAACAAAACACAGGCCCCCAACTGCGGCAACGTGAAGTGATGGGGACTCTTGGCATGTGAATACATCGGTAATGCTTGTTTGGCAAGCCGGTAGGCGATCCTCGCCACTCGGACGTATCTGCTTTCTCGTGTGGTCATACCGTATGTTTACCACATTTCAACCATGATTGCAACAGAGCATGGGCAATTAGTTACTTGCAGATTCGCGGAGCACGTTTATCCGCGTTATTTACGAATTGGTTAGGTGTTTTTGTTTTACTCCCACTGGGTTTGCTCTCTGTGCTGGGCATCTTTCAGTGGATTCGTTCCGGGATGACAGCCCCACTCCCCTTCTTACCAGAGGGTCAATCCTTAATGGGTGCTTTCAGCACGGGCTTGTTTGTCGTGATGTGGAACTTTATGGGGTGGGAACTACCTGCTGTGGCAGGCGATGAAATTGTCAATCCGCGCAAGACTTACCCTCGGGCTATGGCATTGACCCTTGTGGCTACCATCCTGACTTATGCTCTTCCGGTAGTGGCTGGTTTGTATGGAGGGGCAGGTGCTGAAGGACGCTGGCAGGTTTGGGGAATTGAAGCCGAAAATCGCGAAGTGGGAATTATTAGCAATTTTGTGGATGAGGAGACACTTTCTCAGGCATATGAACAGACGGCTAATGCAAAGGGGGTGTCTGTTGCTCAGGTCAATCTTTTTGAAATCAATGTTCCTGCCGTGATGGAAGTGCGTAACCGCCTGGTTGAGTGGGGTGTTGATCCTACCAGTCTTTCAGGATGGGAATTCCCACAGATTGGCGACGTGGTTGGCCGAATCGTTGGAGGAGAATCGCTGGGGCGCACGATGGGAACTTTGTTGACGATAGCGGCAATTTTGAGCATGATCGGCTTGTTTGTAGGAAACAGTTTGGGGGGCAGTCGTATTCCTTTTGCTTTAGCGGCGGATGGTATGTTTCCGCCTTTTTTACTCAAAGTTCATTCACGTTTTGGTACTCCCTGGATTGCTATCCTGCTCGTGGGGGTGATTTTCACCATCTTTTCCTGGCAGGCATTCTCTTTCCTGGTTGTCGCTGATGTGTTCTTGCAGACGCTGGTCATTCTTGCGGAGTTCGCGGCTTTATGGAAACTACGCATTACCCGTCCTGACATCCCAAGGCAAGCCATTCCTGGAGGAATTGGAGGGCTGATTCTGGTAACACTTGGTCCTGTCTCGATTATTCTTTTGGCCATTGTGAGTCAATACTTGGAAGAAGGATTTGCCTCAATTGGCTGGGCACTGGCATTTATGGCTTTGGGAGCATTGATTTATTTCCCCATGCGTCGGTTTGTCAAGCCCGGAATCCCTGATGTGAATCCCTATCAGGCGAGTGATTGAAACCGGGTTTCGCTGTAAAAAACAGGAAGATTGGGAGCCATGTGCCTCAATCTTCCTGTTATTGAAATAAGAAAAAAATGCTTCTAAGGGGTGTGATGAAGGATAAACTCAAAAATTCTCCACAAAAGCCAGCCAATCAGAACGAGCCCCAAACTGGCGAACCCAAGCCATAAACTGAAACGTTGAAACAGGTTGAACCACGGCACTCCTTTTCCTAATTCAATCTCAGGCAAAAGCAAGATCCAGAAAGCAATGATCGTTTGTAGAATCTCAGAAACAACATAGAGCGCAGGGAATACCAGCAACAGGCGGTTCATTTTGGGAGCAAGGAGACGCACTCCGAAAAAATAAGTCAATCCCATGCTCAGCCATACCCCGAAAGTCAATACCGGGACTAGCCGAAACAGGGATAAAACACCATGGAAGATAAGTGTCCAGACAGTAAGGCTTTGTCTGAGAGAAATAGCCCCTTCAATGCTAAGGGCACCTATTGGACTTTGCAGGAAATGTGGGGCGCATCCCAGTTCCAGAAGACCTTGTTGCTCATTCAGCTGATAAAATCCCCATGCCAGACCCTGGTAGGTAAAAAAGAGAAGCAGCGATAACAAAGCGTATTTCTTTAGAGACGCAGGACTGGCATGAAGAGATAGCCAGGTGCTCCAATTAAGAAAAAATGGTAAATGCTCACCCTTGCCCATAATCCCGGGTATAGCGTTGATGGAGTCTCTGAACCATGTCTTCCGGTATAGGGATTGGAGTTCCCAACTGCATTGCCAGCCAAACCGTTTTGGCAATATCCTCAATCATCACAGCGGCTTTAACTGCAGAACTTCCATCTTTCCCAATGGTAAAAACGCCATGATTCTGGAGAAGACATCCGGGGGATGTTCCAATGGTCTCTACAACCAGTTTTCCAATCTCTTCTCCGCCAATCAAACCTAAACCCGCGCATGGAATGGCTCCTCCAAACTCATCCGCTTGTGCTGTGAGATATACCGGGATGGCTTTGCCTACGGCTGCAAAAGCCGTTGCATAAGGGGAGTGAGTATGTACGATGCCATTTACGTCCGGGCGATGCCGGTAAATATAAAGATGGCTTGCTGTATCCGAAGAAGGTTTCAGGGATCCTTCCAGAACGTTCCCGTCAAGATCGAGAAGAATGAAATCTTCCGGATGAAGATTTTCATAAAAAACCCCTGAAGGCTTGATCAGCACCCATCCCGTGGATACATCTCGCACGCTTACATTTCCGCTTGTCCATGTAACCAAGCCGTTCTTGGGTAATTGTAAATGCAGGTAAAGTAGTTCTTCGCGGAGATTGGGTAGCAACATGGGTATTCCTTAAAAACTGCTAGCGGTACAAAAGTTTGTGCAGGATGAGACTATACCTTTCCCCTGATGGAGGCTTTCAAGGCTTTCAATCGTTTCATGACATCGTTTGCGCCTCGCCCGAAATAATCGTGGAGAATTAAGTATTCCTGATAAAGTTTATCGTACACTTGCTGATGTTCCGGGATAGGACGGTATACTTCATCACGCAGGTGAGCCATGTGTTTTGCTGCCTCGAAAATATCATCGTATCCTCCTGCCGATTTTCCGGCGGCTACGGCGCCAAACATGGCTGAACCCAACGCTGGGGTTTGATGTGCGGCAGCAACGCGGATTTCTCGCCCGGTGACATCTGCGTAAATTTGCATCAGCAATTTGTTGCGGTCGGGTAACCCCCCCGTCGCAATCAATTCGTTAACTGGAACCCCATGATGGACAAATGTCTCAATGATTACCCGAGTACCATAGGCAGTGGCTTCGATCAAGGCGCGGTAAATTTCTTCCGGTTTGGTTAACAGGGTCATGCCAAGCATCATACCGGTCAGGTCAACATCCACCAGAACGGAGCGGTTCCCGTTCCACCAGTCCAGAGCCAGCAAACCGCTTTCGCCAGGTTTCAACTGGGCGGCTTTTTCTTCTAAGAGGGCATGAATGTCCACTCCTCGCTGGCGGGCTTCCTGCTGATAGTGTTCTGGTACACACTGTTCCACAAACCACCCAAAATGGTCTCCCACACAGGATTGCCCGGCTTCATAACCGAAAATGCCTGGAATAATTCCGTCTTCCACGTATCCGCAAATCCCTGGAACAAAATGCTCACTTCGTGATAAGACCATGTGACAAATCGAAGTTCCCATGATCATCACCATTTTGCCTTCTTCTGTCACAGTTGAGGCAGGTACCGAGACATGGGCATCAACGTTTGCCACGGCAACAGCAGTTCCAGGCTTCAGTCCGGTCCAGCGTGCGGCTTCTTCAGTCAGGTACCCCGCACATTGTCCAATGGAGACAATCTGCCGGGACATTTTTTCATCTACAATGTTTTCCAGGCGTGGGTCGAGGGCACGGAAAAATTCTCTGGGAGGGAAGCCTTCCTGTTTGGACCAGATGGCTTTGTAGCCAGCAGTGCAGGAATTGCGGGTTTCTTCGCCTGTGAGTTGCCAGACTACCCAGTCTGCCGCTTCAATGAAACGCTCTGCAGCAAAATAAATTTCCGGATCTTCGTTCAAGATTTGCCAAACCTTTGGAAAAAACCACTCCGAACTGATTTTCCCTCCATACCGATTCAAGAAAGAATATCCGAGTTCGGTGGCTATTTCATTCAAGCGATTGGCTTCAGGCTGTGCGGCGTGGTGTTTCCATAGTTTAACCCATGCGTGCGGGCGATTCCGGTATTGAGGAAGAACGCAAAGAGGGGTGCCATCTTTCAGGGTGGGAAGCATGGTACACGCGGTAAAGTCAATCCCTATTCCAATAACATCGGCGGGATTTACCCCGCTTTGTTGAAGAACGGCGGGAATGGCATTTTGAAACACTCTGATGTAATCTTCCGGGTCTTGCAATGCCCAGTCAGGTTCTAGGCGGAGGTTGGACTCAGGAAGAACCTCGTCGATTACACCATTCGCATAGGTATATACTGCTGTAGCGATTTCCTGTCCGTTGGTGATATCTACCAGCACTGCACGTCCCGATTCGGTGCCAAAATCTACGCCAATGGCATACTTGGGCATGTGTCCCTCCGTTTATATTTCTAAAATCGCTGGACGGCGAATTAGAGTCCCACTTACCTCGATTTCCAGTGTGGGCCAGGCGGAGATTTCTGTCAGGATTTCGAACCCTTCTTCTTTTACCAAGATGGTATCCTCGCTTTTGGTACCGGTGATGGAAGGATTCCAGGCATAGGCCTGACCTGAAACAACTCGTTCCTGACTCTCCAGGGTGGCAATCCATTCGCGAGGTTCGTAACCAGCGGGTCCACCCTGGTGATGCAGTTTCCACTCGTCGGGGTAGCCTGTAGTTTCATATGCCAGTGTGATATCTTTGAACACATCTCCGAGTGTTCGTCCTGTGCGCGTAGCCGAAAGGGCGATGGCATCTACGTAAGCCGTAGCGCGGGCTTTTCGTTGAATCTCATCAGGAAGTTTTCCAAAGTGAATTAAACGGGTGAGGGAGACCACTAACCCATATTTTCTGCCACACAAGACCAGCATGGCGTAGCGTTGCAGAGTTTTTGAGGTGGCAGGAGGGTGTCGATAGCGGAAGATGCGTTCATCGGTAGCAATCAGGCGAACGATTGGTTCAACACCCCGGTTGAGACAGGCATGGGCAAGCACAGCAGAGATTTCGTATTCGCTCATTCCCGGGCGAACGGCAAAAGCGGCTTCTGCCATGGCTTGAGCACAGAGTGAGGAAACTTCACGGAGCCGGTTTTGTTCTTCGGGGGAGAGGATCGAACGTAGTCGTGCAATCTCCAGCGATAAATCGGTGAAGCCGGGTGTGGGGAAGTCACTTCCCAAACGCCATCCCCGGGTCATGGTATTCAGAGGGGATTCGGATGAAAACCAGTCCTGGAGTATGATCTTCCAGCCTTGATTTTCTACCCGATCCTCTTCGAGAAATCTGGGGGCTTCGATAGTGTTGGTTACCAGATAGGCGTGTTCCTGGGTAACCAGCAAAGAGGCTTCTCCAAACGAGGAGGCGGTATTAATCACGGAACTGAGTCCGCCGGTGAGCCAGGAAAACGAACTGGCTTTTCGAAGGAGAATCCCATCCAAACCACATTGTGCGAGTAAAGTTCGCAGATTGCTCAGTTTCAGGGCAATTTCGTCCATGGCTCAGCCTCTTGAATAATTAGTGGTGATAGTAAACCTGCCATCCCAAATACTTGGTGAAGGCTTCGTTGACTGCGTCTGCAACCATGGATGGATTGATGGCAACATGATGCTCGAAACCATTCTCACAAATGTAAGCCAGCAATTTCTGGAAATTTGGCACGTGGACAACGCCGTATCCTCCAAAGGTTTTCAGGGTATCCTCTGTTAAATGTCCTTCGCCTACATAGGCAAGAATGCGCCCGTGAAGGTCATCTGTGGATACCCGGCAATAGGTAAAAGGCACGGCTTTCAAGCGTCCAACGACTGTTCCATAGGTGTTCTCTTTTCCTACCGAGCCGGCGATAATGGCTTGATAGTCCATTTGAGGAGCGTCTTCCTGTGAAGCCGCGGCTTCCAGGAACAAATCCTTGGGCAGGTTGGAGCAGTGGAAGATGACACCTTTATCGGGGTCATCGCCGTAGTTGTTATTCCAATCTACAATTGCCGAGGGTTTTCCCGAGGCTAATGCCAGTGCCAGCATGCCTACAGCACCGGCAATATCCGTTTCGCAAGCCGATGGTACGAGGGAGTTGCTCATCATAGACATCAACGTGCATGGCACTACACCGTAGAATTCTTCCATGGATGTCCAGCATTGTAACGCTGAGGCAACCAGTTGATTCTCTGCCATCCAATCTTCAATCACGACCCCGAGTTTTGCCATGCGTATTAAGGCTTCGCCAGGGGTATTCTTTGTTGGGACATAGGATTGAATTTGCTCAATTTTGGCTTTCACTTTGGGATCGTCAGCATGTAAACGCGCCGCACGTCCAAATATTTCTGAGAGGTCAATGGTTTCTACACTGATTCCTGTGCGTTCCAGCAATTTTTCGCTGTACCGGACCGTATTGAAGGCGGCGGGTCTGGCGCCAATTGCCCCAAACCGTGCATTGCGCAATCCTCGGACTACCCGGCAGACGGCGGCAAAACGACGCAGGTCAGCCCGGAAACTTTCGCTTTCCGGATTAACTGTGTGAAGGCTGGTTAGACTGAAAGGAATACCGTATTGGGTAAGGTTGTTGCACACCGACATTTTTCCACAAAACGAGTCTCTGCGGTCTGCAACCGTCATACGAGTCATGTCGTCCGGAAAGGCGTGAATCAGCACAGGCACATTCAATCCTGCCCAACGCAGGGTATTGGCAATGGCTTTTTCTTCGCCAAAATTAGGTAAAGTGACCAGAATGCCATCAATTTCATCTCGATGGGCTTTGAAAAGTTCGGCACATTTCTGTGCATCGTTCAAGGTGACAATTGATCCCACCTTGGTCTCGTTTTCATCAATGATGATTGGATGAATTCCTTCCTCTTCAAGAACCTTAAGGATGGTTTTGCGTCCAGTGATACAGAGATGGTCGGGGAAGAATCCTCGATTGCCAACAATTACACCTAACGTCACGGGTTTCATATGCATTTTCTCCTTTCATCGCTTAATTACTTTTGCGTGATGATTCGCGCACAATTAATTCCGGTTGTAGCCAGATGATTTCAGAAGCGTGCACATCGTGTTCTTCGTTGCACAATCGGTGATGAAGCATTCTCACGGCTTGTGCACCCAGTTCGGTGAGCGGTTGCCTCAGGGTGGTGAGCGGTGGATTGAAGAACGCTGCTTCAGGAATATCGTCAAACCCTACCAGCGCAATATCCTCCGGAACGCGAATACCCAGTTGACGGGCGGCTTTGAGCGCGCCCAATGCCATCTGGTCATTGCATACAAAAACTCCATCCAGGTCCGGGACTTTTTGAATCAAAGTCATAAATCCCGCTTCTCCACTGGCAGCTTCCCAATCCCCAACCACCTTCAAAGCAGAAATCTCGCTTTCTTTAACTCTTCCTGATTCAAGACAAGCCGTTTTCCATCCTGCCTCACGTTGCTGAGATTCCCACCATGCTTCCGGTCCGGTAATAATACCGATTTTCTGGCATCCCCTTGAAAGCAAATGCAAGGTGGCTAATCGTCCCCCATTGAAATTATCCACTGCAGCCACCTGGCACCCGGGGCGGGGATTCATATTGATAAACACTACCGGAACATCGATTTGAGCCAGGTCCTCTAACAATTCCTCACGGTGAGGACCAATCTCGGGCACTGCCCAAACAATCCCATCCACTTTGCGCATAAGCAGATTGGCAATCAGTTGACGTCCGCTGTTGATTTCGGCTTGCCGCACCAGGCTCAAAAGAATTGAATACCCGAGTTCGTTGGCTTGCTTTTCAACACCGGTCAGGGCGCGAGAAGGACCATAGTATCCTAATCCGTAACCGACCACCCCTATCGTGTGGGTTCGCCCCTGAATCAGACTTCGGGCTACGTAGTTCGGAGAATATCCCAGGCGCTCAATCGTATCCTGGACGCGTTTGCGAGTCTCATCAGACACATCCGGGTGTTGATTGAGTACGCGTGAAACTGTTTGGGCGGACACCCCCGCCTCGCGGGCAACATCGCGAATCGTAACCTGTTTTCTGGAACGCATTTCCGTTACCGTTCACGGGATTTTTTATTATGGTAGCATGTCTGGATGACGGAGTCAACCCAAAACCCCCATGGATTTTCGGAAAAAGGAAAAATTTAGTGAATGCTCAAAACTTTGGGAAAATTTTTGGATGATTGGGGAGTGGATTTATAATTTTAAAAAGACGGTTATTTTATTTTTTTTCTTCTGCTCTGACTAAAGGGAAGAAAAGAAAAGTGGGCGGAACAGGACTCGAACCTGCGACCCCATCCTTGTAAGGGATGTGCTCTAACCGACTGAGCTATCCGCCCGTGCCAGCAAATTATACATGATTTTTTAAAAATTGGGTGTATCATCTGTAGAGTGAGGAAAAACGATGAAATTTCTTCAATTTTCTCTTAGTGGCGAATCCCCCCGTACGGGATGGCTGTACCAGGATCGGATTGGCGTTGTAGAAGGTTCCATCTTTGGCGAGTATCGGCGGATGGAAGCCGTATTTCCTTTGGATAGAGTTCGCTTGATGGCGCCTCTTCACCCGGGAAAAATCATTGCAGTGGGAAGAAATTATGTGGAGCATGCCAGAGAACGCGGTGCCGAGGTTCCAGAAGTTCCGTTGATTTTCTTGAAACCTCCCAGCAGTGTCGTGGGACCAGGAGACCCCATCTTGCTGCCTCCACAATCTCAGCGTGTAGATCATGAGGCTGAACTGGCGGTAGTCATTGGGAAAAGAGGACGCTGGATTGCTCCGGAACAAGCCATGGATTTTGTCTTTGGATATACCTGCGCAAATGACGTTACTGCGCGAGATTTACAACAAAAGGATGGACAATGGACACGGGCGAAGGGCTTCGACACCTTTTGTCCCCTGGGACCGTGGATTGAAACGGAGTTGGACCCCTTTGATGTTCTGATTCAGTGTAAGGTTAATGGAGAAGTTCGTCAGGTAGGGTCTACGAAGGAAATGGTGTTCTCCATCCCGCAGTTAATTGCCTATATTTCTTCGGTAATGACACTTGAACCCGGCGATATAATTTTGACTGGTACTCCGGCGGGAATCTCGCCTCTCAAAGCGGGGGATTTGGTAGAAATTGACATTGAAGGGATTGGAACGCTGTCCAATCCCGTAAAAGAACCTTAGCATCTCCCTATCTATCGGGGGGTGGGGACGGCTTCCAGAAGGCTCGACGGGTTGGCTGAAAAAATCTGCAGAGCGTCAAATTTTGTTTCCGTTGAGGAGATTGGGGCGGCTACAATGAAAAGCCTGCCCCAGGAATCGATTTGTCCGCGGGCGACGCAGGTTTGCAGGATGAGTTTCCCCGGTTGGGCATAAATTTCCTGAAACAGCGCTGAAGCCGATAAGACTCTTTCAGGGTGTTCCAGATCACGAAAATCACTGGTTGGGCTTTCAGGGGTAAGGGCTTGGAATTGCAAAATTTGTTCCACCCGATACCATTGCCATACACCACGCTGATAGTAACCTACTTCATCCCCTGCTTTTAGGGAAAAGAAATCTTTTCCGGCAAGGGTGTTGTGGGCCAGCAAACCAACTGAGCCGAATTTTTCCGCAAGGGCAAAGTACGTCAGTTCATCTGGACGGGAAGAGACAAAAGCATGGGCGTTTTGTGGTTGCAGGACGACGGGATAGGCAAATACATCCGGAGCAAACAGCCCTGCAAAAGCCTTATCCGAGTCAATTTGTTTCTGAAATGTTCTAAGGTCGGAAACAAAACGGTTTTCCTGGGTATCAGAAGACTCGCCTCCTGTTTTTGGTACTCCCAGAAAGGTGGGATGGGAAGGGCTAAGGAAGAATAAAAGGAAAACCAAATAAAACCAGAGGAATTTTTTCATAATAAAATTTCGCTATTTGGTAATTTAAACATAATTTACAAATATTATTTTAGTATATTTTAGTGGTTTGAAAAGTTATTCTTGAGCATGTGTAAGGCCGTTGTAAACTTGAGAGAATGGGGAGAAAGCCCAAAGCGAATATGGTATAATGGAATCCCTGGGAGAATTCCCAATGTTCTGGAATGAGGAGATTCAGGTATGTCTGGCCATTCAAAATGGGCAACGATTAAGAGAAAAAAGGGTGCAATGGATGCGAAGCGGGGGCAGTTGTTTACCCGACTGACTCGCGAAATTGTCATGGCGGCTCGAGAGGGTGGTGGCGATCCAGAAACCAATTTCCGTTTACGCCTCGCAGTGGAAAAAGCCCGTTCCCAAAACATGCCAAAAGAGAATATCGAACGCGCGATTAAGCGTGGGACGGGAGAGTCTAAAGAGGGAAATGCATTCGAGCAGGTTTTTTATGAAGGGTACGCTCCTCATGGTGTGGCTTTAATGATTGAGTGCTATACCGAAAACCGTAATCGCACGGTTGCCGAGATTCGCCATTTGCTCAGCCGTGCGGGTGGTAATTTGGGTGAAGCGGGTTCTGTGTCCTGGCAGTTCAAGCGCATGGCTTATTTCGCACTTTCTGCTTCCAAAGTGGATTTTGACCGTGTGTTTGAAGTGGCTGTAGAAAATGGTGCGGAAGATGTGACGCAGGATGGCGACACTATCGAAGTGTTTGCTCCCGTGGAAAACTTCAAAGTTCTCAGTGATGCGTTCCGCAACGCGAAGATGGAACTGGAAGAAGCCGAACTTCGTATGATCCCCACCAATGAAGTGGAACTGGGAGTGGAGGAAACCCTTCAGGTTCTTCGCACGATTGATACGATTGAAGAACTTGATGACGTGCAGAACGTTTATCATACGATGAAAATTTCGGAAGCCGCCCTTGCGGCGTTGGAGAACGAAGCCTGATGCCCTATGCTGGTCTTGGGAATTGATCCAGGAACGGCAACTACAGGGTATGGCTTGGTTCGGGAGTCGCAAGATGGAAGTCTGCATTTGGTGGGTTATGGTGTAATCCAGACTCCAGCCGGCTTGGAAGAAGAAAAGCGTCTTCTTCTCCTTTATCACAAATTAAATGAGTTGATCCTTCTCCACGCTCCAAATGCCGGGGTTGTGGAGAAGTTGTTTTTTCGCCGAAACGTGACCACTGCAATCGGTGTGGGACAAGCCCGCGGGGTGGTGTTGCTGGCACTTGCCCAGCATGGTATACCGGTCTGGGAATATACCCCCATGGAAGTTAAGCAGTCGGTTAGTGGTTACGGAAATGCGGATAAACGCCAGGTGCAGTTGATGGTTCAGACCTTGTTAAACCTTGAAGAGTACCCCAAACCCGATGATGCTGCGGATGCCCTGGCTGTAGCGATTTGTCACCTGCATCATTACCGTTGGAAATCCTTTGAGAAAGGTTCAGGACGATGATTACCAGCCCGGCCAATGAACAGGTTAAGCGTATTCGCCGTTTGCAGGAGCGCAAGGAAAGGGAGCGTACCGGGCTGTTTTTTCTTGAGGGCATCCGCATTGTTGCAGAAGCGGCGGAGAGAGGGGAAGCCTTTGAAACCTTGATTGTCTCCCCGGATCGCCTGCAAAGCGACTTTGCCTGGAAACTGGTAGAAAATTTGCGAAGAAATGGAACCCCCATTTTAGAGGTAAGCTCTCTGGTATTTGAACGGCTTTCTCAGAAAGAAGGTCCCCAAGGCATTGCCGCGGTGGTTCATCAACGCTGGATGCCTCTGGGTGCAGTGTCGGTTGAAAATGGAAAACCATGGGTGGCACTGGACTCAGTGGCTGATCCAGGAAACTTGGGCACAATCTTACGAACGCTGGATGCCGTAGGTGGCGCTGGAGTCATTTTGCTGGATCAATCTACAGACCCCTATGATCCCTCGTGTGTACGTGCCAGTATGGGGGCGCTTTTTGATCTTCATCTGGTTCGTACTTCTTTTGAGCAGTTCCGAGATTGGATAAAAAGGCAAACAGGTGTTGCCCTTATTGGGACATCCGGAGCAGCAAAACAAGACTATCATGACTTCCCTTATCCTTCTCGATTGGTATTGTTGATGGGAAGTGAGCGATTGGGATTACAACCGTACCATCTTGAACTATGCGATGAGGTGGTGCGAATCCCCATGGTTGGCAGGAGCGATTCCTTGAATTTGGCAGTGGCTACAGCCGTGGTGTTGTATGAAATTTTTAACCAGCAGCGTCAGAAATCTTTGGGAGTGATGCCGTGATTGCGTACGTAGAAGGCAAAGTTCTGGAATTGGGGGAAACCTATCTGGTCATTCAGGTAGGCGCGGTGGGTTTACAGGTATTTGTTCCTTCGACATTGAGAGCCAAAGCGAGAGCCGGTGAAACCCTGGTTTTGTTTACTTACCTGGTGGTACGGGAAGATTTGATGGCATTGTATGGGTTTGAAACACCTCTGGAAAGAGAATTTTTTGGCTTGCTATTAGGGGTGAACGGCATTGGACCTCGACTGGCAATCAGCATTCTTTCGGTCCTTTCCGTTGATGCCATTCGCCGCGCTATTCTTAGCGAACAACCTGAAGTGTTGAGCCGGGTACCCGGTGTGGGTAGAAAAAATGCCCAGAAAATTATCTTGTCTCTGCAAGGAAAAGTCACGGCAGAGGGCCTGGAAGGTGTTCGTCCGATGGCGGAAGTAGATCAGGAGGTATTGGAAGCGTTGACCTCACTGGGGTACAGTGTGGTGGAGGCTCAAACGGCAGTGCAATCCATCCCCAAAGATGCCCCTATGGATTTGGAAGAGCGCTTGAAATTAGCCTTACGTTATTTTTCCACATAAAGGTTGTTTGCCAAATGCTTGAACTGGACATTTGATGACCTTTCAGGTAAGATTATTCCATCCTTGAAATAAAGATTTGAGGTGTTGGAGGCTCCATGACCGATTTGATTAAGCAACTGACGATTGACCTGCAATCTAAGATTGAGACGTTTAAACCGGAAGTAGAAGTTCGTGATATCGGGACGGTCATTGAAGCAGGTGATGGAATAGCTCGAGCGCGTGGTCTTGCTTCTGTGCGTTCCCAGGAATTGGTGGAATTTTCAAATGGGGTCATGGGGATTGCCTTCAATCTGGAGCATGATTCGGTAGGAATCATCATTTTAGGGGACTATCGTTCCATCAAAGAGGGCATGACTGTTTACAGTACCGGGCGAATTGCCTCAGTGCCGGTAGGAAATGGCTTGATTGGTCGGGTGGTGAATGCTCTGGGCGAGCCTATTGATGGCAAAGGGCCCTTGCAATTCAGTGGGTATCGCCCCATTGAACGTATTGCGCCTGGGGTGATTGCCCGCCAGGATGTGGATACCCCTGTTCAGACAGGAATCAAAGCGATTGATGCCATGATTCCCATTGGACGTGGGCAACGAGAGTTAATTATTGGCGATCGTCAAACGGGGAAGACGGCTATTGCGATTGATACGATTATCAATCAGAAAGGCAAAGACCTGATTTGTATTTATGTGGCGATTGGGCAAAAGAAAGCCGCTATTGCCCGCTTGATTGCTACATTGGAACGATATGGTGCTATGGAACACACGGTGGTGGTGGTAGCCTCAGCGGATGAGCCAGCCGCCATGCAGTACATCGCCCCTTATGCAGGTTGTGCGATTGGCGAAGAATTTATGGAAAGTGGGAAGGATGCCCTGATCGTTTATGACGACCTTTCCAAGCACGCCTGGGCTTACCGTCAGGTTTCCTTGCTCTTACGCCGTCCCCCAGGTCGCGAAGCCTATCCCGGAGATGTGTTCTATCTCCATTCCCGTTTGCTCGAACGTGCCTGTCGCCTGGCTACGGAATATGTGATTGTACCGGCGGCTTTTGAAGGAAATGAAGCCCAAGCCTCGGATGCTGTTGATGGCAAAGTATATGGAGGCCCTCTCTCCCGTCACGATGCTGAAAACGCCATCAAGCAAATGGAAACCCCCGAAGCCTATAAGATTGTCAAACGCGCGGGGAGCGGTGGCTCCCTGACAGCCCTGCCTATTATTGAAACTTTGCTCGGCGATGTTTCGGCTTATGTTCCTACAAACGTCATCTCTATCACCGATGGGCAGATTTACCTGGAAAACGATTTGTTCAATGCCGGCATTCGCCCCGCAATTAACGTAGGTATTTCGGTTTCCCGGGTGGGTGGTTCGGCGCAAACGCGTGCCATTCGCCAGGTGGCAGGTCGTCTGCGTCTGGATATGGCGGCTTTCCGGGCACTGGCAGCGTTTGCACAATTGGGCTCCAGTTTGGATAAAGCCACGCAAAACCAGTTGAATCGTGGTCAGCATTTGCAGGAAATCCTCAAACAACCCCAGTATGAACCCGTTTCTCTGGAGCATCAGGTGATTGTCCTCTATGCGGGTACGAATGGCTATGCCGATCAGGTGCCACTGGATCGGATGCGTGCCTGGGAACAGGATTTGTTGCGCTTTATGGATACTGGTTACCCGGAAATTGGGCGAAAGATTGCAGAAGAAAAACGCATCAGTGAAGAAACCGAAAGGCAGTTGAAAGAGGCTCTGGAAGCCTTTACCCGTTCCTGGGTGAACGCCTGAAAGGGGTTGAAGCATGGCGTCTACGCGAGAAATGAGACTGCGTATCCGCAGTGTCAAGAATCTTTCTCAAGTCACCAAGGCTCTGGAAACGGTCAGTGCCAGCCGGGTACGCAAAGCGATCCAGGCAAATAATTCCAGCAAACCCTACGCCGAAAAAGCCTGGAAAGTTCTTGTGCATCTGGCGAGACAACCCGGGCATGATGCGCTTCATCCGTTGCTGGCAGACCGTCCTGTAGTTAGGCGCGCGCTGGTTATTCTGGTGACCAGTGATCGAGGGTTGGCTGGCTCTTACAATGCCAATATTTTTCGTCATACCCTGCATGAATTCAGTCAGAAGCCTTACCCGGTAGATTTTGTGGCTGTAGGCAGAAAGGGAAGGGATTTACTTCTGCGACGCAGAAAAAATGTAATTGCAGAGTTCAGCGATTTACCTTCTCCGCCTTTGTACAGAGAAGTAGCTCCTATTGCCAGTTTGGCGATTGAGGACTTCGAGAAACAAAAGTATGATGAGGTGTATATCTGCTATACCCAGTTTATCAATATGATGCGGTATGAGCCGGTAACCCGCAGGTTGCTTCCCTTGAAAATCCTCTATAAAGATGAAGCCCCCGATATCCATACGCTGGATGCAACTCATCGCACTCATTCGGTTTTCTCTTTTGAACCGGACGAAGGGGAAGTTCTGAGTAATATTGTGCCTCACTTTACCGGGATTCAAATTTTTCAGGCGATTTTGTCGGCACAAGCCAGTGAGCATGCGGCGCGCATGATTGCCATGCGTAACGCTACGGAGAGCGCGCAGGAATTGATTCAATCGCTTCAACTTGAATATAACAAATTGCGTCAAACACTCATTACAAACGAAATGCTGGATATTGCTGGTGGGGCAAACGCCCTGGCACAGGAAAAAGAATAATTCGGGAGGTCATGCATGGTTCGTCAGGCAACCGGTCGAGTGGTTCAAATTCAAGGCAGTGTGGTAGATGTCGAATTTCCGGCGGATGATTTGCCAACCATTTATGAAGCATTGGAAGTTTTGCCCCCTTCCGGGGAGCCTCTGGTTTTAGAGGTGCAAAAGTACCTTGGGGATAGTTGGGTTCGCACGGTTGCCATGGATACAACCGATGGCTTACAGCGTGGAATTCCAGTCAGACGGACCGGCGCTCCAATTACTGTTCCAGTAGGTCCATCCACGTTAGGGCGAATCTTTAATGTGATTGGCAAGCCCATCGATGGTAAAGGATCTGTGGAGAGCGACATTTACTACCCGATTCACCGTCCGGCTCCTAGATTCGAAGATCAATCTACTCGTGTTGAAGTATTTGAGACAGGCTTAAAGGTGATTGATTTAATTGCCCCGTTTACCAAGGGTGGAAAAACAGGGATTTTTGGTGGCGCAGGGACTGGAAAAACTGTTATCATCATGGAACTGATTCGTTCCATTGCTACGGTACATAAGGGAAACTCGGTCTTTGCTGGAGTGGGTGAGCGCACCCGTGAAGGCACCCAGTTATACCGCGAGATGCTCGAGTCGGGTGTTATGAAAGATACCGTGATGGTGTTTGGGCAGATGAATGAGCCCAGTGGCGTACGCTTGCGGGTGGCGTTGACGGCTCTGGCAATGGCAGAATATTTCCGGGACCAGGGCAGGGATGTACTGCTGTTTATTGATAACATTTTCCGCTTTACCATGTCGGGTTCAGAGGTTTCCGCTTTGCTGGGGCGTATGCCTTCCGCGGTAGGGTATCAACCCACGCTGGCAACCGAGATGGGCGAATTGCAGGAACGCATTACATCCACGCATCAGGGCTCGATTACTTCAATGCAGGCAGTGTACGTACCTGCAGATGACTATTCCGACCCGGCGCCAGTAGCAACTTTTGCGCACCTGGATGCTACAATTGCCCTGGATCGTGCGATTGTGGAAAAAGGCATTTTCCCTGCGGTGGATCCTCTTGTCTCCACCTCGCGCATTTTGGACCCGCTAATCGTCGGTGAGGAACATTACCGCACTGCTCGTGAGGTACAACGTGTTCTTCAGCGTTACAAGGATTTGCAGGATATCATTGCAATTCTTGGGTTTGACGAGTTGAGTGAAGACGATAAATTGATCGTCTCGCGAGCCCGTAAAATTGAACGATTCTTCAGTCAACCCATGTTTGTGGCGGAACAGTTTACCGGGCGCCCGGGTGTTTATGTTCCGCTCCGTGAAACCGTGCGAGGTTTCCGTGAAATTCTCGATGGTAAACACGACGATTTACCCGAACAGGCTTTTTACATGGTGGGGACCATTGATGATGCAGTGGCTCGCGCTCGGGAATTGCAGGGTTAGGAGATAGATATGCCAATCCGCTGTGAAATTGTTTCGCAGGATCGGGTTGTCTTTGCAGAAGACGTGGATATGGTGATTCTTCCGGGAGGGGGTGGACAAATGGGGGTGTTACCGAACCACTCTCCCGTACTAACCACCTTGCAATATGGCATCATCCATGTGAAAAAGCAAGGGGAAGAGTATTATTTTACTGTGGCGGGGGGCTTTGCCGAGGTACAGCCTGATCAGGTAACCGTTCTGGCGGATGCCGCCGAAAATGTTGAAGAAATCAATCTTCAGCGAGCCGAAGAGGCGCGGCGCAGGGCAGAGAATTTGCTCAAACAGGGCATACCGGAAGATACCGACGAATATCTTAACATCCAGGCTGCGTTGCGCCGTTCTAATCTGCGTATTGAAGCGGTCAAAAGATACCGGCGTCATCACTAAACATCTACGATTCAGGGGAGTGCCATGGCATTATTCACGCGTGAATTGGGCATTGATTTGGGAACAACGAACACCATCATTGTCGAAGGCAACCAGATTCTGATTAATGAACCCACGGTAGTGGCAGTAGTGGTGGCTGAACAAAAGATGGTGGAGTCAGGTAGAGCGGCGCGTGATATGTACGGCCGAGTCTCTGATGCTATTGAAGTGGTTTGGCCTCTTCAACACGGTGTCATTGCAGAATACGAAAAAACCGAAAATTTCCTGAAGTTTCTGGTTCGTAAAGTCTCAGGCCCTATGCAATTGTTCCCTCCGCGGATTATGCTCACTGTCCCCTATGGGGTCACCAGTGTGGAAAGCCGCGCTGTTCATGAAGCGGGGCTTGGGGCCGGCAGAGAGGTATTCCTAATTCCACAACCCATTGCCGCGGCTTTGGGGGTGGATTTACCCATCGGTACACCTTCGGGAAACATGGTTCTTTCAATTGGTGGTGGGACTGTGCAGGCTGCCGTGCTGGCAATGTATGATATTGTTCGGGCTGAAACGCTTCGTACGGGCGGTATTCGGATGGATGAAGCCATTATCTCGTACGTGCGTAAAAAATATGGCGTGATTATTGGTCAGCCTACCGCTGAACAGTTGAAAATCCGACTTGGGGCAGCCATTCCCCAAGATCAACAGCAAACCATGGAAGTCCAGGGGCAGGATCAGGTCAGTGGGCTTCCCAAACCCGTGTCCTTAACCAGCGAGGATATTATTGAAGCCCTGCAGGAACCTTTGCAGGAAGTAGTTGCTTGTGCGAAACGGGTTTTGGAAAAAACTCCTCCCGAATTGATTGCCGACATTATTGATCGGGGTGTCGCTCTTTGTGGAGGAGGCGCTCTTCTCAAAGGAATTGACAGGTACTTAACCAAAGCCCTGGGAATTCCCGCTTACTTGGTGGACAATCCTACCACTTGCACTGCCGAGGGAGCTGCTCGGGCGTTTTCCATGCGGGAAGCGCTTTCGCGTAGCCTTTTACCGACTTAATGAACTGAAAAAAATTAAAAACGAGACAGGACTGGCTTATCGTTGCCAGTCCTGAATTGCTTAATCCAGGTAATAAGTCATTCGTTGTAAATGGATGATGGGATCTACATATTGAACATGCACATCTTCTGGCACAGATAAGGTGATGGGAGCATAGTTTAAGATGGCTTTTATCCCTGCCTGAATCAGTTGGTTGGTAACGCTCTGGGCGACCTGCGCCGGCACGGTTAGCATAGCAATTTTGATGTGATGAGATTGGATGGTTTCGATCATGGTTGAGGTATGCAATACAGGAATTTGATGAATGACCTGCCCCACTTTTTGTGGATCGGAGTCAAAGATTAACGCTACCCGAAAGCCATGCTCGGTGAAGCCCTGGTAATTGGCAATGGCTTTTCCTAAATTACCCGCACCGATTAGCGCCATATCCCAAATACGGTCTACTTTGAGAATTTGTTTTAATTGGGTGACAAGAAAAGGAACAGAGTAGCCCTTACCCTGTTTGCCAAACTCTCCATATTGGGAGAGGTCTTTTCGAATTTGAGCCGCAGAAATACCGATTTGTTCCCCCAATTCTTTTGAGGAAGTCACGGCGTAACCTTGTTCAAGCATATGTTCAAGTGCCTGCAGATACCGGGGCAAGCGACCAATCACAATGTCGGGAATGGGTTTGTCGTTCATGCACACCTCTGCAAATAATTTGTATTTATTTTACCCTAATTAGCAGAGGTTGTGTTTATTTTCACATCTTGCTTAAAGTCAAACACAGGTTGTCGGGGAACCGGCAACCTGTGCTGGATGGCTAATAAACGGGGATCTCTCTTATTCTCTCTGGCGTCCAGAGAGCAGGAAGATGTAATATAACACCGTAGAAATGGCTTGGACTGCTGCGGCTACGTAAGTAAGGGCGGCGGCATCTAATACTTTGTTCACTCCTTCCATTTCCCCATAGTAGACCAGCCCGCCATCGGCTAAGACAGTCTTGGCTCTGCGGCTGGCATCAAACTCAACGGGCAGGGTAATCAATGCAAATACTGCAGTCGCTGCGAACAACCCCAGTCCAATCCATGCTACTGTGTTTCCCATCAGGAAAAAACCCAGCATGAAGATAATTGGGCCAAGCCATGAGCCAATTTGCACTGCTGGGACAATGGCGGAACGGATTTGCAAAGGAAAGTATCCTTCGTGGTGTTGAATGGCATGTCCGGCTTCATGAGCGGCAATACCTGCGGCAGCGATGCTGTTGCTATGGTATACCTCTGGGCTGAGACGAAGAACGCGTGCCACAGGATCATAGTGATCGCTTAAAAAACCGTTCACGGCTTCTACCTGAACATTGGTCAATCCGTTCATATTCAGAATACGTCGAGCAACTTCTGCACCGGTCATGCCTGAAGCATTGCGTTTTCGGGAATAGGTATTGAAAGCCGATTGGACTTTAAATTGTGCCCAAAATCCTAACAATAAAGCGGGTAAACTGAAGAGCAGGTAAAGGAGATACCCACCACCATACGCTCCCATACAATAACCTCCATTTTTCGAGACATGCTTTTGTCTTGAAAGATAGAATACCAGAACTTTATAAGAAGGGGATTAGAACGATATCAAGAAAGTGTAAAAGTTACCGAAGATTTAAAAAACAGGCGCGCCTGCCGAGACTCGAACTCGGGCTTCCACCTCCGGAGGGTGACGTGATATCCACTTCACTACAGGCGCTGACGCCCCAAATTATACACTGCCTTCTTAAGACTGGCAAGTTTATCCCTTTTTATCTTCGTTCTTAATTGGGATACCCAGCAGGGAACTAGTAAAGTGGCAAGATAAAAACCGGAAATTGCTCCCCCGTCAGGTGAAAGCCACATCGTTGATAAACATGCAAAGATGCGGCATTCGTGCTTTGCGTGTTGAGGGTAACGCTCTGCAGGCCTTTATGGAGGATAAAATGTTCCAGCAAATCTCTGATGAGCGCAGCCCCCAATCCTTTATTTTGCATCTCCGGGGAGACAGCTAACCGCGCGAGGTGCGCTTTGGATTCGCTCTCTGTACTCATCTGGTAAGCCACAAGTTTCCCGTTAACTTCCAGAACTGTTTTATAGGTACACTTCTGAAAAGCGTTGGAAAGGTCTATCTGGCTTAATTGCCAGAGGGGCTCGAAAGCCGCATGATCAATTGCGGTTACCAGAGGAAGGTCTTCAAAGCCCATTTCTCTGATTATTCCGTCTCTTAAAAGCGGTGTTTGACAGGATACAAAATTAAGATCATATGTCATCATCACCACATCCTGGTGATGATGAAAACCTGAGTCCTGAAGAAGATGAGAAAACCAATCGCTTAATCCAAGGGAAGCAATAAATGACACTTTCCCATATTCACGGTGCCATTCCACGTTTTTTTCCAGAAGTTCCACCAGAACTCTGGAGGGGGAAACAAACAGGTCTGCTGCAAAGATGCGTATCCAGGACGCTAGAGGAGGATCAGCAGGTGAGGCAAGGAAGCCGATAATTTGAGAGTCTTTTTCTGCCAGCCAGAAGGGTTGCCAGCCAACCCAATCCAGAGCATTTCTCCAATCCAGGTGTTGATGGAGGTAAATAGTCTTCCGTAAAAACGTTTGCAGGGATGGTTTGTCTTCAGGCGTAACCGGTCTGAGATGATGATGACGTTGAAACCAATTCACTTTTTCCCTATCATCTTGAATGGAAGATCGATGATTTTCTTCAGCAATCGTTCCCTTAGAGAAAGTTTTTTCTGTTCTTCGAGTGCGGCATCCATGCTGGCAAGGGCTTCAAACTGGCGGTTGGTTCGAATTTGCAGAGACGAGATGGCTTTAAGCACCACGGCGCGCATTTCCGAATGGTTTATCTGCTTGAACAATGCGGCGGCACGTTGATAATGCTCCAGTGCTTCTTCCAGCCGATTCAAGCCTTCCAGGGCTGCAGCATAGTTGGCAATGGCGATGCCTTCCCGTTCTGTATCTCCGGCTTTGTGGAAGATTTGCTCGGTACCTGCACAAGCATCGAGTGCCCCCTGGGCATCGCCTGCCTGCAACAGGGCAACACTACGGTTGTTTGCCATTTCTGCAGATTTCAGAACGTCTCCGAGTTCGGCAAACGCTTTTGAGGCTTTCTCAAATTGCTCTGCCGCTTCGAGATGCTTTCCTGAGCGGTAAAGCCGTTGTCCGTGCTCGGCAAGTTGGTCTGGAGTAAGTTGTTTTTCCATCAATAGGTGATCTCCAAAAGGCTTTCAGCAATCAGACGCAGACGATTGGCATCCAGTTCAGAGAGACGCATTGCCAGTTCCAGGTAGGGGCGGTTTACCGGCTGGGCAATGAATTGTTGCATTTCTTCCGGAAGATTTTCAAATTGTTCTGCCCATTGTTTCTGAAGGCGACGCTTGGCAATGGGTCCTTTCTCATCCAGGAACTGGCTGAGGGGAACCTCCAGCGCTTCGGCAAAAGTCTCCAATTCTGGCAGAGGAATTTCCCGCGTTCCGTTCTCGTATGCGAGCAGTACATCTTCCTCAATCCCTGTTTTCTGGGCCAGTTCACCGGTTGAAATTCCTTTTTTCTGTCGGAAAAGACGTAAACTGGCTGCTATGATGCGATTCCGTAACTTGAGGGCAGTGCTGACGTTTTCGGGTAGTGTTTCCTGTCTCTCTGCAGAAACAGGACGATTGTCCCAGAACACATCAATTGGGACGTTTAAGTACAGGGAGAGCAATTCCAGTTGCGGTAAAGTGGGAGAACCTTCTCCCCGTTCAAACTGGGAGTACTCTTCGGGGGAGATTCCCAGAATTCGGGCGCAATCTTCCAGGGAACGGCATAAACTGCGCCGACTGTCATAAAGGATTGCACCTAACTTTTTTCGACGAATCAGGATGAGCCGATTGTCCATTTGCTCTCCTCAGCAAGATAAATTTACCTGCGCCGACCCCCACCCAGAATATCTGCCAGGTTTGCTCCAAATACTTCGGGACCCAGTTTGAATCCCGCGGCTTCCAGCCTGGGGGTAAAGAGGGGACGAATTCCGGTTGGTTTGAGTTCACCCAACACTTTCCCGTCGGTGGAAATTCCGGTTTGTTCGAATTTGAAGATATCCGTCATGACAATGGTGTCCCCTTCCATGCCGGCAACTTCCGTAATGGATACCACCTTACGGCTTCCATCTTTCAGGCGGGCTACCTGAATGATTAAGTCAATTGCAGAAGCAATTTGTTCACGAATAACCCTGACAGGTAATTCCATGCCCGACATGAGGCACATGGTTTCAAGGCGGGAAAGGGCGTCGCGAGGGGTATTGGCGTGCAGGGTGGTCAGTGAACCATCATGCCCGGTATTCATTGCTTGCAACATGTCCAGGGCTTCACCACCACGGCATTCTCCAACCACAATGCGATCGGGGCGCATGCGCAATGCATTACGAACCAAATCGCGAATGGTTACCGCATTTCTACCTTCAGAGTTTGGGGGTTTTGTTTCCAATCGGACAACGTGTTCCTGTTGTAACTTCAATTCCGCGGCATCTTCAATGGTCACAATGCGTTCATCCTCAGGGATGAAACTCGATAAGATATTCAGAAGGGTGGTTTTACCCGAGCCTGTACCGCCGGAGATGATAATGTTCAACCGTGCAATCACACAAGCCCGAATAAAGTTTGCCATGTTCTCTGTGATGGACCCATAATTGATCAATTGCTGAATGGTGAGTTTATCTTTTTGAAATTTGCGGATTGTAATGGTGGGCCCATCAATCGCGCAGGGTGGAATCACTGCATTGACACGAGAGCCATCAGGCAAACGGGCATCGACTGTGGGACTATCGGCATCAATACGGCGTCCCAAAGGGAGAACAATTTTCTCAATGAGCCGGATAACCGCCGCATCATTTTCAAAGGTGATGTTGGTCTTTTGGAGTTTCCCTTTTCGTTCGATATAGACCAGTTTGGGACCATTGACCATGATTTCGGAGATGTCTGGATCATCCAGTAAAGGCTGTAGGGGACCAAACCCGAGCAAATCATCCAGAATATCATGGAACAGTTGATCTCGAATGCTGTTGGGTAATTGAAGACGAGTGGTCTGGTAGGCTTGCATCAATAATTGACTCACTACCTTCCGGCGATCTTCTCCACCAGAGGGAGGCGGGTTGGACTCAAGTTCCCGAGATACCACATTAATCAGGTAATCTTTCAGTTTAGCGAGGTCGGCTTGGCGTGGTGCTGCACCTGGATTGTTCATGGACTCTTCCTCTAAACGCTTTGGATCTCTTCGTCTGGAATGATCCAGACTACATGTTCCTTATTCAAAGTCAGGAAATTGCTTTTATACACTAAATTTCCCTGGAGGTCGAGGACGCTCGCTTCTGTGATTGCGATAAATTGAATGGAGGCGTTTAATTCATCAATAATACGTTCGCTTGGTCGCACATGAAGCGTACCCCGAATGGTGTGCTGGGTTGTTTGCACAATGACGGGCACAGGTTTTTTGGAAATCACCTGCGTAAAAATTTTTCCTTTTTCATCGTATTGAGTGACCATACTCCTATTTTCCTGTTTCAGAAGAGTCTTTTTCCATGGGAGGCATGAGATATCCCAAACCGGAGCGCGTTACAATGTGTACCGGGTTATGGGGATTGTCTTCCAGTTTCTGTCGCAGTCGAGCAATACTTACCCAAAGGATTTCTTTGTCCTCTTTATACTGTGTACCCCATACGGCGGTAAGCAGTTCTTCGGGGGAGAGGACTCTACCCATGTTATGGGCAAACTGGATGAGGAGACGGTACTCTGTAGCAGAGAGAAATACGGGTTTGTCATCCTTCCATACCTCAGCGCGAGCAAAATCAATCTTCAAATTCCCGTGGGTGAAATACCGATTTTGCGTTACTGCCTCAGCGGTTTGAGCCCTTCTGAGTACCGCTCGTACTCGTGCAATTAACTCGGTGGCAGAAAAAGGCTTAACGACGTAATCATCCGCACCTACATTCAAGCCTTTCACACGGTCCTGTTCTTCCCCCTTTGCTGTGAGCATGATAATGGGGACACTGGAGAACTGCCGAATCCGTTCACAGGTAGAAAATCCATCCAGATGAGGCATCATGACGTCCAGAATGACCAGATCGGGTTGGCGGGAGGAAATCAATTCCAGGGCTTCTTCTCCATTGCTTGCCGTGCTGACAAGATACCCGGCGGCTTCGAGATTGACTCGAAGTAAATGCTGGTATCGAGGTTCATCATCTACCACCAGAATATGAGTCGCCGCCATTTTAAGCCTCCTCCGAAAGTTCGCCAAAATCCCCACCTTTCGGTTGATGTAAGGGCAGTCGAATGATAAAGGTGGTACCTTTTCCCTGGATGGAGTTCACCTGAATATTCCCATGATGGGCTTGGATGATTTTCTTACAAATAAAGAGCCCCAGTCCTGTCCCATGGATATTTGGTGAAGCGTCCGGGTTTCTGAAGAACCGCTCAAACACAAAGGGCAGGTATCGCTGTGGAATCCCGGGACCGTGGTCTTCGATGGTTAATGTAATTTCTCCATCCTGTTCTTTTATTTTAACCCAAACATCTGAACCGGGAGCATATTTGATGGCGTTGTGGAAAAGGTTTTCCAACACCTGATTGATTCTTTTAGGGTCGGCTTCAATTGGTGAAAGAGGGGTGTCGGTTTCCAAATGGGCTGTAAATGTGGGATGATGCATTCGCAGGTGTTCGATGGTTGACCGTACCAGCGAGTCCAATCTTACAGGTTGGAAAATCATCTTGAGTGTGCCGCTCTGCAAGCGCGCGGAATCCAGCAGGTTTTCGATCAGTTCTTGCAGGCGGTCGGTTTCCTGATCGATGATTTTCAGAAACTCCTGTTGCATCTGAGGATCCCATTCGGTATCTGATCGAAGCAATGTTGTGGTATATCCCTTAATGAACCCCAGTGGAGTGCGCAATTCGTGCGTAATTGTGGAAATGAAATCTTCTTGAACGCGACTTTCCTTGCTTTGGGCTTCTAACAGGTCGTAGGCTTTCTGGAGGTTTTGGCGCTCTACCAGCAGACTGATCTGTTGAGCAATAAACTGGGCAAGGTGGATATAGGCTTGATTAAACGGAGGTCCACCAAAACGAATCAGCACCAGGACGCCCAAAGTCCGCTCTCCCGCCTGGAGTGGAATTCCCAGGATATAAGGGCTAGCCAGGCGATTTTGGGCAGAGACGGTTGCTGGCTCGATGATCTTAACTTCTGGATGGTCCATGATTTGATTGGCGATGTTTTCTCCCCAGGCAATATCGGCTTCGGCAGAGCGTCCTCTTCCAACTGCTCTGGCAAACATGACGTCCAGTGTATGGTGAAATGGATCTGCCAGATAAACTGCCAAATTATCGAATATGAAAATGGAACGCAGAAGGGGCACAATCTGGTCTAAGGCGGAATTCCAGTCGGTGCTTTGTGTGACGATTCGACTAATTTCATATAAGTGATGAACTTCAACCGCTTGCGTGGTTGGATCTGGTGTGGTCATTTCTTAATTAAACTCCCCACTGTTTTTCTCGCTCTTTTAGCCAGATACAATCTTCAACGCAAAGGAGAAAGTACTTCCTTTGCTTTCTTCTGAGTGGACGTGAATGACTGAACCATGGGCTTCAATGATACGACGTGCCAGCGCCAACCCTAAACCTGTTCCGCCGGCTTTCCTGGTTGAACTGCCATCCAACTGAACAAATGGCTCAAAAATTTGTTCTATTCGATCTGCAGGAATACCGATTCCGGTGTCAGAAACCTGAATCTTGAGGAATCCTTCGTCTCTTTCGGTAAAAAGGTGAACTTTCCCCGCAGGAGGGGTAAACTTGATGGCGTTGTCCACCAGTTGCATTAATACCCAGGAAATGCTCTGTTGCAATCATGGTTGAAATGTGGTAAACATACGGTATGACCACACGAGAAAGCAGATACGTCCGAGTGGCGAGGATCGCCTACCGGCTTGCCAAACAAGCATTACCGATGTATTCACATGCCAAGAGTCCCCATCACTTCACGTTGCCGCAGTTGGGGGCCTGTGTTTTGTTGATGTTCTACCTGAATCTCAGCTATCGCGACATGGAAGAATGGCTGCTGGCAAGCGATGCGGTTGGTAAGGAGCTGGAATTACCGCGTGTTCCCGATCATACGACCCTGCAACGTACCTACGCCAAGATACGCAAAGCGGATTGGATGCGCATGAACGAGACCTTGCTCGAGGAAATCGGACGGCCTGAAGAAGAAGGGGTGGCTGCCGATAGTACCGGCTTCTCACCCGGCCCGGCCAGTTCTTACTACCAAAGCCGTTCGGGAAAAGCCTATCGCCACTGGGCGAAGGGCGTTTATGCCGTTGGAATTGTCTCGCAATTCATCCTTGCGATGCAATCCGGCTGGGGTCCAGGTAGCGATGCCCCTTATCTGGGCTATCTGCGCCGCAAAGCCAGGCGGTTTGCCAAACGTCGGGCTTGGGTCTTGCTGGCCGATTCAGGGTTCGATGGTCGGACTGTCCGGCCTCAAGACTTGATTCCACCCGTTCGGCGAGGTGGAAATTTGCTGGCCCCTGAACGACGAGCAAGAAGCGAGCTTGTCTCTGCGGCTCGCCTGGATGGTCTCTATGGTCAACGCTGGAAGACCGAAACCGTGAATTCGGTCATCAAGCGCAAATTCGGGCAAGCCATCCGCTCGCGGAAACGCAGCCTGCAAAACCGAGAACCGATTATCAAAGGACTGGTCTACAACATACACCGCTAGGTGTATCTCTTCCTAACCTATCTTTGCAACAGAGCAAATTGCCCAAATAATCAAAGCCGCAGTGAGCCAACGGAGGACCGGGCCAGAAAGAAAAATCCCGCCGATCATAGCACCGCTATCCAACGCAGGAATGAAATAAGAAAGATATGCTCTGTTGCAATCATGGTTGAAATGTGGTAAACATACGGTATGACCACACGAGAAAGCAGATACGTCCGAGTGGCGAGGATCGCCTACCGGCTTGCCAAACAAGCATTACCGATGTATTCACATGCCAAGAGTCCCCATCACTTCACGTTGCCGCAGTTGGGGGCCTGTGTTTTGTTGATGTTCTACCTGAATCTCAGCTATCGCGACATGGAAGAATGGCTGCTGGCAAGCGATGCGGTTGGTAAGGAGCTGGAATTACCGCGTGTTCCCGATCATACGACCCTGCAACGTACCTACGCCAAGATACGCAAAGCGGATTGGATGCGCATGAACGAGACCTTGCTCGAGGAAATCGGACGGCCTGAAGAAGAAGGGGTGGCTGCCGATAGTACCGGCTTCTCACCCGGCCCGGCCAGTTCTTACTACCAAAGCCGTTCGGGAAAAGCCTATCGCCACTGGGCGAAGGGCGTTTATGCCGTTGGAATTGTCTCGCAATTCATCCTTGCGATGCAATCCGGCTGGGGTCCAGGTAGCGATGCCCCTTATCTGGGCTATCTGCGCCGCAAAGCCAGGCGGTTTGCCAAACGTCGGGCTTGGGTCTTGCTGGCCGATTCAGGGTTCGATGGTCGGACTGTCCGGCCTCAAGACTTGATTCCACCCGTTCGGCGAGGTGGAAATTTGCTGGCCCCTGAACGACGAGCAAGAAGCGAGCTTGTCTCTGCGGCTCGCCTGGATGGTCTCTATGGTCAACGCTGGAAGACCGAAACCGTGAATTCGGTCATCAAGCGCAAATTCGGGCAAGCCATCCGCTCGCGGAAACGCAGCCTGCAAAACCGAGAACCGATTATCAAAGGACTGGTCTACAACATACACCGCTAGGTGTATCTCTTCCTAACCTATCTTTGCAACAGAGCACCCAGGAAACTTTTTCCTGGTCGGCAGCAACCAGTAATGTGCTTTCTGGTGGCTCAAAGTGGAAATTTATCTGTCGTTCAATTGCCTTTGGGGAATTTCGCTGGTAAACCGAGGACAGTAATTCGAAGGCATTGACGGGACGAATGTTGAGGTAAATTTGGTTTTTCTCGCTGACGGAGAAAAGAATCAAATCCTCGATTAACTGGGCCAATCGTTCAGAGGAGCGTTGAATAACTTCCAGGGCAGCGCGTTGCTGTGGATTTAACGGGCCTAAATCTCCGCTGAGAAGCAAATCCAGGTAACCGGTTAAGTGGGTTAAGGGTGTACGCAGTTCGTGAGAAATGTTCGCCACCAGGTTGGATCAGTTCGTTCAACGAATGAAGTTGCTCCAGGGCTTTTTCTAACTCTGCCGTGCGTTCTTTTACCCGTTGCTCCAACTTTTGATTGGCTTCCTGCAGAGCATTCTGGTATTGCAAGATCTGCTCTGCAATTGCGCGATCCAGGTTCTCCTGGGTAATGAAGCCTTTTTCCACCAGAATTTTTCCTAGAAGGGGAGTTTTTTCTTCCCTGCTTCTGAACTGTTCTTGCTCCTGAAGTGCCAGCACAAGTTGATTTTGGGTGATTAAGCCTTTTTCAACCAGGTAATCCCCCATTTTGGGAACAAGCAGTTCGGGAGAAAGCGGTGAGGTATTTTTCATGATTCAACTCCGCCAAAAACCCATTCTCCCCCTACCATGGTGGCAATGGGATGGAGAGAGGGAATTTGATCCTGAGAAATATCAAATGGAGATACTGGAAGCACAATTAGATCAGCCAGAAAGCCCTGGTCCAGTTTTCCCAGTTCTCTTTCCCTGTAGGCGGCAAAGGCTGGAGTGACCGTAAATCCTGCCATGGCGTCTTGTACAGAGAGCCGTTGTTCTGGATACCAGCCGTTTTCTCCTGGGAAACCATTCAGTTTCCGCCGGGTGACAGCAGCGTAAACTCCCACCCAGGGATTGGGTGATTCTACAGGAGCGTCAGAACCAAAAATAAGGGTAGTACCATGATTCTGGAGCAAGCGATAGGCATACGAAGTCCGACTTCTTGTTCCCCAATAGGCATCTGCCATTTCCATGTCCGAAATGGCATGGACAGGTTGCACTGACGCCAGAATGTGATGTTGAGCGAGTAGTGGAACATCTTCAGGGTGCAGGCATTGAACATGCTCAATCCGATGCCGTAAGGGAGAAAATCCCTGGTGTGTTTCGTATGCTCTGATTTGGGCAAGCCCGTGAATTACTTCATGATTGGCTCGATCTCCAATGGCGTGAATAGCCAGACTGAGTCCGTGCTGAACGGCTTCACGTCCGTACTCTACAATATCTTCATGATCCAGTAAGAGAATGCCGGTATTATGAGGTTCATTCTCATAAGGCTGGAACATCGCCGCAGTATGAGGTCCCAATGCGCCATCGGCAAACAATTTCACCGCGCCAATTTTTAGAAATGAAGAACCAAAACCGCTTCGTAAACCCAGACGAATGGCGTCTGGCAGGTTTTCCAGAGGGATGCTCTTCAACACCCGTAATCTGAGGGTATTGGATTGATCCAGTATTTGAAGTGCAGAAAAACACCGGGATTGGTCGAAATCGTGAACTCCGGTGATGCCCATTTGCCATAAAGCCCTTTGGGCTTCGAGAATGGCATCTGCAACCTCTTGAGGGGTAGGTACAGGCAGAATCCGTTCTACCAGTTGCATAGCCGATTCAAACAAAATGCCGGTAGGTTGCCCTTGAGAGTTTCTCTGGATTTTACCTCCCGGTGGGTCAGGTGTGGTTTCATCAATACCGGCAAGTGCAAGCGCTTGTGAATTTGCCCATGCCGCATGCAGAGATTTGGCTGTCAGGTAAACAGGATTGTGAGGGCTTACCGCATCCAGCAGGATGTTGTCTCCAAACCCCTCATGCCATAAATTCTGATTCCAGCCATGCCCACGAATCCATTTCCCTGCAGGGGTTTTGTTTGCTATGGCTTCTACCCGCTTCAGGCATTCCTGAAGTGTGTCGGTCTCGCAGTTCACTCTTTGGAGAGAAAGTGCGTATTGCTCCAGGTGGAGATGCGCATCGGTCAACCCTGGAAAAATACAGGCTCCCTGCATGTCCTCGCAAAGCGCCATTTTCCCATATTGCGACAGAAGGTCTTCCTCTGAGCCAATTGCCAGAACGCGGTCATCTTGAATGGCAATGGCAGTGCCGCCTATGGCATAAGGAGAGGAGTAAACCTGTGCATGGTAAAGAAGGCGAATCATGAATTCCCCAAAAATTGATGGAGTAAATGATCAAACTCTTCTTCGGAGAAATAGTAAATGACAATGGCTCCACCCTTTTGTCCATGGCGAATGGAGACTTTGGTGCCAAAGCGAGAACGCAATTGCTCTTCATATTCCTGAAGTTCCGGGGAAAGTCCCCGCTTACGCCGTTTCTGCGGACGTTCCCCCGACATCTTTCGCACCAGTTCTTCTGTCTGTCGTACGGTCAAACCCTGTTCCAGAATGACTTTCAACAGGGCATTCTGGGCGGCTTCGTGGGGTAACCCCAGTAATGCACGGGCATGTCCTTCGCTGATTTGTCCGCTTTGCAGGGCTTTCTTGACTTCTGCAGAGAGGTTGAGAAGTCGCAGAGTATTGCTCACGGCTTCGCGGCTTTTTCCTACCCGGATGGCAATGTCTTCATGCCGTAAACCAAATTCTTCTACCAGTTTCTGGTACGCCTCTGCCGTCTCAAGGGGAGAGAGGTCTTCCCGTTGTAGATTTTCAATCAGTGCCAGTTCAAGGCGTTCCTGTTCGCTTACTGAACGGATGATCGCGGGAATCAACTCCAGTCCAGCCATTTGAGCCGCCCGCAGACGTCTCTCTCCCGCAACAAGGTAATACCCATCTTTCCCAGGTTCTGTGGTGACCAGTACAGGTTGTAACACTCCGTGTTCGCGAATCGATTCGGCTAATTCCTGTAAATGGGCTTCGTTTATTTCTGTACGGGGTTGGCGAGGATTGGGTTTGATTTGATGAATGGGCAGGGAGATCACACCACCTTCACTTTGGGGGGATTCCCCGGGAATCAGTGCGCCTAAACCTTTTCCCAATCCACCTTTGCGTGCCATGATCACCTTCCCTAGACCAGTTCTGGAATATGGATGCCGTCCAGCGCTAATAACTCTTTGGCAAGCGCCTGGTAGGCTTGAGCCGCATGGGATTCCGGGGCGTACACGGAAATGGGTTTTCCAAACGATGGGGCTTCTGCCAATCGGATACTTCGAGGAATGATCGTTTGAAAAACTTTATCGGGAAAATATTTTCTTACCTCTGCCACTACATCAGTAGCCAGACGGGTACGCCCGTCGAACATGGTTAGAATCACTCCGCGAATTTGTAATTCAGGAAAGAGCGAATTTCTGACCCTTTGAATAGTCTGAGTAAGTTGTCCCAAGCCTTCCAGCGCAAGGTATTCGCATTGCACCGGAATCAATACGCCATTTGCCGCAGCCACCAATCCATTAACGGTAAGCAATCCCAGAGAAGGTGGACAATCAATGAGAATGTAATCGTATCTTTCAAGAGCAGGAGCAAGCACTTCTTTCAGGCGCTGTTCGCGGTTTGGCAGGTCAACCAGTTCTACCTCTGCGCCTGCTAGGGCTGGCGAAGAGGGTAGAAGGGAGATTTTATAGCGAGGGTTGTGAAGAATCTGAGGTGTAATCGGCATTCGCCCAATCAGGACCTCATAAGTTCCTCCCCGAATGCTGTTTTTATCTACTCCCAGGGAGGAAGTAGCATTGGCTTGAGGGTCAAGGTCTATCAGAAGAACGCGCTGTCCATAGTATCCTAAATAGGCTCCCAGGTTAATTGCGGAGGTGGTTTTTCCCACACCCCCTTTCTGATTGACCAATGTGTAAACTCGCGCCATAGATTTTTACCCTAAACGATTTCTGTGAGACAGAGTTGAATTTCTTCAGGGGTGGGAATACCTTCCAGCCCTGGTCTGGCAACACTGTATGCTGCCAGTTGTGTGGCAAACCTTCCTGCTTCCCAGGGATCTCTGGTTGTGTAAAGGCGAATGAAAAACGCAGCAGCAAAAATGTCCCCTGCACCGGTGGGGTCAATTTCTCTCATCTTGGGTGGGGTGAAACGCCTCACATCCCCATTCCAGTAAATTCGCGCGCCCTGGGGTCCTTCCGTAACGGCAAGGATACGAATATGAGAGGCAAATTCTTCAATGTAGGACTCGTCTCCACGCACGTCTTCAATGCTGATGACTGCAGCAGTGGCTTGCTCCAGCACAAATCCCGCCTCGAGCCAATCGGTGAAATGAACGTTCCCATCTTGATCCCAGGCTCTTAACCATCCCTGTGGAGTAAGTCCAACCAGAGCATTGGGGAAAGCCCTGACCAGTCCGGGATCTACTTCATTTGCTACTGGACCCAGATGGACAATCGGCGCACTGCGCCATGTCTCTGGCACCAGAGAAAGTCCTAAGCCTGGCGCTCGTTGATGAATTTTCTGCACCCTTCCCTGAGGGGTCTGAATATTTTCAAAAGTAGTGGTCTCCGGAGAATGCAAGCCCACCACCGTGTATTGGGAAGGACGTGGAATCTCAAAACAGGAATCGCAAGCGGTTACAACACCTACTCTCAAGCCAAGGGCTCTTGCAGTAAGACCTGAATACGTGGCTGTGCCACCCACTCGTGGTCCTTCAGGTGTCAGATCACGGGTTACATGCCCAATCAGTAAATAATCAATCGGTTCAATAGGGGGTATGGATAACATATAAAAATTATACTTGATCTGGATCTTCGGAAGAGGAAACAGGCTCTGTTGAAGATTTTAATTCGCTTTCCATGACCAGATTTCTCATTGCATCGTCGATGGACAGGGTTTCTCGGCGCATTCCCGGAGCGGGGGTGCCACAATATGGACACAAATTCCAGGAAAGTTCAATAGGCTTTCCGCATTGGTGACAGGTCTTCTTCAGACGGGTATAACATGCAGGACAAGCCACCCAGTCTTCCTTGACCTTTCTACCACATCCCGGGCATAACAGACTTTCCTCAATGGTTTGCAAAAGGGCTTCTTCCTCGAGAGACTGTTGAAATTCCTCTTCCAGTGTTTTTGGGGGGCGCAGGATAAAGTAAATGAGCATTCCTGGCAGGAAGAGAATGGCAACCACCAGCACGGCAAGAATGTGCACCAGTGTGTCGCGGGTGCGGCGGCGGATATCCCTGAAAACCCAAAAGATCAGACTCAACCAGAGCGCTGCCAGAAACGCAGCCGTGAATCCCACTGAGATTAAGAGAAAATTCGATAGAAAAACAGGGTCAACAGTCATGGTTTACTCCTCGAAAATTATAGCATGGATACCCAAGGCGCCCCGGAAAATTTGACGATATACTTACTTGTATGGCAGTAAAAGAAAATCTCCAGACATATCGAATTCGAGATATTCAGGAAACAGATCGTCCGCGTGAACGGCTGGCAGAATTGGGAGCCCAGTCTCTGAGCAATGCTGAACTTCTGGCAATTCTGTTGCGTGTAGGCTTGCAGGGAGAAAACGCGGTGCAATTGGGACAACGGATTTTAGTCACCCTGGGGGGCTTGCACGGGTTACACCGTGCTTCTTTTGCTGAATTAAGTGCTATCAAGGGCGTGGGAATGGCAAAAGCCGCTCAACTGAAGGCGGCTATTGAATTGGGGCGGCGATTGACTATGGTAGAACCTCAGGAACGTGCCAGTATCACCTGCCCTGCAGATGCGGCAGAACTGGTGCGCTATGAGATGAGTGCCCTGCTTCAGGAACACTTGAGGGTAATCTTGCTGGATACCCGAAACCGGGTGCTCAAAATTGAGAACCTGTATATCGGCTCGTTGAACGCCTCTACAGTGCGCGTAGCCGAAATTTTCCGCCCGGCGATACAGGCTTCTGCGGCATCGTTGATTCTGGTGCATAATCACCCCAGCGGAGATCCCTCACCCAGCCCTGAAGACATTACCTTAACGCGCACAGTGATTCAGGCAGGAAAAATGCTGGATATCGGGGTGCTGGATCATTTGATCATTGGACAGAATCGCTGGGTCAGTTTGAAAGAACGAGGGCTGGATTTTTCATGACATTTTGAGGTGGGCAAATGGCTGAAGTCATTGGAAATCTCAGAGAAAATGCTACCGAAGGTGAAAAGAGGACATTGAAATTCCTCAAACAAAATTTACCTAAAGAATTTACCGTTTATGTTGAACCGCAGGTTTTTTCGGAGCGCGAGATGCGTTATCCGGACTTTATTGTGGTAAGTAATTATGGATACGTCGTCCTGGAAGTAAAAGATTGGATACAAATTCAGAAGGTTGATCCTCAACGTGCTTTTATTGTTACAAAAAAAGGAGAAATTAGAGAAGAGAAAAATCCTGTTTATCTTGCTCGAGAGTATGGCTTTCAGGTAGAAGCAGAGATAAAAAAACGGCAAAACCAAATGGGCAAAGAAAAAGCCGAAAAAATATCCTGGAGTTATGCGGCGGTTCTACCGAATTTACCACAATCTGTAATTACCCAATTATGGAAAGCATGGGGAGAGGGATTTGTTTGGGGGATTAGTGACTTGAGTTTGCCCGACCTGCTCCTTGCTCGCATGAAAAACATCTTTCCTGATTATCGTTTGCAAAAAGGGGGACTCACGCGGGAACAATTGAATCTGATTCGGGGCGTTATTTTTCCGATTGTTGAAATCAGCCGTCCAGAAGGCACAGTATTTCTTGACCAGACGCAGGAAAGTGTTGTGGCAGAACCTGTGCATGTTGAGAAAACTATAGAGACGAAAGCACAAAAGAAAGAAGCCCATCTTCAGAGTTTATTTGAAAGTCTTCAGCCACAGGAAAGTGTGCAGGAAGAAGAACTTCCTCCAGAGGGGAGAAAACTTGTTCAGAATATTTCTATTCGCCTCTTGCGAGGTTATGCGGGGAGTGGCAAAACGCTGGTGTTGATTCAACGTGCTCGTTATCTGTCCAAGATTTACCCGGATTGGAAAATCGCCGTTGTGACTTTCAATAAACTGCTACAGCAGTGGCTTGAGAGTGAATTAGAAAGCACCGAGGTTAAAGTCAGGACTTTTCATGGGATGTGTCTTTCTGTGTTGCCCAAGAATTTACAGGAAGAGGATGACCAGAAAGAGATGTTATTGGACAGGTGGCTTGATTCGGTTGAGCAGACTTATCCAATCATCGACATAGTCGGTAAAGCCGCGCTTAAACAAGAAATTAACTGGATCCGGGATATGGGGATTCTTCGCTCTGAGGATTACCTTCAGATTGAGAGACATGGATTAGGGGCAAAACTCCGTCTCTCGAAGACATATCGAGAAGGGGTGTTCAATCTCCTTGAGGCGTATCGTCAGTATCTTCGCCAGAACACGTTATGGGATTGGCAGGAATTGCCCTATTATGCTCTGGAGTGCCTGCAAGATCCTCAACATTCTTCTATTTCAAAATTCAACGCCATATTGATTGATGAGGCTCAGGATTGGGCACCAGTATGGTTACGCGTGATTCAGTATTTCCTCATTCCGGAGAATGGACTGCTGTTTCTCGCCGATGATCCTTCGCAGAGTATTTATCGGTTATTTTCCTGGAAAGAAAAAGGAATTGAAGTGGTGGGAAGAACCCGATGGTTACGCACCCCGTACCGCAATACCTGGGAGATTTATAACGCTGCCTATCAACTCATCAAGGGGAACCCTGAAATTGAGAAGTCTCTGCAGGAAACTGGAGAACCTGTTGCTCCTGAATTATCTCCTGACCAGATGCGCCATGGAGCAAAGCCCATTCTTAAGCGGTGTTCAGACATCGCTGATGAACTGACGTTTATTAAAAACACGGTCTATGTATTAACTCAACAAAATATCCGTGAAAATCAAATTGCCGTGCTGGTGCGTTTCAAGAAGGATATGGAAGCAATTAAGTCAGAATTAAGAGGGACTGAGGTAGTTGTGAATCCCATCCATGGGTTCAAAGGTTTGGAAAAGCAAGCAGTCATTATTCCCTATCTTCAAAAATTTACCACATCTGATGAAACCGCAGAACTCCGTTTGCTCTACATGGCGATGACCAGAGCCCGTTCACAATTGTATTTAAGTTATTCGGGCACCTTACCGCGGATTTTCGAAAGACTCAAGGGTAGCGAATGGATAGATTTTCTGGGGATGTGAGAAAAAGAGACGGTACTCTTTGACAAGATTGGCAACTTACCTTAAAATTAGCCGTCGGGCAATCATACGAAAGTAAAGGGCTACGATTCATGAAAGAGTATAAAACTGAGGCAATTCGAAACATCGCATTGGTTTCACATAGCAGCGCAGGGAAGACCATGCTTGCAGAGGCTTTCCTGCATGTTACGGGGGCTACTACCCGTTTAGGAAAAATTGAGGACGGTACCACGGTTTCCGATTTTGAGGACGAAGAAATTCGCCGTGGTATTTCATTAAGCACCTCTGTCATCCCGGTGGAGTATAAAGATGTCAAAATTAACGTTCTGGACACACCGGGGTACCTTGATTTTGTCGGCGAGGTGATTTCTGCTCTACGTGTAGCCGATGGCGCCATCGCGCTGGTGGACTCGGTTGCCGGCGTCGAGGTGGGTACTGAAATTACCTGGCAATACCTGGACAAATTCAATCTGCCTCGCTTTGTCGTGATTAACAAAATGGATCGCGATAATGCGAACTTCAAGAAAGCGCTGGCTTCCATCCAGGAATTCTCTTCTGTGCGTCTTATCCCGGTGCAGTTGCCCTGGGGAGAGAAACAAGCCTTCCAGGGTGTGATCGACCTTCTGACGATGAAAGCCTACAAGGGCGACGGGAAGACAGTGGTGGATATTCCGGCGGAATATCGCGCTGAGGCTGAAGAAGCCCGCACTGCCCTCATTGAAGCCGCCGCTGAAGGCGAAGATGCGCTTTTAGAGAAATACCTTGAATCTGGTGAATTGAGTCCGGAAGAAATTATTCGCGGTTTGAAAGCCGTTGTGCGCAATGTCAGTTTTGCGCCTGTGTTTGTAGCGGCTGGTGCAGCAGAGATTGGTATTATCCCCTTGCTGGATGCTATTGTCAGTCTAATGCCTTCACCGGCAGAGATTCCAACCCCTGTAGCCCAGGGGAAAGATGGGGAAGAAAAACTACCCGCTTCAGATGCTGGCCCCTTGGCAGTGTACGTTTGGAAGACCACAGCCGACCCCTTTGTGGGTAAACTGACCTACTTCCGGGTGTATTCTGGAGTGGTCAATTCCGATACCCGCGTTTGGAACCAGACCAAGGGTGTGGAAGAGCGCTTTGGTACCGTAGCAGTGATGCGAGGAAAAGAATCCTTCCCCATGAAGGTCATTCATGCGGGTGATTTGGGCGTAGTTCCTAAACTGGCAGAAACTTCCACAGGAAACACGCTGTGCGATCGGGCTCATCCGTTGGTATTACCTGAGCCGGAATATCCGGGCGCACTCTATCAGGTAGCCATTAGCCCCAAGACACAAGCGGACTCTACCAAGATTTCGCCCACTCTGACTCGCCTTTGCGAAGAAGACAAGACCCTCTCGTGGCACATGGAATCGGCTACCGGGCAGACCATCCTTCAGGGTATGGGCGAACAGCATATTGATGTGGCGCTTCGCCGTGCGGAAACTAAATTCCAGGTCAATTTGATTGCCAGTGAGCCGCGTATTCCCTATAAGGAAGCCATTACCAAGAAGGGGCAGGCAATGTACCGCCACAAGAAACAAACCGGTGGCGCTGGTCAATTTGGCGAGGTGCATCTGCGTATTGAACCGCTGGCAGAAGGCGAGTTTGAGTTTGTCAACGATGTCTTTGGTGGCGCGATTTCGTCCTCTTACATGCCCGCCATTGAAAAAGGCATTCGCAACGTCATGGCTGAGGGTATTCTGGCAGGGTATCCTATCAGCGGTGTCAAAGTGTCGGTCTATGACGGGAAAGAGCATCCGGTAGACTCAAAACCGATTGCCTTTGAAATTGCGGGACGTGAAGCCTTCAAACTGGCGTTCATGGAAGCAGGTCCGGTGTTGAATGAGCCCATCATGGACGTCGAAATTATCGTTCCCGAAGCCAATATGGGGGATGTTCTGGGTGATTTGAATACTCGCCGCGCCCGGGTACAGGGAATGAATTCGGAACGCGGTCACTCAATCGTGAAAGCCTTTGTGCCGTTAGCGGAAATGCTTCGTTATACCACTCAATTACGCTCGATGACCGGTGGGCGTGGTGTCTTCCGTATGAAGTTTGATCATTACGAGATGGTTCCGCCTCACATTGCGCAGGAAATTATCGCTCGCGCTCAGAAAGAAAAGAAGGAAGAGTAAACTCTTTCCGGAAATGAGTGAGCAGTCAGGTTTTTGCCTGACTGCTTTTCTTTTTTGGCATGGAATATAATAGAAATCTATTGGAATGGAGGTGGGTTTATGGAGAATCTCCCATTATCTGATTTTTGGGATGCTATTCTCTCTCGAAATCCACGCCTTATTCGAGAGGCATTTGTAGGACTGGATGAGTCATCCAAAACTGCGGTCATGGCTCATCTGGAAAAAATGGCTACTGAGAGCGGCTGGCATCCTGAACAGGTTAAATCTGCAAAGGCGGCACTTGTAGTGATTCATGGAATGAACGTAAAAACACGGAGGTCTTGATGAGAGTCACTGTATTTGGAGGGACATATCCAAAACCGGATACTTTACCATATGAGGAAGCGGTTAAACTGGGCAGGCTTCTGGCTCAGGCAGGGCATGTGGTCATTAGCGGTGGTTACATGGGGGTGATGGAAGCCGTTTCACAAGGTGCTGCATTGGCTGGCGGACATGTGATTGGGGTGACCTGTGATGAAATTGAGCGGTGGCGGAATGTTCCCAAAAACCAGTGGGTTAAGGAGGAGTGGCGCCGTGCTACCCTGCCGGAGCGTATGATTACCCTGATGGATGAAGCGGATGCCATTATTGTCATGCCCGGAGGAATTGGCACGCTGGCAGAAACGGCTCTCATCTGGAATCGCATGCTCATTCAAGCCACAACGCCTAAAAAAGTAATTCTGGTTGGGGAGGGCTGGCGGAAAGCCATTACAGCCCTGTATGAGGCATTTCCCGAGTATTATCCCAACGGACATCAGGAAATGGTGTTGTTTGCTTCTACTGTGGAGGATGCTGTAAAACTTCTGGCAAGTTAGGGAGAGTCTGATGGCTACTTTATCTCAGGCAGAAATTCTCCGCTATTCCCGTCATCTGGTATTACCTGAAGTTGGATTGGAAGGGCAGAGGAAACTTAAGGATGCCAGAGTTTTAATCGTGGGAACCGGTGGCTTAGGCTCACCCATTTCTCTCTACCTGGCAGCGGCGGGGGTGGGAACTCTCGGGTTGGTTGACTACGACGTGGTGGATGAAACGAACCTGCAACGCCAGATTGTTCACAGCACTTCTCATGTAGGCATTCCCAAGGTGGAATCGGCAAAACGTCGTTTACTTGATCTGAATCCTTACATTCACGTGGAAACCTACAATGTAGTTTTGAGATCAGAGAATGCCCGTCCTATTGCAGAGCGATACGATATTCTCGTAGATGGTACAGATAATTTCCCGACACGATACCTGTTAAATGATTTGGCAGTGTTGACAAATAAACCCTATGTATATGGCTCAATTTTCCGCTTTGAGGGACAGGTGAGTGTTTTTGACGCTCGAGTTGGACCTTGTTATCGCTGCTTATTCCCGGAACCACCGCCACCGGGGATGGTCCCTTCATGCGCAGAAGGCGGGGTTTTTGGGGTTCTTCCAGGGATCATTGGTGCTCTTCAAGCAACGGAAGTAATCAAACTGATTTTGGGAATTGGAGAGCCTTTAGCAGGTAAACTCTTACTGGTAGATGCACTGGATAGCACCTTCCAAACAGTGCAATTGAGAAAGAATCCACAGTGTAAACTTTGTGGAGAGACGCCTCAAATTCGCGATTTGGTAGATTACGAGGAATTTTGCGGGGTTCCAGCCGCTGGAAGGCACGAGATTCAGGGTATTCCTGAGTTAAGCCCAAAAGAAGCATCAGAATTGCTTGCTTCGGGGGAGCCCTGGGCATTGCTGGATGTTCGAGACCCTGTAGAATTACAGGTTTCTAAATTACCAGGTGCTGTAGTGATTCCTGTTGGGCAATTACCGGCACGATTGCAAGCATTAAATCGTGACCGTAAGTGGGTTGTCTTTTGTCGAACCGGCGAAAGATCCGCACGAGCGGTGAAACTCCTTCGGTCGGTAGGCATTCAGGCATATAATCTCAAAGGTGGCATTAATGCCTGGGCTGATGAGGTTGACCCTACCTTGTTGAAATATTAGTTGAAGATAATGGACATGGAAACAAAACGCGCTTTACTGGCTGTGCTGGCTCATCCAGATGACGAAACGTTTGGTATGGGGGGAACATTAGCATTATATGCTCGTCAGGGGGTTGATGTTTATTTGATCTGTGCCACCCGCGGAGAGGCTGGAGAGGTTGAAAAGGAGCATCTTCAGGGTTTTTCCACCGTTGCTGAGCGCAGGGAGTCGGAACTGCGCTGTGCGGCAAATATTCTTGGGCTGAAAGGCGTATTTTTTCTGGGGTATCGTGATTCGGGTATGCCAGGCTCGGTAGACAATTTTCACCCCCAAGCCTTATGTGTGCAACCAGTTGAAGAAGTAGCCGAACGGATTGCGTCTCTCATTCTGGAAATTAAGCCACAGGTAGTCATTACTTTCGATCCCATTGGCGGTTACCGTCACCCAGATCATGTGGCAATTCATCAGGCTACTGTGAGAGCCTTTGAACGGCTTGCCATGCTTCAGCAGGAAGGTAAAGCAGTTAATCCGGTTAAAAAATTGTACTTTCACACCATTCCCCGCACATTGCTTCGCCTAATAGTGCTTGCCATGAAACTTCGCGGGAAAGATCCACGTCGTTTTGGAAAAAATGGCGATATCGATCTGGCTTCTATCGCAGCCGAGCAGTTCCCTATTCACGCCGTAGTGGATTATCGGCAGGTGGCTCGGGTTCGGGAACGCGCAGTGGCTTGTCATGTCAGTCAGGGGGGTGCTTCCTTAACTGGTGTGGGAATTTTTGCACAAATTCGTCGCTGGTTCTTTTCCCGGGATGTATTCATGCGGGCTTATCCGCCTGCAGGAAAAGGTTCTCCAAAAGAAAACGATCTCTTTGAAGGAATCTATGAATAAAACCCGCCGCACGAAATACTCCATGCGGCGGGAGGGTATCTTCTGAGGGTCATGCTACTTCTGCCGAGACGACCGGGACAAAGGCTAACCCGTCTGGAACTCGCTCAACCCGGATGGTATCACCCGGTTTGAATTCGCCATTCAGCAAGTGAAGAGCCAGCGGGTCCTGAAGTTCTCGCTGGATGGCACGTTTGAGTGGACGCGCCCCGAAGTCCGGATCGTATCCCACTTCTGCCAGATAGGCTTTGGCTTCCTTGGTAACTTCGAGATGATAACCACGTTCTTCCAACAGGTTTTGCATGCGCCGCAGTTGAATTTCGACAATTTTTTGCAGGTGTTCCTGTCCCAACGGGTGGAAAACAACCACCTCGTCAATGCGGTTAAGGAACTCAGGGCGGAAGTGGGCTTGCAAGACCCGGGTGATTTGTTCGCGGCTTACCTGTCCAACGTTGCTCAACCACAGTTCTGAGCCCAGGTTACTGGTCATGATGACAACCACGTTGCGAAAATCTACTGTCCTTCCCTGCCCATCGGTCAATCGTCCATCATCGAGTAATTGGAGCAAGACGTTGAACACTTCTGGATGAGCTTTCTCGATTTCATCAAACAGCACCACGCTGTACGGACGACGACGAACGGCTTCGGTGAGTTGACCACCTTCTTCATAGCCCACATAACCCGGGGGCGCACCGATGAGGCGTGAAACGGTATGCTTTTCCTGATATTCGCTCATGTCGATGCGAATCATGGCGTGTTCGTCATCAAACATAAACTCAGCCAGTGCACGAGCAAGTTCGGTTTTGCCAACCCCTGTCGGTCCCAGGAAGATGAATGATCCGATAGGACGGTTGGGGTCCTGTAAGCCGGCACGCGCTCGACGAATGGCATTCGATACTGCGCGTACCGCCTCATCCTGTCCTACTACGCGTTGATGCAGACGCTCTTCCATTTCGAGCAATTTTTTCATCTCGCCCTCCAGCAACCGCGAGACCGGGATGCCTGTCCAGCGCGAAACAATCTCCGCAATTTCTTCGGCATCCACTTCCTCTTTCAACAGCGCGCCTTCCTGTTGAATTTCAGCCAGCCGTTTTTCGGCTTCTTTCACTTTGTTTTGAAGTTCATGCAAGACGCCATAGCGCAGGCGCGCGGCTTCTTCGAGGTTGTTTTCTCGCTCTGCCCGCTCGATATCCCGATAAGTCTGGTCAATTTGTTCCTTCACCTGTCTCAAGTTGGCAATGGCTTCTTTTTCCAGTTTCCACCGTGCGTGTAAACTGGCAGATTTTTCCTTAAGGTTGGCAAGTTCTTGCTCCAGTTTACTCAAGCGCTCCTGCGAAGCCTTGTCTCGTTCTTTTTGCAGGGCTTGCCGCTCAATTTCAAGTTGAAGAATCTGGCGATCAACCTCGTCAATCGCTTGAGGTTTAGAGTCGATCTCAGTTCGTAATCGTGCTGCCGCTTCGTCAATCAGGTCAATGGCTTTATCAGGCAGGTGCCGATCCGGGATATAGCGATGTGAAAGCGTTGCTGCAGTGATGACAGCGGCATCGGTAATCCGTACACCATGGTGAACCTCGTAGCGAGATTTCAATCCTCGCAGGATGCTGATGGTATCTTCTACCGAGGGTTCTTCTACCAGGATGGGTTGGAAACGACGTTCCAGCGCCGGGTCTTTTTCGATGTGTTTGCGGTACTCGTCCAGCGTGGTTGCGCCAATCATGTGAAGTTCCCCGCGCGCCAGCATCGGTTTGAGCATATTGCCGGCATCCATGGCGCCCTCTGCAGCACCTGCTCCTACCACAGTGTGCATTTCGTCAATAAAGAGGATGACCTCCCCAGCGGCGTCAGTCACTTCTTTCAAAACTGCCTTCAGGCGTTCTTCAAATTCCCCACGGTATTTTGCACCGGCAACCAAGGCACCCATATCCAACTGGATGATGCGTTTTCGCTTTAAGCCTTCGGGCACATCCCCGTTGACAATACGTTGTGCCAGTCCTTCCACAATGGCGGTTTTTCCTACACCAGGCTCACCGATCAATGCGGGGTTGTTTTTTGTCCTGCGCGAAAGGATTTGAATGGTTCTGCGAATTTCCTCATCCCGTCCAATCACCGGATCAAGTTTTCCCTGCCGTGCCATGGCAGTTAGGTCTCTGCCATATTTTTCCAGTGCCTGATAGGTATCTTCCGGTGTAGGTGAGGTTACGCGTTGACTTCCGCGAATTGAAGCCAGAGCTTTTAGAATAGCATCCTTGGTCAAGCCATATTGCGATAAACGTTTGTTCTCAGGAGAGTCGGTTAAAGCCAGTAAGATGTGCTCTGTGGAGATGTACTCATCCTGCATTCCTTTTGCATATTGCTCAGAGCGATTGAGCACCTCAACTGTGGGCTGGGCAAGGCCTATTGATGCATTAGAGCCGTATACCTTGGGGCGTCTGGCTAACTCTTGAACGAGTTCCTCTCTAAGTGCCAGTGTTGACCCGGCAACCCGGGTAATGATGGCCGGTACAACACCTTCGCTTTGCTGGATTAAAGCCAGCAACAAATGTGCTGGCTCGATTGCCTGATGGTTGTAATCCTGTGCCAGTTGCTGACTCTTCAGGATGGCTTCTTGTGCTTTTTGTGTAAATTTATCGAGGTTCATAATTCCCTCCCTTTTTATTTTGTCCTACCAGTAATCTCCAGTTCAGCATAAGGCTGAAATATCAAAAAATGATAGGATTTTTATAAACAAATGGTTAAAATCAAAGTATGGTTAATTACGAAACCGAAATCAAAATCCAGCCCCTTGATTTGACAATGCCCACTTAAGCCATTACACTATCAACAGATATTGCTCAAGGAGGTTTCAATGCCCGTTGGTTATCAATTGATCATGCGCAGTGGACCTCAGGCGGGGGGAGTTTTTCCACTTACAAAGACCGAAATTAGCCTTGGACGCGATCTGACCAACGATCTGGTGGTGAGCGATCCGGAAGTTTCCCGACATCATGCACGGCTTTATTTGCAGGGAAATACCTATGTCCTTGAAGATCTTGGCTCGACCAACGGTACGTTTGTCAATGGAATTCGTCTGACTGGACCTTACCCTCTTCGTCCTGGAGAATCCATTTCATTGGGCGAGAGAGTGGTTTTCCTGTATGAGGTAGTAGATGAAGATGCTACTGTGGTAACTCCGGCGTCCAGAATTCCTGCAGGAGGAGAACTGTATCCTCAGGTGGGCGTTTCCCCGTCAGTAGGAAAAGCACAGTCATCTGTTCCGTCCAGGCCGCGTTACACCGCGCCTTTGGGAAGCACTCCTGTTGCACCGGTGGAATATGCTGTTGAACCAACCAGTATAGAAGAACCCGGGCTTCATCAACAAAACAAAACCACTCGTGTTCTGCTCATCAGTCTTGCCGTGGTGTTTGTCCTTGCCTGTTTGTGCATTGGGGTCTTGTTATGGAATGCTCCCAAGGAATTCTGGTGCCTGTTCCCCATCTGGCCTGCAGGGGCATGCCCATAAATTTTTGGTTAATATTGTTTCCTGAATGAACAGAAGCCCATCCTCAAGCCGCATCGTGAGAAAAAGAACCAGACGGTTACATCCTGTCCGTGTGAAGGCCACTGTGAATCGCTGGGACAGCACCACGAAACTGGTAGTGAGCCTGGCGCTGTTTACCATTTTGGCGTGGCTTCTGGTGCGTTTTCGCAATATTGTTGGTCCCCTTCTTCTGGCTGTTTTACTGGCTTATTTGCTCTACCCTATGGTCTCGAGTATTCAGCGGGCAACCAGAATCTCATGGCGTCTTGCGGTTGGCATAGTTTATTTTCTTTTGTTGTTACTGGTCTTGGGTGGAACGACGCTCAGTGGTCTGGCGGTTGTAGAACAGTCCCAGAGTTTGATTCGTTTCCTTCAGCAAACCTTGAAGGATTTACCCTCCTTGCTGACTCAATGGAGTGAAATGCCCGTCCAGGTGGGTCCGTTCCAGTTTGTTTTGCCCAATTTTATGGATGTGAATACGCTCACCCAATCTTTGCTGGGGATTGTACAGCCATTGCTCAGTCGTGCTGGGCTATTGGTGGGCTCAATTGCCAGTGGGGCTTTTAATTTTCTCGGGTGGGTATTCTTTATCTTATTAATTTCTTACTTCATCCTTGCTGAGAGTGGAGGGACTTCTCCGGAAATTATTCGGATTAATTTACCCGGTTACAACGAGGATTTGCGTAAATTTGGGGTTTACCTGAGCGGAATTTGGAACGCCTTCCTGCGTGGTCAAATTATCATTATTCTGATTACCATACTGGTCTATACAGCCTTGTTGGGCATTTTAGGGTTGCGTTTCTTCATTGGACTTGCCTTACTGGCGGGGCTGGCAAGATTTATTCCTTACGTTGGGCCTGCCGTTGCCTGGACCAGTTATGGCTTGGTAGCCCTGTTCCAGGGCTCCAATTATTTCGGATTACCTCCCTGGGGATATGTTATCCTTGTAGTGGGTTTGGCATGGTTTACAGATGTTATTCTGGATAATTTGGTCGCAACACGCTTGATGGGTACAGCGCTGAAAATTCATCCAGCGGCGGTGATGGTTTCAGCATTGATTGGTGCCAATTTATTTGGAATTATAGGTGTAGTACTGGCGGCGCCGGTAGTAGCGACGTTAAAACTACTGACCAGTTATGTGGTTTATCGTCTTTCCGATCAGGAGCCTTGGGAAAATCTTCAGGTTGCCGCGCCTGTGGTTTCTAGGCCAATTTTTTCGCGAATTAGAAGTATAATCTACCGTGCTGTTCAAATGCTGAGGAAAGGAATAAAGAAATATGGCAAACCCATCAGAACCCAAGACTGAAACCATTGCAGAAACCGAAAATTATATTGCCTGGAAGGCGGACGAGCCGGATGGTGAAACCACCTATCACATTGAACTTAACAATGTCACGGTGCATTTTTTTGAAGAAGAATGGGAAGAGTTTCTGCAATTGGCGAAGTTGTTGATAAAGAAGTAGGAAACTTTTCAACCCCATCGCAGGATGGCTATCCCAGCCAGAAAGCGTACCAGTACGGCTAATACCATACTTCCAAATAGACCAAGATTCGCGGTAATCAGGGGGGCTACTAGACCACATATTAGAACGGCAAAGTTCACGGCTAAATTGAACCATGCCAGATAAGATGGGCGATCATCGGGGGGCACATTTACCAGCACGTAATTGACCAGTCCCCCTCCAATGATTGCCCATCCGATTCCACTTACAATTTGTGTGATTACATAAATCCATACCTGATAACTGAAAGTGAAAATCAATGTTGCAAAACTGGCAATAATTGTCCCAGCACCGGTCAATGTCTTGAATCCATACTTACGGGACAATCCGCCAACCTGTGTGGATGTAAGAAAGTAGAGAATCCAGAATAAACTCGTCCCAAAACCAATAGTTTCGTCGGTCAGTTTCAACTCATTGACCTGGTAGAGTGGAAAGATGGGATTGGGCAAGAAAACAGCGACATGGAAGAAGAACATTACCAGGAGTACATTTCGAAAGGAACCTGAAAGCACATCCGGACGAATAATCTCTCTCCATGAAGGCTTTTGTGCCTGGGAAGATTGGGGGGATGTTTGTGGAGCGACTACTTTCACCTTAAAGAGATGATAGGCGCTGAGCATGGAACCAAGCCATCCCAGCCCAAAAACAATCATGTAGCCGGTTTCAAAAGGAAATACCTTGAGCACCTGTCCAACAATGAACGAAGTAATCATGGAAGTAAGCGCCAACAAAGCATTCCGAATTCCGATGATCTGTCCTCGCCATTCCATGGGAATGCCTTCTGCGAGAAAAGCATTTCCCATGACGGCTGCAATTGTCCCTGGGATGTTCATGATCAGGGTAATGACAATGATTGTCCAGATTTGAACTTGCGCCGGAAAAAGGATGGGGAGAGGAATCAGGAAAGCGTAAAATAGACGGGTAAATAATGCGGACCAGCGTACTACCTGAAAGGTGGATTTCCCGCGAACAAAAAAGTTCGTAGGAAAAGTCATCAGAATATTCATCAATGCAGGGCTGGCGGTAAGAATTCCAATCTGAAACGACGAAGCGCCCAACCGGGAGGCATACACTGCAAGAAACACAATGATACTTCCGTTGAGAACACCCCACCATGCAATATCGAAAAAGAGATGAATAAAGTTTTCGCGATGTTCTTCCGGAAAGGGTTCGCTTAAGCCTAAAATCTGTTTGAGTGAGAAGGACATGGTCTCAATTATATAGGATTGCTGGCTTATAAAAGATAAAAGTCTGTTTTAAATTTGGAATTTTGGTAGAATGTCAGTGTTATGAGGGTTACAATTTACCTTCTTTTGCTATTCAACCTGTGGCTGGTGAGTTGTTCAATGGCGACCCCCCGTGTTTCAATGCCATCACACTCTGAGCAGCCAACGGCAAAAACAATCCCTGTTGATCAAAAATCCTCCTTTATTCTACCAACGGAGTTAACATACCAGGCAGAGACTTATTCATCCAGGCAGGAAGCGGTGTCTGAGGGTATGCGAATCTCCCCACGAGATCACCTTCCTTGCGATAGGGCGGAAGCGGGTGCTCCGATTGATGTAACCGTTCCCGATGACTTCGCCTTTTTAGCGGGAGAGCGTTTCGTCAAAGTTTGGAAACTGCGTAATGCGGGTAGTTGTTCCTGGACTTCGGATTATTCGGTAGTGTGGTTTTCGGGTGCCCCTTTGGGACTCCAAACGAGCGAAAGGCTGAAGCAAGTCGTTGCGCCGGGAGAAGAAGTCGAAATTGCTGTTGAAATGATGGCGCCCGATGTACCCGGGGTGTATCAAAGCCATTGGAAAATGCAAAATGCTCGGGGACAGTTGTTTGGAATAGGCCCTGAGGGAGAATCGCCGTTTTGGGTTAGAATTCAAGTTCTCCCTCGTCCAACCAGTACCCCTGAAGCAATGGTTACTCCGTTTGTTCCTACACCGGGGATATATCGTTTAGGAAGTTTTGAATTAAGCCCTGGCGATTCCCTGGACCTGGATTCTGGTTTGTTTAACCCTGAACAAGGCGGGGATTTTGTTTTTGAGATATTAGATGGAAATTACTGGATTAAGCCGCAGGGAAATTCTTACTTAGCAGTTACTTCCCTTTTCTCTCCAGGTTATCAGGATTGCCGTCTGGCAGTACTCGCTCAGGAAGCCATTCTGGCAACACAAGAGATTCAGGGTAGTTTCATGTGCTTAAGAACGAATGAGGGAAGACTAGGGAGTATCCTGCTTTCGCTTGATTTTGAGCGCAATCAATTGTCTGGGGCATACATTCTCTGGGAACTCCCCTGAAAGGGATTATGGGCATCTTATATCTTGTCGCTACACCGATTGGCAATCTTGAAGATATTACGCTTCGAGCGTTGCGGGTACTTCGAGAAGTCTCTCTCGTTGCTGCTGAAGATACACGTCAAACTAAAAAACTTCTTACTCATTATGGGATAGATAAACCGCTAATCAGTTATTACGAACATAATAAATTATCTCGTCTTCAGGTCATTTTATCGCATCTCCAGGAAGGAGATGTTGCTCTGGTCTCAGATGCTGGCACACCCGGGTTAAATGACCCTGGCTATGAATTGGTAAAGTCAGCCATTGAGCACGGGTTTCGTGTGTATCCTGTGCCAGGACCTGCCTCGCCAATTGCAGCCCTGGTTGGTTCTGGATTGCCTACGGATGCTTTCCTGTATCTGGGGTATCTTCCACGGAAGCAAAAGGACCGCAGAGAGAGAATTGCTCAAATCCGCGATGAACCTTACACAGTATTGTTTCTGGAAACTCCACACCGTTTACGGGACTCCTTAAAAGACCTTCTGGATATTCTGGGTAACCGTTCAGCAGTCATCGCCAGAGAATTGACAAAGATTCACGAGGAGTTTCTGCGGGGAACATTGCATGATCTCATACAGCATTTTGACCAGACTGAGCCGTTGGGAGAATTCGTCGTTCTGGTGGCTGGGGCATCAAAACTGGAGAAGACATGGAATGAAGAACAGGTTCTGGAGGTGTTTCAGCGGGAATTTACGGGTAATATTTCCTTGAAAACCTTTGCTGAACAATTAGCACAGGTTTCGGGGTGGAAGAAAAACGACTTATATCGGTTATTCCTGGAACAGAAAAAGAATCAAGGTACAATCAAATAATCCAATATCATAGGAGAATTCTATATGAATCTGGATGATGTAACTGCTTTCCAGCAAATCGACTCGCAGGATATGATTGGTCAGATCAACGGTTTACCAGATCAACTAAACCGTGCCTACGAATTGGGGAAGACCTTTCCGCTTCCGGAAAAAAGGAAGTTTCACAGTGTGCTTATTTCGGGGATGGGCGGCTCAGCCATTGGTGCAGACCTGGTTGCCTCTTATTTACAGGATAAAATTTCACTCCCTATCATTGTTCATCGAGATTATGAACTCCCTCTTTGGGCAGGTGAGGATACGCTTGTGGTTGCTTCCAGTCATTCGGGAAATACGGAGGAAACCCTTTGGGCGTACGATCAAGCCCGACAGCGCGGATGCGCTATTGTAGCCATTTGTACTGGCGGTAAACTGGCAGGTCTTGCGCGGAAAGATGGAGTACCCTTGTGGCAGTTCGATCATCGTCATGCACCTAGAACAGCGGTAGGTTTTTCTTTTGGATTACTTTTGGCTTTGTTTGAACAGCTGGGATTGATTTCCTCTGTCGAGCAAGAAGTGGATGAGGCTGTACATGCCATGCGCAATGTTCAAACAAATTTAGGGATAGACGTGCCTGTAACCCACAACCCGGCGAAGCGAATGGCTGGCCAACTTTTTGGGCGATGGGTGGTGGTGTTGGCAGCCGATTACCTTGCACCTGTTGCACGTCGGTGGAAAGGTCAAATCAACGAATTGGCAAAGGCATGGGCGCAGTTTGAGTTTTTGCCTGAAGCCGACCATAATACCCTGGCGGGGCTGGAAAATCCGTCAGCAATGTTGATGAATATGATGGCGTTGTTTATTCAAGCCCCGGGAATAAATTCCAGAAATCAGAAACGCATTGAATTGACTCGTGAGATGTTCATGACTCAAGGGATTAACACCGACATGATCGTGGCTCGCGGGGAGGGGAAATTAGCCCACATCTGGACATCGCTTTTGTTTGGAGATTACATGGCATATTACCTGGCGATGGCGTACGGGATTGATCCTACTCCCATTCCAATTCTTGATGCTTTCAAATCCGAGATGGCTTCAGTATGAGGAGGGACTCTTGAAACATACAACAGGTTCAATTGAAGTGATTACCGGATCCATGTTTAGCGGTAAAACCGATGAGTTAATTCGTCGCTTGAGACGTGCTCGCATTGCCCGTCAAAAGGTTCAGGTTTTCAAGCCCATCATCGATGACCGTTATAGTGTGGAAAAAGTCACTTCTCATGCCGGAAATGAGTTTGAGGCGTATCCGATTTCCCGCTCCGAGGAAATCTGGCAAAAATTAGATCCAGAGGCTTCAGTGGTTGCGATTGATGAGGCGCAATTCTTCGATGAAGGGATTGTGGGTGTTGTACAAGCCTTAGCCTCAAAAGGGGTTCGTGTTATTGTTGCCGGATTGGATATGGATTTCCGTGGCGAACCGTTTGGTGTTATGCCTGTGTTGATGGCAATTGCTGAGCGGGTAGATAAACTACAAGCCATTTGTATGGTTTGCGGTGAGCCAGCCAGTCGTACTCAAAGACTGGTGAATGGCAAACCGGCAAAATATTCTGACCCTGTGGTGATAGTAGGCGCGTCTGAATTGTATGAAGCCCGTTGCAGACAACACCACGAGGTTCCCAAAGAGTGAGGTGAACAATGTGGGATTATCGTGAATTTCTTGGAGAAGTGCTGATTGACTCCGACACTTTACAAAGACGTATTCAGGAATTAGGTGAACAGATTAGCAAGGATTACGAAGGAAAGAAACTTTTGCTGGTTTGCATCCTTCGGGGTGGAGTCATGTTCCTAACCGATCTCATGCGCTCTATTCGAATTCCTCACGCTATTGAGTTCATGGCGGTCTCTTCGTATGGAGTAGGTGGGCGTCATTCTTCGGGACAGGTAAGAATTACATTTGATTTGAACACCGATATTTCTGAGTGGGACGTAATTTTGGTGGAAGATATTATCGACAGTGGGCATACGCTCCATTCTGTGCTGGAACTTCTTTCCATTCGACAGCCAAAAAGCCTGAGCGTATGCGCTTTGCTGGACAAATCGGAAAGGCGGGAGGTAGAAATCCCGTTGAAATATATAGGCTTTGAGATTCCCAATAAATTTGTTTTTGGCTACGGTTTGGACATTGATGATTTCTATCGAAATCTTCCTTTTATCGGTGTGGTTAACCTGGAAAAATACAATGCTTTGATTCATCAGCAGGAGAAGGAGTGATACAACCTTTTTCAAGCGATTTAAAACGTATTTTACAAGTGGTATCTCGAGCAAGCGATGATGTCCCTGTTTATTTAGTAGGTGGCGCAGTTCGTGACCATCTCTTGGGGGTTGAGTCGCATGATTTGGATTTTTGTCTAAACGCCTCGCCCATACCATTGGCTCGTCGTGTGGCAAATGCTCTAAATGCAGGCTTTTTTCTGTTGGATGAACAACGTGAAACAGTCCGGGTTGTTGTTCACGAGCCGGATGGTTCAATAAATTACTTGGACTTTGCGCGCTTTCGAGAAGACAGTTTGGTTGAGGATCTCTGGAAGCGAGATTTTACAATTAATGCCATGGCATTGCCAGTGCAGGAGGATTCCATCCTCTTGCAACTGATCGATCCATGTGGTGGCTTACAGGACTTAAGAGACAAACGCTTAAAGGCGTGCTCCGATTCTGCTTTTGAGGATGACCCGGTGCGGGTATTGCGCCTTATTCGTTTTGCGCAAAAACTTCGATTTCATATTGATCCGCAAACCCTCCAGGATGCTCGAAGTTCTGTTCCTTCTCTGGAGAGAGTTTCTGCTGAGCGCAAAAGAGATGAAATTTTCCAAATCCTGGAATCCCCTGGCGCTCGCGTGGGTGTGGATTTGCTCGACCGTTTAAAGGTTTTGCCTGTTGTTTTTCCGGAATTGGAGAAATTAAAGGGCGTTAAACAATCCACTCCTCATGTCCACGATGTTTGGCGCCATACCCTTGAAACTGTAAGCCGTTTGGAAATTCTATTGAATGTGCTTGCGGAAGACTTGTCTGAACAGTCTCCTGCTGGAATGATGGTGGCGCAAGCCTCCCTCTGGCTTGGCAGATACCGGGAACAATTTCATGCCCACCTTAACCGTCGTCTCAATCCCTTGCGTCTTTTACGAGGTCTCACTTTTTTCTGTGCTCTCTTTCATGACGTGGGGAAGCCGGATACTGCTTTTCAGGATAAGGAAGGACGGATTCGATTCTTTGGTCATGAAGAATTGAGCGCGAGTCTGGCTGTTTCACGTGCGCAAGCGCTTGCCTTGAGCCATGATGAGGTGGAGCACATCCAAAAGGTGATCACCGGTCATATGCGCATTCACTGGTTAGTTTCGGAAGGTCAACCCCCTTCTCCGCGTGCAATTTATCGCTTCTTCAGGGATTTGGGAGAGGCTGGTGTTGATGTCTGTTTACTTTCTCTTTCTGATCTCTGGGCGACATATTCTCATACGTTAACACAGGAACAATGGGTAAGTGAGTTAAAAGTTTGTAGGGCGCTCCTGGAGGCAAAGTGGGAAAAGGAGAACATCCTGATTACGCCCCCTGTGCTGATCAAGGGAGGAGAACTCATTCGGGAACTTGGTTTGCAACCGGGTCCTTTGATTGGTCAAACGTTAGAAGCCATTCGGGAGGCTCAAGTGGAGGGCATGGTCCTGGATAAACAGTCGGCTCTTGCGTTTGCACGAGAGTGGATTAATAAATCGTTTCCTCAACAGAAGGAGGAGAGAGAAACATGACAAACCAACCTGTACGTTTGTTTTATCGAGAACGTGGGCAGGGAAAGCCAATGATCTTAATCCATGGTTTCCCATTAGACCATTCCATCTGGGATGCAGTGGCTGAAGACCTCTCAAAGAAAGCGCGAGTGATTACCCCGGACTTAAGGGGGTACGGTAAATCGCCAAAACCCGAAGGGGAATATACCATGCGGATGATGGCAGACGACCTGATTGCACTGTTGGACCAGTTGGGGATTGATAAAGCCATCATGGTTGGGCATTCCATGGGGGGCTATATCACCCTTGCTTTGGCAAAGGCGTATCCTCAGCGGCTGAGTGGCATAGGCTTTGTGGCTACCCAGGCGGCAGCCGATTTGCCGGAGCGGCGTCAGGCTCGTCTGATTCTGGTGGATGAGATCAAGCGGAAAGGTGCTCAGGCAGTGGTCCATGCTAACCTGAAAAAATACAGCCGGAATGCTGAGGTGCTGAAATACACTCAGGAACTCATGCTGAAAGCCCAACCTCACGTTTTGATGGCTTGCCTCAGAGGGATGGCTGATCGAGAAGACATGACCGATTTCCTGAAGGAAATTGCCGTACCGTCTGTGGTGATTGCTGGGGAGCAGGATGACCTCATTCCTCTGGAAAGAACCCGTGAAATGGTAGAGCGTTTACAAAGAGGATGGCTGGTCACTGTGCCGAATGCCGGACATATGCCCATGATGGAATCACCACAACAGGTCACCTCTGCTTTGATAGAACTTCTTCAGCAAACATGAGAGGTTATTTATGTACATGGTGATGTTTGTGCTGGATGATTCGACCCTCCTGGATGACGTCCTGGATGCCTGGTACAGTGCCGGCATTACCGGTGCTACGATTTTTGAAAGCAATGGGATTTTTCGTCAGCGTGCTAAACGTTTTAATCTCCCTGTTCGCTATGCGCTTCCACATGTCACCGCAAAGATTGAAGCCAATTACACCCTGATGGCGATTGTTCCAGACGAAGAAGCCGTGCAGGCGTGTTTGCAAGCCTCGGAGAAGGTTGTTGGTGATTTGTCGCAACCCTACACCGGTGTTTTTGCTTCCTGGCCTTTGTCTTTTGTGAAAGGGGTTCGTATAGAAAATCAAACCCCTTCTTCAGGGGCTTGATGAGCGAGAAATGTCTAGGGGAAAATTTCTGTCAATAGCGGCTGGTAGGTGCATTTACAACCGTTGGGATTCGAGCATCCCTCTACAGGCAAGGTTGGCACCTGGTCTTTGAGATAGGTTCCTTCTACTGCCATGCAGGCAGGACAGGCGTCTGCGCTTACTGCGACGTGGATTGCATAAACTCGTGGATTCTCTTGCATTTGCCTGAGCGCAATGGCGGTTGTGGATTCTTTGCGCAGATCAGCCTGACAGGTAGGACAGACAACTACTTCATCCGAGACCACAGTTTTACAACGAGAACAGGTTTGCATAAATTGCCTCTTTAGGATGGTTTTGTGTAATTTTACTATGGTTCTTTTATGTAGTTAGTCCTGGTTTGGTGAGGCTTTTTTTTACCAGAGAGGCTCTTCGAAGCAATTTGTTGATTTGAGCCATGAGGATGGCGCTTGAAATGGGTTTAGACAGGAAAGCGTCTGCCCCACTGTCAAGGACCTGGGCAATCACTTTAGGTGAGTCCAGTGCAGAAACTACCAGAATGGGCACAGCGCTGAACTCCCTGATTTTCTTGCAAACTTCCACTCCGTTCATTTCGGGCATGAGCAGGTCGAGAATAATCACATCAGGTTGCCCGAATCGAGCTAATTCCAAACCATCAAGGGCGGTATTGGCTACCAGGGTTTCTGCTCCCGATGGGGCAAGTAGAACAGAGAGCAAATCGGTCATTCCAGGGTCATCATCAATGATGAGGATCTTCATGCGTTTTTCCTGATCCATAGTTATTTGATGGTAAACCTATTATCAACCATCTCTGCGGGTTTTTACCTTTCAATGGGTTTACAGTCTTTCAGATGGTTGGATAGACATCTTCGGTGAAAAACTTTGCCAATCAAAGGCTTTGTGGTAGAATTTTGAGGATTTTGGCGAAAAATCCCCTCAAACGGGGTTGTTCATCTTTTCGTGGAGGTTTCCAAAATGACGCAGAAGAAATGGGTATATGTGTTCAATGAACTGGACCAGGCATCTGCCTATGTAGGTGGTTCCTGGGACGCTGTGCGAGGTTTGCTGGGTGGTAAAGGAGCAAACCTGTTTGAAATGTATCGTATTGGCTTGCCCGTTCCTCCCTTTTTTACAGTCACCACTGAGGCTTGTAATGCCTATTTGGCGAGCGGGGAAAAATTCCCCGAGGGAATGTGGGAACAGGAACTCGATGCTCTTCACAAAATTGAAGAAGCCAGCGGCAAGAAATTTGGCGATCCCAGCAATCCTTTGCTGGTATCCTGCCGTTCTGGTGCAAAATTCTCTATGCCCGGCATGATGGACACGGTTTTGAACATCGGCTTGAACGATGAAACCGTGCAGGGCATGATCAAATTGACCAATAACCCGCGCTTTGTGTACGATTCCTACCGCCGCCTGATCATGATGTTTGGCGCTGTGGTGCTGGGATTGCCCGATGAGGCTTTTGAAGAGCCCATGGAAGCCTTCAAACATCAAAAAGGCGCTAAAGCCGATACCGATTTGACCGCTGAAGATTTGAAAGAACTTTCGGAAATCTTCAAGAAGGTTGTTCGCGAGAATAAGGGCTTTGATTTCCCCCAGGATCCCATTGAACAACTGCGTTTGGCGACGGAAGCAGTCTTCAAGTCCTGGAATGGCAAGCGTGCCATTGATTACCGCCGCGCTGAGGGCATCCCTGATAATCTGGGAACGGCTGTTAACATCGTGACGATGGTTTTCGGGAACATGGGATGGGACTCCGGTACCGGTGTGGCATTCACCCGCAATCCTTCCACTGGCGAGCGCAAGGTCTTCGGCGAGTATCTGCTGAATGCTCAGGGTGAGGATGTGGTGGCTGGTATCCGCAACACCGATCCGATTGAGAAGATGGCTGAGACTCTCCCCGAAGCCTACAACGAATTCATGAAAATTTGCGAAATCCTCGAAAAGCATTACCGCGATATGCAGGACATGGAATTTACCATTGAGCGCGGTAAACTGTGGATGCTCCAGACCCGCAACGGGAAGCGCACTGCCAAAGCGGCCATCAAGATTGCTGTGGATATGGCGAATGAGGGGTTGATTTCCAAAGAAGAGGCTGTGATGCGCGTTTCTACCAAACAGGTGGATGCTATGCTCCACCCGCAGTTTGATGAGAATGCGCGCAAAGCCGCCAAGAAAGAGGGACGCCTCTTTGCCACTGGTGTGAACGCTTCACCGGGCGCGGCAGTCGGTCAGGTGTTCTTCGACGCCGATACCGCTGAGAAGAAAGGCAAAGAAGAGGGCTTGCAGGTTATTATGGTTCGCCCCTTCACCAAACCCGATGATGTCCATGGTATGCTTGCCGCTAAAGGAATTCTGACCAGCGAGGGTGGTGCTACTTCTCACGCGGCGGTAGTGGCTCGCCAGTTCGGCGTTCCCTGCGTTGTTGGTGCTTCTGCAATCCGAATTGACCTTGAAAAACGCCAGATGAAAGTTGGCGATGTTGTGGTCAAAGAAGGTGATTGGATTTCGCTGGACGGTGCCACGGGTGAAGTCTTCCTGGGCAAACTGGATCTCACTGTGCCTAACCTGGAAGAACAGCAGGATTTGCTCACTCTGTTGAATTGGGCAGATGAAATTGCCCGTCTGCAGGTTTGGGCGAATGCTGATTACCCCAAGGATGCTCGCCGTGCCCGTTCTTATGGTGCAAAGGGTATTGGCTTGTGCCGCACCGAGCACATGTTCTTTGAGCCTGAACGTCTGCCCATTGTTCAGCGCATGATTCTGGCTGAGACCATCGAAGAACGCAAGAAGGCTTTGGATGAACTTTTGCCCTTCCAGCGTTCGGACTTTGAAGGTTTGTTCGAAGCCATGGACGGATATCCTGTGATTATCCGCCTGATTGACCCGCCCCTGCATGAGTTCATGCCCGATGAAGAGAAACTCTTTGAAGAAGTGATTACCATGCGGGTGAAAGGCGAAACCAAAGGACTGGCAGAAAAAGAAAAACTGCTTGCCAGCATCCGTGCCATGCATGAAAGCAACCCGATGATGGGCTTGCGCGGTGTGCGCCTGAGCATTTACATGCCTGAAATCGTGGAGATGCAGGTGCGTGCAATCTTTGAGGCTGCGGCGAATTGCACACTGCGCGGTGTCAAAGTGAAACCTGAGGTGATGATCCCCCTGACCGGCACGGTGAAGGAACTGGAATGGATCCAGCCGCGTCTGGAGCGCATTGCCAAACAGGTCATGAGCGAAAAGGGTGTTAACTTCCCCTACAAGTTCGGCACCATGATTGAGATTCCGCGCGCGGCAGTCACTGCGGGTGAGATCGCTCGCCTGGCTGAGTTTTTCTCCTTCGGTACCAACGACCTGACCCAAATGACCTTTGGTTACAGCCGGGACGATGCCGAACGAAACTTCCTCATCAAGTATGTTGAGGAAGGTATTTTGGAGAAGAACCCCTTCCAGACTTTGGACCGTGAAGGTGTAGGACGCCTGATGCGCATGGCTGTAGAAGAAGGCCGCCGCACTCGTCCAGAACTCGAAGTGGGTATTTGTGGCGAACATGGTGGTGATCCTGATTCTATTGAGTTCTGCCACTTGATTGGACAGAACTACGTGAGTTGTTCACCGTTCCGTGTTCCGGTGGCGCGTCTGGCTGCTGCGCAAGCGGCAATCAAGAATCGGTAATTTTGTAAACCACCTGTAAACTCAAAAAGGGTCTGGAGATGCCTGTCTGGGAATTTCTCCAGACCCTTTGTACTATAATGCAAAGAGGAAATTTTTTCCCTGGAGGAAAGACGGATGGCGAGTCAAAGCTCAGAGCGATCGTCAAATTTGCGTGTGCTGGATAGTTTTCTCATTCTCTTCCTGGCGGTTGCTTCGATTGGTGTATTTGTTGTAGGGTTGATTCCTTATGCTACCTTAATGGGTGATTTTCCAGGCACCAACCTCACGCTTGCTCTGGTTATTGCGGCGGTTTTAGGCCTTTTGTTTGTTTATATTTATTCCTCAATTGGGGCATTTTTCCCTCACTGTGGCGCTGACTACGTGTTGATGTCTCGTGTCTTAACCGGTTCTCTGGGTTTTGCAGCGTCCCTTACTATGCTGGTTGGCGCTACCATGCTGGTAAGCAGTTTTACAGGCACTCTTGCTACTGTAGGGTTCCCTTTCATCTCAAAAACAGCAGAAATTACAGCCGGCGCAGGTTTTACTGTCATAGAAAATTTGCATACGCCCACTGGAATAATGATTGTAGGCTCGATCTTGATTGTACTGGCGTTTATTGTCAGTATTTTCCCGGTTCGGATTGTTCAAAATTTCCTTCGCTTTGGGTTTTTCCTCACCCTATTGAGCTGGGCGGGTTTAATTTTCCAGTTTGCAGTTCCAATGTATCCACTCTCTGATGGATGGAATACATTTATGGGATTTGGTGCTTTTGACCGCCAAATATTTCTAGCCCGTCAACTTGGATTATCTACTGGGCCATTTCCAAATGCATTTCTTACTCTTGGCTTAGTTATCACCGCCATTTTATTTGCCGGGATTGTTATGCCAGTGTGGATGGCAGGGGAGGTTAAAAATCCCAAAAAAGACTTGTTTGCAGGAAATGTGGGAGCAGTTCTTCTGGCTTCTCTCATTTTTATCGTCACCAGTTTATTGTTTTTGCGTGTGTCGTCTTCGTCCTGGCTTGCCGCTCAGAGTTATTTATATCTGTTAACAGAGGATGGAAAAGAAACTGTCTATCCATGGCTATTCTTCTATGCTAATATTCTTCGACCTAACCCTACATTAGCCTATCTCTTTTTGTCAGGCTGGTTGTTTTCTACCTTCAACCTGATCCTTGTCGCGATTATGGCTGGCTCAAGAATGTTGATGGCGTGGGCAAAAGATAAAATTTTGCCAGTTTCGTTTTCCTTCACTCACTCCGGGCTTGGTACTCCGGTTGTCTCTCTTCTCTGGATGTCCTTGCTTTTGGAAGTGGGGTTAATGGTTTTTGCGCTTGCTCATACTCATAATATCGAGTGGATCAAGCCATTTTTCTTTGTGATTGCTTCCGGACAGGTGGTCTCAGCAATTGCCCTGGCAGTTTACCCTTTCAAGCATCCTGAAGATTTTCAGCAGACTTCAGGCATGGCAGGGTGGCGAATTGGAAAAATTCCGCTCGTGAGTGTTGTAGGGGTGATCTGGGTGGTTTATGGGGTCTATTTATTGAATTACCTTGCAATTAATCCCAGAGGATTTGATTTCAGACCGTTTGGGTGGATATTAGGCTCTTTTGCAGTAGGATTTGCCTTTTACTCGTTCCGGAAAAACCGCTTGAAAACGCAAGGTGTTGATCTGGATGTTTTATTGACCCATTCACCTGAAGAGTAGAAAAACTTTCCTGTCCATTGAAACAAATCACAGCGTATGGCTTGTGATTTGTTTCTTTCTATGACTATAATATACCTCATGACGAATCGCCTTGCTCGTGTTGCAGTTGGCATTGCTGTTGGTGGGCTAATGGGGGGCCTTTACGCCTTTTTGAGTCAAGCAATCAATGGGTTATTCCTTCCGGGTGTCCCTTTGAAACCTTCAGGAGCAGGTTCCTTTCTGGAATTTATCTGGAGATATTTTCTTTCGGGAGCACTTCTTGGAGGAGTGGCTTCTTTTCCTGAGTCAAAATGGTTGGGTACTTTCCTGGGGGGATTTGCTGGAGCATTGGGCGTGACTTTGCTGGGAATATCTTCTCTTCGCGGGGGAGAGGAACGGGCTTTAGGATTGTTTGTTATGGCCTTTTATCTGTTTTTGCCCCTGGTAGTTATGTATATGTCTTTTGCTTACCTGGTGAGGCTTGGAGTTAATTCTCAATTTCCTGATCCTCAGCATCCTGAACTTTGGGCACGGCGTTTTCTGGTTCCGCTTCTTCTTCTGATTTTGGTGATTTTCGTCTCGGCGTTTTCTTTATATGGACGTGCAGAACGCAAAGCATTTCAAACAGTTCATCAAATGGTAGAGGAGGCTCGCAAGGCTACAAATGTACAGAGCCTGCCTGTTTCGTTTCAGTCCATTCAAGGATATCTGGAAAACGCTAGGGGTGCTTATTTTCTTAGCCTGAGCGATAGGGTTGACCTTTTCATGGGACCTCAACCGGTTAATTCACCATTATCTCAATTTTTAATTGTGGGGGAATTTGAGAATGGTTTTTCGTTTGCTTGCCTGTTTCAGGGAGAGCAAACGATTGTTCCGTATTGTACAAATTTTTCCTTCATCCCTTAGGGTTTGTTATAATTTCAATAGCGGTTTTTACCCGAGAAATAAGAAAAATTTTGTCATAAACGGGTAAATCGGGTATAATTTGGCGGTTTTATTATCGACTTTGCAGTTCAATCATCAAGACCCAACGGAGGTTTTCTCACCTATGGAAAAAGATGAATATTTTCGCATGTATAGAGAGATGGTAGTGATCCGCCGCTTGGAAGAACGTTCTGCTGAATTGTATCAGCAGGGCAAAATCGGCGGATTTCTCCATCTTTATATTGGACAGGAAGCGGTAAGCACTGGCTTAATTTCTGCAAGAAAACCACAGGACCGTGTGATTACCGCCTACCGTGATCATGGCGTTGCGATCAATTGTGGGCTGTCGGCGCGGGAAGTGATGGCAGAACTTCTTGGAAAAGCCACAGGGTGCTCTAAAGGCAAAGGGGGCTCGATGCATCTTGCAGATGTTACCAAAAACTTTTGGGGAGGTCATGCCATTGTGGGAGCCCATTTGCCCATTGCCACCGGATTGGCGTTGGGCGACGCTTATAAGGGAGAGAAAAATGTGACCATTTGCATGTTCGGTGATGGGGCTACCAACATCGGCTTTTTCCATGAAGCCCTGAATATGAGCAAAATCTGGAATTTGCCGGTTCTCTGGGTGTGTGAAAATAACCAGTACGGTATGGGCACGGCGGTTGAACGTGCCTCAGCGGTGTCCGAAATCATCCAGAAAGCCCAGGCTTATGCCATGCCCAGCCGACGGGTGGATGGAATGGATGTCATGGCAATGCGTCAGGCAGCGGAAGAGATGATTGAAGCCATTCGCAATGGGGCGGGCCCAATGCTGATGGAAGCCATGACTTATCGCTTCCGTGGACACTCCATGGGCGACCCGGAACGTTATCGAAAACCTGAAGAAGTTCATCGGTATCAGGAAAATGATCCCATCGGAATTTTCCGCAAGTATCTTCAGGAGAATGGGATTGCGACCGAAGAGGAACTCAATCAACTGGATGATGAAGCGGAAGCCATTGTGGAAGATGCTGTCCAGTTTGCTGAAGCCAGTCCGGAACCTCAGCCTCATGAATTGTTCGAGCATATTTACGTAGAAGCATAGAGAGGGCTTATGGCACGAATAACCATGCGTGAAGCAATTTCTCAGGCTTTATGGGAAGAAATGGAGCGTGATCCCAATGTCTTCATTCTTGGTGAAGAGGTTGGGGTTTGGGGTGGAACCTATGCGGTGACAAAAGGTTTTTACGACCATTTTGGTCCTGAACGGGTTAGAGATACACCCATTGCAGAGGCGGGAATCATCGGGGCTGCGATTGGTGCTGCGCTGACTGGTTTGCGTCCTGTTGCTGAACTGATGACCATTAATTTTGCTTTTTCTGCGATGGATCACATTGTCAACCAGGCGGCTAAACTCCACTACATGTTTGGGGGACAAATGGTTTTGCCCATGGTGATACGCGCTGTAGGCGGGGGGGGGCGTCAGTTGGGAGCCACTCACTCTCAAACCCCCGATGCAGTGTTTGCGCATTTCCCTGGTTTGAAAGTGGTTGCTCCAGGCACACCGGCCGATGCCAAAGGTTTACTTAAAGCCGCTATTCGCAGCAATGATCCTATCCTTTTCATTGAGCATGCCACCTTGTATCAAATGCGGGGAGAAGTTCCGGAAGGCGATTACACCGTACCGATTGGAAAATCTACCATTCAGCGCCCTGGAAGAGATGTCACCATTGTAACCTACAGTAAAATGCTTGAGATCTCGCTTAAAGCCGCTGATCAACTGGCAAAAGAGGGCATTGAGGTGGAGATTGTTGATCTGCGCACTCTCCGTCCTCTGGATATGGAACCGGTGCTTGAATCCTTCAAGAAGACGAATCGTGCCGTCATTGTGGAAGAGGGGTGGAAGTCCTATGGGGTAGGCGCTGAAATTGCCTCCCGCATTTATGAGGAAGCCTTCGATTACGTGGATGCTCCGATTCGCCGTGTGGCGCAAAAAGAAGTTCCTTTGCCCTATAACCGTACGCTGGAACAAATGGCACTGCCAAAGGTCGAGGATGTCATTCAAGCGGTCAAGGAGGTGCTGAATGGCTGAGACCATTAAGATGCCCAAATTGGGCTTTGACATGCAGGAAGGGACACTGGTTCGTTGGGTCAGGCAAGAAGGCGAAGCCGTTGAAAAAGGACAGGTGCTGGCAGAAATTGAAACAGATAAGGCAACTGTCGAGGTTGAAGCCAGTGTGAGCGGAATTGTTCATCGTCATCTGGTAGAGCAAGGGGCTGTTGTTCCGGTTGGGACGCCTATTGCCATTATTGCGGCCCCCGGCGAAACGGTTGCCGAAGAGCCGGTGGCAGGTGTTTTGCCTGCTAAAAATGTAGAGGAAGCGGCTGAAAAAGAAGCCGTTTCTCTGGCACAGCCATCTGTCAGTGGTGAAGAGCAACGCATCAAAGCCTCGCCTTTAGCCAAGCGTCTGGCAAAAGAGCATCAGGTGGACTTGAACGCGGTGCAGGGAAGTGGCCCTGGTGGGAGAATTGTGCGTAAAGATATCGAAGCCTACCTGGCAATGATAAGAACGGCGGTGCCCCAGGCTGTGGAGGTACCGATTCCGACTCCCTCTGTGTCTACATCACCAGCCCCTTCCTCAGGTTTTACTCTACCGGTATGGACTGCCCCGGAGAGCGTTCCAGCGGATGAGACTGTTCCCATGGATCGGTTGCGCCAGGCGATTGGGCGTCGTATGGTGGATTCAAAGCAGAACTACCCGCATTTTTATATTACTCGTTCGTTCAATGTTGAAGCCCTGATGGCTTTGCGAGAGCAAATTAATCAGGTTATGCCAGAAGGGCAAAAATTAACGCTGAACGATTTTGTGATCAAGGCGGTTGCATTGGCTTTGAGAAGTTATCCTAACCTGAACGCTTCGATTTCCGGGAATGCCATTCTCCGACATGGACGCGTGAATATTGGGGTGGCAGTGGCCGTAGAGGGTGGTTTGCTCACTGTGGTATGTAAAGATGCGGACCAGAAGCCATTGAGAGTCATTTCTTCAGAAATTCGGGATATGGTTTCTCGTGCCAGACAGGGAAAAGTACGCCCTGAGGATATTGAGGGCTCGACTTTTTCTATCAGCAACCTTGGCATGTTCGATGTCGAAAACTTTATGGCGATTATTAATCCCCCAGAAAGTGGTATTCTTGCAGTGGGAGCGGCTCAAAAAGTGCCGGTTGTGGTTGGCGACGAAATTAAAACCGGTCTCCGGATGAAAGCTACCCTTTCGGCAGATCATCGCGTGACCGACGGTGCTGAAGCCGCGCAGTTCATGCAGGTACTGGCTCGTTATCTGGAAAATCCTATCTTGCTTCTGGTTTAGCCTTTCCGAAGGAAGATTGTATGGGGCTGTCTACTTGACAGCCCCAATTCTTTTTTCAGGGTTTTTGTTCATAAAACAGACGGTATAGATTGTAAAGTTCGACAATGTTCATGATGTATTGACGAGTTTCATCGAACCGAATCACTTCCAGAAATAAATCAGGATCGTTGTTTGCAAGTTCTCTCCAGATCAGTGTGTTCCCGGCACCACCATTGTAAGATGCAAGGGCTGCGTACAGGTCCCCATCAAATAGACGAATCTGACGAGCCAGGTAAGATGCTCCAAATTCAATCGAAACCAGAGGCCGCTCCAGATCTTGCAAGTCAAAGTTGGGGGGCCATTGCAGTTGGTTGGCAATTTCCTGTGCCGTGGGTGGAATAATTTGCATCAACCCTCTGGCATTTGCAGAAGAGATTGCTGCTGGGTCGAAGAGGCTTTCTTGGCGAATAACACTTAGAAGGAATAAAGGATTCAAATTGTACTTAAGCGCGGCTTGTTGAATTAGGCCTTTGAAATACACGCCAAATCGAATGTGATTGAAGTAGCGCGGAGCGCTCAGGGTGGATGCGTCGTCAAAACCAGCCAAATCGAGCACGCGCCTTGCAGAGAGAATGGCTAGCCGGTACAGGTTCTTTTCCAGGAAAAAGTTGGTCAGTTTGTATGTGTTTACCGGGTCATTCAGATATTGTTGCCGAACTTTCTCAAATTCACGGAGCGCGTATTCGTACATTCCCAATTCAAGGAGGATTGTGCCTTTCTGGAAGGCCGGCGATAAGCGCAGTTCAGATAAATCGTTCAAATCCACCTCGGGTGGAATGGAAAATTTCGTTCTCAGCCAGGCTTCTGCCTCTTCCTTTTCCAGATTCAGGTCGTAAGCCAAATTGATTGGATTTTGGCTTTGGAAAGGAGATCGTCCCACCAGAAGTTCTGAAGCTCGCTGGCTGTAGTATCCCGTGGGATCTCTCTGTACAGCCTGTTCCCACGCAATTTTTGCTTGTTGAAGATTGTTTTCTGCCTGATAGGTTTTTCCGACCCATAAATAAGCCGCGGCTTGATCTTCAGGATTGTCCGAAAGAATCAAAAAGCGTTGAAAAATTAAACGGGATTGGGAAAAATCATTCAAGCGGTAAAGGGTAATTCCAGCAAGAAATAACGCACGTCGGCTGATTTCTGCTGCCGGAAACTTCTCGTGACATTCCTGCCAGGTTTCCACCGCTTTAGTGAGGTAATTTCCTCTTTCGAATATTCTGCCTGCCTCAAAAAGGATTTGTGGGGCATCTTCGATATCCCCGGCTTTGTTCACATAATCCATAAGAACTTGGGCAGCAGTTTGATAGTCGTTCAGATATGCCCATAAAATATAGGCTTTTTGCTGGTAGGCTTTTACCCAAAAGCGGTCATTGGGATTTTTCTCAATAATGACATCAAAATCGGCTATTGCGTTCCCATATTCTGACATGTAGAAACGACTCATTCCACGATAGTAGAAAGCCGTACTGCTAGGTGCTTCCTGGCTATCAATGTAACGTGTGAAAGCCTCGACAGCCAGTCCATATTGCCCTGCAAAGTAATCGACCAATCCCCGATTTAGCTCATCCACGGGTTGACCTGCCTTGATTAATTCCACCAACCCCGAATAAGAATCGTAAGCCATCGGGTAATTTGTCACTGAATCCTGGAAACGGGCATAGGCTTGTTCTGGCACGCCTAGATTGAGATAAATCTGTCCCAGAAGAAAGTTGATTTGTGCTTTAGCGTATTGGTTGGATGTGCTCTCATAGGCACTTAAGAACTCAGAAATTGCTGTCGAAGTATCCTGGGCACGTGCAAGAGCCCTGGCTTTCTTGATTTTTAACCACACTGCGTCTGTATCGGCGGGCAAGGCATCCAGAGCCATCTGATACGCCTGAGCAGCTTCTGCCGGACGTTGGGCATTCAAGAGGGCATCTCCTCGCCATTCTTGAATGTAGTCATTCAGGACAGGAGGAATTATCTCTGCTAATTTCGCATAGGCATCAGAGGCTGCATCAGGTTTGTTAAGGGCTTCAAATGAAAGGGCCAGGTGTAACCAGGCAGTGCCGGCATTTTTACTTTGAGGGTTTTGGGTAATTCCCTGCGTTAATTCTTTGATAGCCTGTTCGTAATTTCTTGATAGATAAGATGTCTTTCCCAATTCGATCAGGGCTTCTGCTTGGATCTTTTCATCATTGGTGGTTGTTAAGATGTTTTGGAACTCTTCTCTAGCACGATCAAAATCTCCCATAAAAAGATGGCTCTCGCCCAGTTCCAATCGAATGCTTGGGAGGGGAGTGGGCGAAGAGGTTGGACTTGGCTCAGGGGTTGGGGGCTGAAGAGCGGTGTTGGCCGTTGGTGTTTCTAAAGAGATTTGTTGTCCAACCTGAAGTGGAATTCCACACGAAATAATGAGGAAAGAGAAGAGTAAAATGACGGCAAGAGGTTTCTTGAACATATACTGGTGCTTATACTGGAAGTGTAAAGGGATGTCAATACTTGGGGAGAATCCTGATAAGGCCAGGAAATTTTTCCAGTAAAGAGCGGGTTTGCCAAAGGCCAACCCTTGTCAGGAGTAAGGCGCTCATTTATACTGAATATGGAGGTTCTTGAGATGCCAAGACAAAGAATTCTGCTGGTGGACGATCATGAAGTCGTGCGTATTGGCTTAAAAGCCTTATTAGAACACCATGCTCAGTTTGAAGTCATTGGTGAAGCCTCAACGGCAAAAGAAGCCATCGATATGGTCTCGCGGTACCACCCTGATATTGTCCTGATGGACATTCGTTTGCCTGGTGCATCAGGGATTGAAGCCTGCGAAGAAATTACCACCCGTTTTCCAGATACCCGGGTGGTTATGTTAACATCCTATGCAGAGGATGAAATGCTTTTCTCGGCGATTCGTTCTGGTGCATCTGGATATATCCTCAAACAAATTGGTGGTGAAGACCTGATCCGGGCATTAGAATCGGTGGGTAGAGGCGAGGCACTGCTTGACCCAGCGGTTACCCAGCGAGTATTTCAGGAAGTTCGTCGTGCTGTAAAAGAAGAAGAGGCTTCGGCTTTTGCCAATCTCAGTCAGCAGGAGAAGCATGTTTTATTACTGGTCTCGGAGGGAAAAACCAATCGCGAGATCGCCAAGGCACTTTTCCTTGGGGAAGGTACGGTGAGAAATTACGTTAGCAGTATTCTTTCCAAGTTAGGGGTCAGCAATCGAGCCGAAGCGGCAGCTTATGCTGTGGAGCATAACTTGAGAGAATATCTGTAGCCTATTCTCCAAACCATTCGATCCACCTTTGCTTCATTAGGAGAGCATCTTCTTCCAGCACCGGCGATTCGCACAGGATGCGGCCGGTGCATTTCTTTTCATAAAGCGCGGTGAATAATCCTTTCAGGTTCAAATCCGATTCTTCAAGTTTCAGATGGTTTTTTTCCCCTTTCTCGGAATACTCAATACCTGATAAATGAATGTGCAAAGACTGCAACGCATCTGCTCCCAGCGTTTCGGCAACCTGATCAAGTACCCTTAGCCATTCTTCGCGCGTGTTAAGGGCTCCTGTACCGGTACGGGCATGAAGGTGGGCAAAATCCAGGCATGGTTGGACATACTCTGGAAGGGCTTTGCTCATTTCCAGTACATCTTCAAGGGAGCCCAGCATGGCCGATTTTCCCATCGTTTCAGGTCTTAAGGTTACCCGTGTCCCCATCTCTTGCAATTCCCTGACACAGCCTTCGAGGCGTTTAATGGCTTTAGGGAGCACTTCTGAAGGTGGCATGGAAAAATATGAACCAGGATGGAAGATAATATCGGTGGCGCCGGCTAGGGCACCGTAATAGGCTGCATCCATCAGACGCTTGCGCGATTTTTGCCATTCGTTGTCATCGGCATTCAGGTTGATGAAATATGGGGCATGAACACTGATTTGAACATTATACGCTTTGGCAGCCTCTCGAATGGCATGACAGGTTTCTTCAGAAACTCGTACAGATTGAACCCAGCCAAGTTCAAATGCATATAAACCAAGGGAAGCCAGGTGTTGAATTGCCCCCACGCTGCCCCCCGGTTTCTTAGGGGTGGACAGAGGGGCTCCAACGGTACCAAACATAAACGGAATCATAAATCACCTCATGAAAACAGGGGCAATTTTTACCCATAGCGCAGGTCCAAGGATAAAAATCCCAACCAGAACGGCAGTAATAGCAGAAATGAGCACCGCTGCTGCGCCAACATCTTTACCAACTCGCGCCAGGGGGTGGTGGATGGGCATGGCTAAATCCACAACGGCTTCAAGTGCTGTGTTTAGAAATTCAGAGATCCACACCAGAGCAATGGTCAGGATTATCACTGCCCAATCCCTGGCTGGCAAACGCAACACGATACAAACAAGGATGGTCAGCACAGAGACAATTGCATGAATCCACGCATTCCGCTGAGTACGAATAACATACCACCAACCAGAGAAGGCATATCTAAAGGCTCTTAATCTTAGACGAATGAATTCATCCATAACTCATTCTGGAAGCCGCTTAATTTCACATCCCAACTGTTTGAGAATTTCGCTCTGAGTTTTCCACATTTTACTCTTTTCTTCCTCTGTCCCATGGTCATAACCTACCAGATGAAGAATGCCGTGGACAATGAGAAGGATGAGCTCGTTTTCTGTGGAATGCCCGGCTGTTTGGGCTTGTTCCTCTGCTCGCTCATACGAGATGAGAATATCTCCCAGATACTGTCGTTCTGTTTCGGGATCGAAAAAGTCCATCGTAAAGGAAAGCACATCAGTAGGAGCCTCTGTGCCCATAAATTGAGCATTTAAGGATTTGAGGGCTTCGTCATTTTGAATGCTTATCGTGACATCCGAATCGCTGTGATTTTCAACGCGAAGTGTCTCTTCTGCAGCGCGGATTAGAGGTTCCTTGCGTACTAATGCTTCATAGGCCTCATCAACAAAAAAATAAATCATTCTTTCTCCTTGACCGGGATGGATAAAACGGTTTCTTTTTGTGAGGAAAGATGTTGAACTTCCGGGTAGCGGATTCTGGGATGGTAAGTATTTTTAAGAGTTTGAACAAAAGACTCGGTAATTAAGGTCAGGTCTCTTAAGGTGAGACGGGTGTTATCCAGTTGACCTTCTTTGAGGCAATAGTCAATAACTTTTTTTACTACCGCCCGTATTTCTTCCTCGGTTTCAGGTAATTCTGCCCGTACCCGTGCCTGGGTGCCGTCGGCAAGCATGAGTAAGGCGGTTTCTCGAGAGGCGGGAGGTGGACCCGGATAACGGAATTGCTCAATATCGACCTTTGAGGAATCGCCGTTGGCTTTTTCCAGCGCTCGAGCGTACTGGTAACGGGTCACCATGGTGCCATGATGTTCTCGAATGAAATCCTGAATTCGCGATGGAACCCGATATTTTTTAGCCAGCTCAACACCATCCAGAACGTGCTGGATGATCACTCGTGCGGCATCTTCCGGAGGAAGATCATCATGAGTATCCAGGGAAGTTCCCGCTTGATTTTCGATGAAGAAGGCAGGGTTTAAGGCTTTGCCGGCATCATGATACATTCCTCCCACACGTACCAGCATGGCATCTGCCCCGATTTTTTCCGCGGCTTGTTCTGCCAGGACAGCTACCTGCAGGCTATGCTGGTAACTTCCCGGCGCATTTTGCATGATCAAACGGAGCAAAGGATGGTCGGGACGAGAAAGGTCCAACAACTGTAATGCAGTAGTCAATCCAAGCCATTGAGAGAAAATGTACTGGAAGAGGATAGTAAGGCTGGCAGAGGCAATGCCGCTCAGAAAAGCACTTCCAACGAGGGTGGCAATGCCAATCAAGTCTGTATAAGGAGAAATGAGGCGGTAAGCCACGACAACCGCGCTTCCTGTAGCGCCAATACAGATCCCTGCCCAGATAAAATGGCTCAAGCGTTGTGCTTTTCCCAGCACAAAAATTCCCACGATACTGCTGAGAAGATAATACACGGTAAGGTCAAGGCTATTCGTCGTCCCATAAGCAGTCAAGATGCTCAAAGGAATGGACAGGATAATACCCAGTTCCATCCCAAAGAGCGAAGTGATCGTTAATCCGAATGCAGGAATAGGGAATAAATACGGGACAACTGCGCGATTAGGGACGAGAGCGCGTGCGGAGAACAAAAAAATCAAAAAGAAAACAGCAATGATAAAGGAGAACCGTAAACTGCCGGAAATGGGGATATGCTTACGGTAGAAAAACAACCCGATTAAGGCAGTCAATACAAGGATCAGAGAGAGTAAAGAAATTAATTCTCGATTTCTATTGTTACTGCGAATTAATTTGTATTGTTGCAAGGCTTCATAAGTCAGTGGAGTAATTATTTGTCCACGTCGTACAATCGTTTCTCCCGCCACAAACTGCTTAACAACAGGTTGCACGGCCTCTCGAGCAGACTTCTTAGCCATTTCGGTTTGTTCCGGGCTGTACAGGCTGTTGGGGGTGATAAAAGGGCGAATAATTTTGGATACCAGTTGTGCTTCTTCGGGAGACAAAGAAAAACTGATCAGGGAAGGGATGCGCTTGATGGCTTCCTGCAACTGGTCTTCCCGAATGGTTTCTCTCATGCTTTGTTCAAGAACTCGTAAGGCTTCGTTCTGGATCAGTTCCCAATTTGTCTGATCCATTGTAATTAAAATGGTGGCTTCTTCCTCACTCAGATTCAGGTCTTTGGCTTTAAGTAAATCTTCTATTTTCTCTGCCGGCGAGGCAAATGAATCCAATCGTACGGTATTAACGTACTGGAATGTCACCCGCATTTTCTCGATTTGCCGCCGGGTAATGGAAGCATCGGAGGGCAGGTACACTGGCTGGGTTTTTTGTTCTGCTTCCTGACGGGCTTGTTCGGTGAGTACTTCGCTGACATAACTCAACGAATAAGGGGCTTCGATATCCTGTGGTGCAACGTCGCCCGGAGAAAGAGTATAAATGAGTGGACGGGAAGCAATTGGCAACCATAGAACGACAAAAGAAAGCCCGCTTGTCATCAGTAGAATGAAGGCTTGGAATAATTTACGGGTGTAGGGCGTAAGCAAGCGGGCTTTCAGAGTACTCAAACTCATACTAACCCTGTAACAATTTCCGAACCATTTGGCTGACCTGGTCTCCAGCGGCTCTACCCTGAACCTTGGGCATGAGTATTTTCATGACCTTGCCCATATCTGCTGGGGTTGTTGCATTGGCTTCCAGGATAGCCTCCCGTGCGATTTGCTCCAGTTCCTCCAGGGTGAGTTGTTTGGGCAGGAAAGACTCAATAACGGCAATCTCTGCTTTGGCTGCTTCTGCTAAGTCCGGACGATTGGCTTTCTCGGCATCTGCAATTGACTCGCGGCGGGATTTCAATTCTTTTTGCAACACAGCCACCAGAGCTGTTTCGTCCAGGGAGGCACCTTTTTCCACCTCGGCGAGTTTAATGGCGCTCAGAATCATACGCAGAGTGCGACGAGCCACTTCATCATTGCTGCGCATGGCTTCTTTCAGGGCTTGTTCAATGCTTTGACGGCTTAACATAATCAAATTATATCCTCCTAAAAGTTCATGGTGTGATGAAAATAAAGGGTTTTATCTTTTCAAAGGTTGCTTCCCCGATTCCAGAAATATTCATCAATTCCTCAAGTTCAGAAAATCCTCCGTGAGATTCTCGATATTGGATGATTTCTCTTGCGCGGTCTTCGCCAATTCCTGGCAAGGTCATCAATTCTTCGAAAGAGGCATGATTGAGGTCCACAAGTGGTTTGTCGCCTTGCTTTGTTCCTGAAGGAATGGGAGTTTCATCCATGGATGGGATGTAAATCTTCTGTCCATCTTTCACAGGGGCTGCTAGATTAATCTCCCGAAGATTGGCAGACTCGGTAGTACCACCTGCTGCCTTAACCGCGTCATGTACACGGCTTCCCCTTTCCAGAGTGTACACTCCAGGAGAATTTACTGCACCATCCACATGAACCTGGTATGGTTGTGGAGTGGGCGGTGGATAGAGGGTGAGCGGTATTCCGGTTGGACGCCGGGCAATGAGCAGGATGACCGCGCTTGCAATCAAGCCGAAGAAAAATGCCACCAGGTATTTTTGCCAGTCCTGCCATTCTTCCATTCGGCAATCCTCCCAACGAGATTCAGAAAAGGATTACATTTCTTGAGATTGTGAGTATTCCTTTTCCAGACGCAGCATCTCTGTAAAGGCTGTGATGGCAACCTGTAGCATAGAAGGGTCGGGTTCACGGGTGGTCAAACGTTGTAAAGCCAGATTGGGTTGAATCAGACTCTTAACCAGAGGGTTTTCGATGTGGTTCGCGCTCCAGCGAATGTACTCATAGGCAATCCCTGCCAGCACTGGCAGGAAAATCACTCTTGTAGCAATTCTCCAAAATGGTGTTAAGTCTCCTAAAAGCGTGAAAACGATAATGGAAACAATGATCAGTGTGAGCAGGAAAGATGTGCCACACCGGGGATGTTCCAGAGGATATTCCCGCACTTTTTCGGGAGTGAGTTCCGCTTCTCCTTCAAATGCATTGATGGTTTTATGCTCTGCCCCGTGATATGCAAAAACCCGTTGAATCTCAGGGATTTGCCCAATGCCCCAGATGTAACCAATCACAAAAATCAGCCGTACAACCCCCTCAATTAAGTTACTGGCAAAGGCGTTGATGCTTAAGAGGTTTTGCAGGAATTGAGCAATCCCTGCCGGTATCAGAAAGAACAAACCAATTGCCAGAATCAGAGAGACACCGACAGTTAAGATAGCAGACTTTCCCTCTAATTTTTCCTCCTCTGGCGCTTGTAAATTTGCAGATATGGTCAGAAAGCGCATTCCTAACCCCAGGGCATCCCAAAGGGCTATGACGCCACGAACAAAAGGCAATTGCCAGAATTTGGAGCGGTAAATATTGGAAAGAGGTTCAACATGAAGCGTAATTTGCCCTTCTGGAGTTCGCATTGCCGCTACCGCGACATAACGACTGCGCATCAGGACGCCCTCAATCAGAGCTTGACCACCGTAAGCAGGCATTCGTGGAGATTTCAATGTTTCAATCCTTCCTGTTCTGCCAGATTGAAGAAGAAATGGATTAAGGCTTCGATGCCCTTTTTCCATGTAGGAAGATGCAAGTGTTCATTAGGACTGTGAATCCGATCGTCGGGTAATCCAAATCCCGTCAGCACGGTTTCTATGCCGAGTATCTCTTTAAAGTCCCCAATTACAGGAACACTGCCACCTTCTCGTTTATAAATGGGTGGGGTTCCCCAAGCGGTTTCAAGAGCAGCAGCAAGTGCTTGGTTAGCTGGATGGCGAATATCTGTCATACATGGGTTACCACCGCCCAGATATTTCAACTCCCAGCGAACGGTTGAGGGCATGACATTTTTCAGGTGATGGAGCAGTTGTTCGTGAACTTCATGGGGATTTTGGTCGGGAACCAGCCGACACGAAATCTTCGCCATGGCATAGGACGGAATAATCGTTTTCGATCCCTGTCCGGTAAAGCCCGAATACAGACCGTTTACCTCCAGTGTAGGGCGCGCACCTATTCGCTCGGCGAAGTTAAATTCTGCTTCTCCCCACAAAGCAGGAACCCCGGTTTGCTCTAGCAGTACTTCGGATTCCAAAGGGAGACGTGCCAGTTCTTTTTTCTCCCAATCGGGTAGAGGTCTGACACGATCATAGAACCCTGGCAATGTAACAGTCCCGTTTTTATCGTGCAGGCCTGCAATGACCTCACAAAGCACCTGAGCCGGATTATGAATGACCCCGCCAAAAACACCGGAATGCAGGTCGTGGGAAGGACCGTACACAAGCAATTCAAAGAATGCCAGGCCTCTCAAAGCATATACAATAGTGGGCAGATGTGGTGCCAGCATCCCTGCATCAGGATTTAATGAAATATCGCTTGCTAACAGTTGACGATGGTTTTCGACAAAATTACGCAGGTGAGGAGAGCCAATCTCTTCCTCCCCTTCCACGATAAATTTCACATTTACGGGCATGCCATGAGTACTGCGAAGGGCATGATACGCAGCAAGCGTGGCAGCGATTTGTCCTTTCATGTCCGAGGTGCCCCTGCCTACCAGAAAATCCCCTTTCACCTGCGGTTCAAAGGGAGGGGTTTCCCATAATTCCAGAGGATCAACGGGTTGAACATCGTAATGGCCGTAAATCAGTACCACGGGTTTGTCTGGACCTGCAGATAAGTCCTCTCCATACACTACCGGGTGCCTCTGCGTGGGCATTACCTGAACATTTTGCAATCCAAGTGTTTCCATTTGATAAGCCAGTTCCGTTGCGGCTCTCTGGACGTCGCCTTGATTTTCGGGCAAAGTAGATATGGAAGGGATTTCAACAAGTTTTTTGAGGGAACTTATGTATTCTTCTATGTGTGAACGGGCGAACAAAATCGCTTCTTCCCGATGAATGCTCATAATGAAGCGCCTCCTAAAGAATAAATCTATCTTTCCAAATTATATGCAATTTCAGAAGGGTTTGCCATGTTTGGGATTGGACTGAGAGGAGTCGGCATCGTATTCGAACAAAGACTTGTGATAAAATTTTATGGAACACGGTGGTCGACTAAGTCTTTAGTCGGCGTCGAGCGGGGCATCGCTCGTCGAAAAGTGCCACAGTTCCAACCCGACCCTGAGGCGTGATGGAATGCAGAAAGAATCCACCGGTTTCCTGATGATATCTACCCAGACGATTGTTTCGATGATGTAAACCTGTTTCCGGCAAGCCTTTTGATGCTTGCCGGTTTGTTTTCATCTCAGGAGGTAGCATGCTGATTTTACGATGTCAAATTGTTCGATGGTCTGAGCCGAATGAAATTCTCTACAATGCGGCTGTATTAGTGCGCGATGGAAAAATAGTTGATTTTGGTCCCTCAAAAGACCTGGAGGAGAGATATCCCCAAGAGGAAAAATTGGACGCAAATGGACAATGGTTGATGCCAGGAAACATTTGTGCTCATACCCATTTTTATGGGGCATATGCTCGGGGAATGTCCGTTTATGGTACCCCGCCGGCTGATTTCCCTCAGATTTTGCGGAAACTGTGGTGGGGATTAGATAAGGCACTTTCTGAAGAAGACGTGTATTACTCTGCTCTGGTTTGTTTGATGGATGCAATTCGGCATGGCACGACGACATTGATTGACCATCATGCTTCTCCCAATGCCATTGATGGGTCCCTGGATCAAATTGCTAAAGCCGTGGAAGAAAGCGGAGTTCGGGCATCATTATGCTATGAAGTGACCGATCGTGATGGTGTTGCTCGACGAGATGCGGGAATTCGTGAAAATGTACGTTTCCTCCAGAGACTTCAGAAAGGGGATAATTTGGATGGGCGACTTTCCGGGATGTTCGGTTTACATGCCAGTTTGACCTTGAGTGATGAAACCCTCAGAAAGGCTCGGGAGGCCGTCCCTGAACACATTGGATTTCATGTGCATGTGGCTGAACACTCGGTAGATGAATATGACTCCCTTCAAAAGAGCGGAATGAGGGTTGTGGATCGCCTTTCGCATTTTGGAATTCTTGGACCTCGAAGCATTGCCGTGCATGCCGTGCATGTGGATGCACAGGAAATTTTCCAACTTTCTCGGACTCAAACTTGGGTTACCCATCAGCCGCGATCCAATATGAATAACGGTGTGGGTACTGCACAAGTTGAGTCGATGATGCGTGCAGGCATTCGTGTTTGTTTGGGAAATGATGGACATTCCAACACCATGTGGCAGGAATGGAAGTTTGCTTATTTTCTCCACAAACACGCCAATTTGGATCCTCGCCGTATGGGGGCTGATCAGGTAGTGCAGATGGGCGTTTACAACAATCGCGCTCTGGTGGAAACCCTGTTTTCTGGAAAGAAGGTAGGGGCTATTGAAGTGGGAGCAGAAGCAGACTTAATTCTGGTAGATTACCATCCCTATACCCCTGTAACAGAAGCGAATCTTCCCTGGCATATCATTTTTGGTATGCAGGAAAGCATGATTACCATGACCATGGTTGCCGGGAAGGTGTTGATGCGAGATCGCAAATTGATTACACTCGATGAACAGGGAATTTCTGAAGCCGTGCTCGCTCGTGTTCCCGCAACGTGGGAACGCTACAGGAAATTGATGGAACAGAAAGGATAAACGTATGGAATCACCAGAACAGACGATTGCAATCATTGGGGGAACAGGAAAAGAAGGCAAAGGCTTGGCGTATCGCTGGGCAAAGGCTGGATATACAGTCTTAATTGGTTCA